>NZ_VZQO01000048.1:0-63258 GCF_014397665.1 Paraburkholderia sp. UCT2
GCGCCGTCAATTACCCGCTGACAATCCGAACGGAGCGACAACCATGTCCAACTGACAGCGACAAACATCTCGACCGACCGGCCAAGATGTTTGTCGGTAAACCGGACTTCCTGCTTGACGCTATCCAAACTGGGGAGAGTGAGTCCGAAGGTTGATATTTAGGGGCTCAGGATGATCGGCTTGCTGAAGCGCACCAAGTACGGGGATGAGGATTTGGTCATGGAAGCTGTTCTCGTCAGAAGGGCATACGACGTGAAATAAAAATGTAAGGCTCTTCAGGACTACCGATGTGGCTTCCTCGACCGTTGCGTGTTTCGAGAACGGTTCGCCGATTTTTCGTTGGTGCAGCACATCTAGGGTCATAGATATTGTTGCGATTGCGGTGATTGATATGCTGGCGGCGCTGCGGCGCTCTCCGGCTTCGGAGTTGGCACTGCGGTGAAACCACCGACCACGCGGCCAAGCGCATGCCGGCTTTTTGCCAAGCCGTAGATTGTCGGTCACACCGACAGTTGCAGGCAATCAGCAACGCGCGTTCGTGGTCTGGCTGCAACTAGCGCATAGGCTCTCGGTGGGAGGTGAGAGCGCTTGGCAAGGGCGTTTTGGCGCGTCTTCCCAGCTTTGCACAAGTCCGCAGTGAAGCCGCGCAGCCGGACGCCTGGTGACGTTTCTGGCAAGCCATACGTCGAATTTCTTGCTATGCACAGGTCCGACAATCGGACCTGCAAGGCGGAGGGCTTAGCGGGGGTATTGACCTAAACCACTCTCGAAGCGCAGAACAGCGCACGCTGCTAAAGAGTCCCCGCCCAGCTGCCCCTGCCTCCAAGTCCCATCTTAAGGAAACCTTCGTGCGCATGCGCGGCATGATGTTCGTTGAAATTGCGTCTGTCGCAGGGGTGCGCGAGCGGGAGATAGGGCACCGTGCGTTGGCCGCAGCGTAGTTCGAGCGGACGGCCGAACCCTTCGTTCGTGCGGGCGTGAACGCAAACACCAACAGGCTTGCGTATCTCCGGCACCTGCTTGCTGAGCAGTTGCCAGACGTTTGCTCCCCAACTGATGACCTGAACCTTGAATTCGCGGCTTGCTGCCTCGACAAGCGCGTTGAAGCCTTGGGTGCAACGGTCGTACGGCTCGAAGGGGCCCTTCACCGGTTCGTTGGGTGGCCGAAAATCCGGCTTGAAGTTCAGGAACAGCAACACCTCGGACTTGTCCATGATCGCCGCCGGCACTGCACCGACGTTGATGTATTTCGTGAGGCCGCGCAAGCCGGCATAGCGCGATAGAGGTACGTCGACGGGGTGCGGCTTTTTTGCTCGTCGGGGGACAATGGGATACCAGTCATGTCCAAGGATGATGGTCAATTGCTGTCGATGCGTGTTCTGCCCGTAGGTCTGGAAGAGGCCGTGATCGGTCCACGGACACACGCCAAGACTGAGCCCGACGCCAGTTTTTCTGGTGATGTCTCGCAGCGCGAGGCCTCGTTGCACGGGATCAGAAACGGTGGTCTCAATCTCGATGGCGTGTTTGCTTGCTTCCTGGTATTGCTCGAACGAGGCATTGTGAAAATCAGTCGTCAAACAGCCCCACTCGCGCTTCCGGTCGAGGTCCCAATAGTCGCGCAGTTCGGCGCCGATCGGCCCGAAGATGTGCTGGTAGGCGTCAGTAATCTGCTTGACCTCGTCGCGCGTGTAGAAAACTCGTTCGTTGTTTTTCATCGTGCCCATATCGGCGTAGAAGGTCGGATCTAATAGGTTCTAGGCTGCGGGTACGGCACCCGATGACCGGCAGCATTGCGGTGGTTTCGGCGATTCGCTGTCAGGCCGAGCCCTAAAGGACAAGTTCCAGCGACGAGTGAAGCAATATCGGAGAAGCGCATGACGATTCTGCTGCCACGCATTGGGTGAATTGTCGGTCACACCGACAGTTGTTGGCAATCAGCGACGAGCGGGCCTAGTCTTGCTATGACTGCGCACAATTGCGCGCGCGTGCGGCCGCTCGAAGCGCCGTGCGTGGCAATGGCGCTTTGGCAGGCTTGGACAAGCTCTGCTATGAAATCAGGTAGCCAAATGCTTGACGGCTCATTTGGCAAGCCAGCGAGCACTACGTGCGACTGGACGCACTTGTCGTTTCAACCGGCGTCTGGCGTTGTCGCGCTTAAATGATTCTTTCTGCGCTGGTACTTTGATTGGATCACGTGATGTGCTTGTCGCACTCGTGTCTGGTCTGGTGTAGCGTCATTGCTGCTAGCTGGGCGTGCGGGGCGCTGTAGCGTACCGAGACGCAGTGCGTCTCGGTTGGCAAGTTGGTGGAGATTTGGGCTGGCGGGAATTTCTGGTCTTTGACACAACCGGAATGTGCGGTCAAGCACTAGGGCTGAGAAAAAGAGGCGGCCGCAGCACCGCAATTAGACCTGAGGACGCTTGCCCGCAACCGCATTTGGTTATCGGCCAGCTAGCTTCGCGGCGGCCTCAATCCATTCCGATATTTTCGCTCGTCCGTCGTTGGCTACAAAGTCATAGCGACGGCAATGCTTTGAAAGAGGCACAACCGTGTTGCTTGTCGGAGCGTCAAACCACAGATCTCCGGCGGAGATGGGAGAGCTGTAGTCGCCGTACTTCTCCCATTTGTCACCGTTTTTTTCAGCGAAGTAAATCTTGTCGTTTGTCTTATATAGGCCAATGCTTGCGAGCGGATCTAGGCCTTTGGTGCCGGTCTTGCCGAGCCTGTCTCCAACCCCGTGAATATCCACGGTTAGCAGTCCATTCCCTTTCAACACGCTTCGAACAATTTCATATCGTACCCAGCGCCGCTCAGACGTATTGGCGCCAGCCAGTACGCATGTGACAGACGTGTTCTTCAACCCGTCTCTCAAAAATGCCTTGAGATTATCTTCGCTTTCCTTTTTCGACGCCTCGAAGACGCTGCTATCAAAAAAACCGTCCGCAATCTGTTCGGCGGGCCGCACTACCCAACAGTTCCGCACATTCCAAACTCGCCAAACATCGGGGGTATAGTGGAAAGAAAAAAACGTTCTTCTAGTCATTGGTCATCCTCTTTTGATGCCGCGTTGTAGAGCTGTGTAGTGCAACCAGGATTATATTTTTTGCAGTTCGGCGAGTGCCTCGAAGGTCGTAGTCAGCTGATCCTGCAACGACCGGCTTGAGTCGCCTAGCAAGTTGAACATCGACTGAAACTTAGCAGTTGCGCTTGGATAGAATTGGGTGAAGTTGGCTTTAACGCGGTCATAAAGATCTCTTGCCACAAATTCTGTGAAACCCAGCGGCAAGACCTTGATGCCCTTCGCATGAGCAATATCAAATTCGTCAACCATCCCATTGGAGCGTTGTAAAGCGGGTGGATTGCCGGCGAGTTTGTTGCCAAACATGTAAATAGCGATGCCCGCGAAATCGAGCATATCTTGTCGATACACGTGCCAAGTCTGCTGTCCTTGAGGCGACTGCGGAAATGGCCGAATGACCAACTGATCAGTCAGGTTTCTTCTCTGGACATGATAAATCTGGGTGAGAGCGCCGTCGACGACCGTGCTACCGATACCGAGGCCGAGACCCGTCACAATTTTATAATCCTTGGCAATCAACCCCATGCCTAAAGAGTGCACGAAATTCGTGGCCTCCTGTGCCGGCCAACGGGTCCCATATTCATGGGCGGCGCCAGACACGAAGACCGTCTTACTTTTGTGGCGACTCTCAACCGCTCTCAAAATTTCAGTAATTTGATCGTAGCTATCGACCATTACCGCCCGGATGTTATAGCGCTCTAGGTCACGGATGAAGAGGTCTTGCTTGGCTTTCCGATATTCGAATTCTCCGGGCTGATCATCAGCATTTGCTATTTCTGATTTGACAAGACAGTAATGTTTTCGCTGATGCTCGCCGTAACGGCTATGGAGCCGTCCCAGCACGTAGTCTAGGTTGGGGTCGGAAAAGCTGAATCCTATGAATAGGAACATCTTGGACAGCAAATCACCTGCCAGCGCTGTAAGGAACTCGCCCCGTTTTAGGTGAAACGTCTCGTAGTCCTCTTTGCACAAAACGGCGTTGCTCGCGTCAAGATAGTCGCCGTGCATCTTGTAAACGACTGCGTCACGTCCGTGCAAAGTCGTCAGCATCTGCTGTATCGTGTGTTTGACGTCCGGGACTTTCCCGCTCTGCTTTAGCGCGTCCTCGATACATGCATCGTAGTTCGTTGTCCAGTAGGTCTGAATGGGCAGGCGAGCGAGAATTTTATGGTTCTCGGTAATAGCAGTGCCGCGTCGCGCGAAACCGTTAAGGATTGCCTCTGTCAGATCACTCTTGCTGCGACCGTGATGGTTCACGTGATATTGCGCCACACGAACTAGATCATGTTCTCGGTCGATATCCAGATCAAGCTCTTTGGCCAAAGGCTTGAGAAGCCCCTTCCAGTCGACGACACCAGTTGGTACCGACAGGCCCGCTCCAGCAAAGATAGCCACGTTGTTCTGCTCTAGTTCACGAGTGAAGTCCTCTATGAACGTCTCGACCTTAACCTTGGGCATCGATTCTTTTTCCTCTTATCCGCTTGCGTTTTTCTGGATTCACTTAATTCCATTGTATCCTACGGCAATGGAATCAACCCAAGCTCGAATTTGCATTGTGGTTCGTCGCAATTTGGTCGGCCGGGCAAAGCGAAGGAGGGGCAGCTATTCGCAGTTAGGTCGTGACCAAGCCAATCCTTGACTCGCGAAGAAGTCGTCAGCACCATCGTTTAGGGCGATTCCTCTTATATGGCCTGCACTAGCGTGTGCAAAGTACTTTCTCAAGTGTCCGCACTTGGATTGGATCTGGTCGATGCTGCTCTTGTCGGTCAATTCGCTCGCGTAGATATGCTGAAATGATATCTGCAGACGTTTGGCAATTTCGCGCAGGTGCCCGGGGATGTCACGTAGATTTCCGGGCCCATCGAAATGGCGTCGTTCGGGCACTCGGGCTCGCTGACGTCGCAATTGTGCTGAAACGTCTTGCTGCTCATGGCTTGACGCGCTACTTGGACTTTGCGCGCTGCAAAATCTGCAACACCTGTGCAACTCAGCCGCAACTCAAAAACGTGGGAGTCGGCCATTTTTGCACGACCGTGCGGCAGGCGAAAAAGCTATAATGTATTGTTTTTTCTAGGAAAGTGGGTGGCAGAATGGCCCTGATGATTACCGACGAGTGCATCAATTGCGACGTCTGCGAGCCCGAGTGCCCGAACGACGCGATTTCGATGGGCCCAGAAATCTATGTGATCGACCCGAAGAAGTGCACCGAGTGCGTCGGTCATTTCGACGAGCCGCAATGCATTCAGGTGTGTCCGGTCGAGTGCATTCCGCGTGACCCGAACCACTTGGAAACGCCCGAAGGTTTGATGGCGAAATATCACGCGTTGCAGGCCGCCAAGGGCACCTGACGTTCGCGGGAGACGCGCAAAAGAAAACGGCGAAGGCCTGCGGGCCTTCGCCGTTTTCTTTTGGGGCGGCGTTTCCGTTATCCGACGTAAGCGCTAAAAATGCCGCGCAAAGCGTCGAGCAGTATGTCGCATTCGGCGTCGGTGCCGACCGAGATCCGCAAATGCTGGTCGATGCGCGGCGCGTTGAAATGCCGCACGAAAATTTCCTTTTGCCGCAGCCGCGACGCGAGCGTCGCCGCGTCGTACCCCTCATGCCGCGCGAACAGCAGATTCGCCGCCGATGGCACCACCTCGAAGCCGAGCGCGGTCAATTCCGCCGCAAGCCGTTCGCGGCTCGCGATCACCTTCGCGCAGCATTCGCGAAACCACGCGTCGTCTTCGTAGGCGGCGGTGGCCGCGACTTGCGCGAGGCGATCGAGCGGGTACGAATTGAAGCTGTCCTTCACGCGATTGAGCGCATCGATCAACGCAGGATCGCCGAACGCAAAGCCGACGCGCATGCCGGCGAGCGAACGCGACTTCGACACGGTCTGTACGACGAGCAGATTCGGATAGCGCGCGATCAGCGCAATCGCCGACTCGGCGCCGAAGTCGACATACGCTTCGTCAATCACCACGACCGAATCAGGATGGCTCGCGACGAGGCGTTCGATTACCGCGAGCGGCAGCGGCCGGCCGGTCGGCGCGTTCGGATTCGGAAACAGGATGCCGCTGTTGGGCACCGTGTAGTCGTCGACGTTGATCGCGAAGCTGTCGTCGAGGGGGATGGTCCGGTAGTCGACCTCGAACAACTTCGCGTAGGTCGGATAGAAGCTGTAAGTGATGTCGGGAAACAGCAGCGGCTTGTCGTGCTTGAGCAAGGCCTGGAACGTTAGCGCGAGTACCTCGTCCGAGCCGTTGCCCGCGAACACCTGCTCGGCGCGGATGCCGTGATACGCGGCGACCGTTTCGCGCAGCTTGCGTGCGCTCGGATCGGGATAGCGGCGCAGTGCGTCGGCCGTGTCGCCGAGCTCGCGGCGGATCGCGTCTAGCACGCGCGGCGACGGCGGATACGGATTCTCGTTGGTATTCAGCTTCACCGGATACGCGAGCGCGGGCTGCTCGCCCGGCACGTACGGCGTCAGACGGTGAATGATGTCGCTCCAGTAGCGGCTCAAGCGATTCTCCTTGCGGGGCCGATTGCGGGTGTCGATGAGTGTGGCGCGCGTCAGCTGTTGTTGCGATGCAGTTGCATCATTGCGCGTTCGAGCTCGCCCTTGATGATCTGCGGCATCACCGCGAGCGCGCGTTCGATCGACGCGTCGATGACCTCCTGCTCTTCTCGCCGCGGCGGCTTCAGCACATAGTTCGCGACGTCCGGCTTCGCGCCGGCGCGCGCGCTTTCGGGAATCAGATCGCGCGGATGGCCGATGCCGATCCGCAGCCGCCAGTATTGCTGCGACGACAGATGCGCGCTGATGTCCTTCAGCCCATTATGCCCGCCGCTGCCGCCGCCGAGCTTCAGCTTGACGCTGCCGGGTGGCATGTCGAGCTCGTCGTGTGCGACGAGGATCTCGTCGGGAAGAATCTTGAAGAATTGCGCGAGCGCGACGACCGATTGACCAGAGCGGTTCATGTAGGTTTGGGGCTCGAGCAGATGCACTTCCTCGCCATGCAACCGCGCTTTCGCGTAAAAGCCGTGAAAGCGCCGCTCGTCGCGCAGCGCGGTGCCGGCCTCGCGCGCGAGTTGATCGACCAGCCAGCAGCCGGCGTTGTGACGCGTCGCGGTGTATTCGGCGCCCGGATTGCCGAGCCCGACGATCAGCTTGATCATGATTGCGTGAGTCCACCAAGTCCGGAAGTGAAACGTACCGGACTAGAAAAGCCGAAAAAAAACCCGCCAGGGCGAACCTCGGCGGGTCACATCGACCGTTTCATAGGAAACGGATCGAGAGGATTGCTTGCTTCGAACCGGAAGGCTCTTAAGCAGCCGGCGTTTCGCCACCTTCAGCAGCTGCAGCGTCTTCAGCGATTGCGCCAGCCGGGATCGTTGCAGCAGCGACCACCGGGTTTTCCGCGTCGACGTGGGCCACGAGCGCCACACCTGCCGGCAACGGGATGTCCTTCGCGTGAACCGATTGACCTGCTTCGATCTTCGCGAGGTCGACTTCGATGAACTCCGGCAGTGCCGACGGCAAGCACTCGATTTCGATTTCGTTGAGGATGTGCGAAATCACCGCGCTCGACAGCTTCACTGCCGGGTTGGTTTCCTGGTTCAAGAAGTGCAGCGGCACCTTGGTATGCAGCTTCTTCGTCGCGTCGACGCGCTGGAAGTCCACGTGCAGCACGAGCTGACGGAACGGGTGGTATTGCACGTCGCGCAGCAGAACTTGTTGCGACTTGCCTGCCACTTCCAGATCGAGGATCGACGAGTGGAAAACTTCTTTCTTCAGCGCGTGCCACAGGGCGTTGTGATCGAGTTCGATCAGTTGCGTGTCAGCACCGGCGCCATAAACGATACCCGGGGTCTTGCCCGAGTTACGCAGGCGGCGGCTCGCACCCGTACCTTGCAGGGAACGCTCGAAAGCGACTACTTTCATGTTGAATCTCCAATGCACTGCCCGCGACCAGGCAGTAAAAACAGGGCCTCGAAGCCGTAATGGCTGAGGCCCAGGATAGCGGCAAGAACCTTCGTTCGTTCATGCCGATTGTGCAAAAACGCCGCGTGTCGCATGAAGCGGTACCCGGTGTCTTCGCAAATGCTTAACTCTCAGCGAACAGCGACATCACCGAATCGCCGCGGCGGATGCGCGAGAACGTTTCGGCGAGCAAACCGGCGCTCGTCAGCGAACGGATCTTCGCGCACGAACGGGCTTCTTCGCCGAGCGGAATCGTGTCCGTCACAACGAGTTCGTCGAGTGCGGAAGCGGCAATACGCTCACCCGCGCCGCCCGACAGAACCGGGTGGGTGGCGTACGCGAATACCTGCTTCGCGCCGCGTTCCTTCAGAACCTGCGCGGCCTTGCACAGCGTGCCAGCCGTGTCGACCATGTCGTCCATGATCACGCAGGTGCGGCCTTCGACTTCACCGATGATGTTCATCACTTCGGCGACGTTCGCCTTCGGGCGACGCTTGTCGATGATCGCGAGATCGCAATTGAGTTGCTTCGCCAATGCACGGGCGCGGACCACACCGCCGACGTCCGGCGAAACTACCATCAGGTTGTCGTAGTTCTGCTTGCGCAGATCCCCGAGCAGCACGGGCGTTGCGTAGATGTTGTCGACCGGGATGTCGAAGAAGCCTTGAATCTGGTCGGCGTGCAGATCCATCGTGATGATCCGCTCGACGCCGGCGATTTCCAGCATGTTCGCCACGACCTTAGCCGAGATGGCGACGCGCGCCGAACGCGGGCGACGATCCTGACGGGCATAACCGAAGTAGGGGATGGCTGCGGTGATCCGGCCTGCGGATGCGCGCTTGAGCGCATCGACCATGATCATCAGTTCCATCAGATTGTCGTTAGTCGGCGCGCACGTGGATTGCAGGACGAAGACATCCTTGCCGCGCACGTTTTCCTGAATCTCGACTTGGATTTCACCGTCCGAGAAACGGCTAACCATTGCTTTGCCGAGGGGAATACCGAGGTTTTTGACGACTTCCTGTGCAAGCGCGGGATTTGCGTTGCCAGTAAAAACCATCAGGCCGTCATGGCTGCTCATCGTGCACCTACTTCAGGCTGGGGGCGGGAGAAATGCGAACTACAGCGAACTACGAGAATTTTTGGCAGGGGAGAAAGGATTCGAACCTTTGCATGCCGGAATCAAAATCCGGTGCCTTAACCAGCTTGGCGACTCCCCTACACTAACTTTGAGCTCCGCCGAACGTGGAGTTTCGTTCGACGATGCAAAACTTATGACGCGAAAGCAAAGAGTGGATGCTGATCCAAGCCCGCTGCTACTGCATTGTTCCACTCGCCGGGCAGTTTGGCTTGCGCCGCTTCTGCTTCAGCTTTGCTACGGAACGCTGCAAAAACACTGGCACCCGATCCGGACATCCGCGCTGGCGCGATGCTTTCAAACCACCGCAACACTTGCGCTACTTCCGCGTACTTTCCTACGACAACTTGCTGCATGTCATTCCGGCCGAAGCTTTCTGGCCACTCAGTGTTGCAGCTGAGTTCTGCGGGAAAGTCGGTAATTATGAGGGGCTTTGTATCTCTTGTCAACGCTTTTTCGGAAAAAATCGCTGCAGTCGGAACCTGCACCCTTGGCGTCACTACCAGGAAGTGACGCGGCGGCAATTGTACAACGTCCAATGATTCTCCGACACCCTCTGCAAACGCATTTTTTCCAAATACGAAGAAAGGCACGTCCGCGCCGAGTTTCAACGCAAGATCCTGCAACTCCTGACGTGGCAGATCGAGCTTCCACAGGCGATTGAGCGCGAGCAGCGTCGTCGCCGCATCGGAACTGCCGCCGCCGAGGCCCGCGCCCATCGGCAGGCGCTTGTCGATTTCGATATCGACGCCTTCGCGGGAGCCCGTATGTACCTTCAGCAACGTCGCGGCGCGTACGGTCAGGTCATGCTCGGGCGGCACGTCGGCGATTTCGGTGCGGCGCGTGATGAGACCGTCGTCGCGTCGCGTGAAGTGCAGCGTGTCGCCCCAGTCAAGCAACTGGAAGACCGTCTGCAGCGTGTGATAACCATCCGGCCGACGGCCGGTGATGTGCAGGAAGAGATTGAGTTTCGCTGGCGCGAGACAGTCGCGCAGCGAATTGGTTGTTTCGATCATGAGAAGGCTACATGCGCCACGGTGGCGCCAAACGGGTAGCAAGGTTACGTGAGCGGATGCTGGGACAAAAGGCCCAGCAAGAACGACTCACTGATCCAGCACGAGCTTGATGTCGAGTGGCGGCTCCGAGCGGCTCAGATTGAGGCGCTTCACGCCGGTGGCTGGTGCATCGGCATAGGCCACATAGTCGATCGTCCAGCCGTCCTGGGTGATCTGCTTCAGGCGCGACGGTTGCTCCGGATCCTTCTCGGTCTTCGCGCGCGAAGTCGGCGCCGGCGACGGTTGCAGCCAGTAGCGCAACCCTTCGACCGGCAGCGTGAAGCCGAGCGCGTTCTGCATCAGCGTCGACACGTTATCGGCGGTGAGCGGCTGGCGGTTCGGCAATTCGAGCGTGGCCGAAGCCGGCGATGAAGTCACGATGGCCAGCGTCTGGCCAAGCGGATTGCGCAACTGCAGCGTGACGGTGTCGCCCGTTTCCTGCCACGAGAAATTGCCGTAAGCGTTGCGCTGCTGGCCGTTCTGATCGTTGTATTGGATCGCGAAGCGGCCCTGATACGAGCGGCTCGTCTGCGCGGTGACTTCGGTGGCGGCGTTCGACGTGGACGGCCCTTGCGGCTTCACCGACGCGCAGCCGGCCAGCGCGACAACCGCCGCCGCCGCGAAACCAACCGCCATGCCGCGCGGCGCCCTGGAAAAAGAAATCAAACGGGAAAGACGCATCAAAGATTGTTTACCTGAAGACGTTGCAACGTTTTGACGAGAGTCTCGTTGTCGGGTTCGAGCTTGCGAGCCTCGCGAAACGCGGCGCGCGCCTGTTCCTGCTCGCCGGCCTTCCACAGCACTTCGCCGAGGTGCGCGCCGATTTCCGCGTTCGGCTGGAGGCTGTATGCCTTGCGCAGCAGCTTGATCGCATCGGCCGTGTTACCCATCCGGTACTTGACCCAGCCGACGCTGTCCATGATGAACGCATCGTTCGGTGCGAGCGCCGAGGCCTTCTCGACCAGCTTGTCCGCCTCTGGCAGGCGCTGGTTGCGATCTGCGAGCGAATAGCCGAGCGCGTTATACGCCTGCGGATTGTCCGGCTGCGTCTGGATCAGCTTGCGCAGCTGCGCTTCCATGATGTCGTAATGGCCGGTTTTCTCGGCGGCCATCGCGTAGTCGTAGGTGAGGTCGGGGTCGTCGGGAAAGTTCGCCGTGGCTTGCTGCAGACGCGCTTCGGCCTCCGGGTAGCGCTTCGCGTCGAACAGGATCGCCGCATCGGTGCGCGCGATCAGCGCCACATCACGCGGATCGGAGGTCTGCAAGTTGGAGAGCAACTGGCGCGCCTCCTCGGTCTTGCCCTGTTTCGCGAGCAGTTGCGCGCGGGTAATCTGCGCGGCCAGGTATTGTTGACTCGCTGGCGAGATCTTGTTCAGCCAGTCGCTCGCGGCCGCCTCATTCTTCTGTTCGAGCGCTAGCTGCGCGAGGTAGATGTAGGCCTGGCCCGCATCGACACCCGGCGTCTTCTCGGCCTGCTGCGCGTACTGCACCAGATACGTCTGCGCTTCGGGGAGATTCTTCTGCTGGATCTTGATCAGCGCGAGCGCCATCAACGGTGTCAAGTCGTTGGGGTTGGCCTTGCGCATGAGCTCGAACTGCTTCTGCGCGTCGTCGAGACGGTCGCTGGCAAGATACATCTGCGCCAGCGCGAGCCGTGCGTCATGCGATTTCGGATTCTGCTGCACGTACTTTTCGAGCGACGCGATGCCTTCCTTGCGCTCCTCCGGACCCATTTGCGACAGCATCAACGCCGCCGGCAGATAGTCGGGCTTGATCGTGAGCGCCTGCTCGAGCGACTTGTGCGCGCCCGGCGCGTCGTCGGCCAGCAGCTGCTGACGCGCGAGGGCCAGTTGCGCCTCCGGCCGGTTCATGTCGTTCTTCAGCAGGTCCTGCAACACGTGCAGGCCACCGACGCGGTTCGGGCCGCGCGACAACAGCAGTTGCAGCGCGAGGACCGCGCTGCCGCGATTTTCCTCAGGTACCTTCGCCAGTTCTTGCGACAGGATCGGCGACGCATCGTCGGGCTTGCCAGACAGCACGAGCAGCGACGCGTCGAGCTGGGCGGCGCGTTCCGAACTCGGCGCGTACTGTTGCCACAGTTGCGCGGCGGCGAGCGCGTCCGACGGGCTCTGCGCCGCCAGCGCTATTTCGGTGGCGCGTTGCGCCATGCGCGGGTCGTGAGTGTCGCGCGCGAGCGCGAGGTAGGTCTGATAGGCCGGTGCCGGCTGGTCGCGCTGCAGCGCGATCTCGGCGGCCAACACCTGGAAGACGATCTGGCTCGACAGCGGCACGCCGGGCAGCGACTTTTTGTCTTCAGGTGTTGCCGGACCCAGCGGGTCCGGCATCGTGACCGACGTGTCGTCGGAATCCGGCGACTGGTCCTGCGCATGCGCGGGCACGGCGGCCAGCGCCCACAATCCGAGCGCGGCTGCACCGAGCATGCGGCGAGCGGACACGGCGAGCGGCACGTTGGACACGCGCGCGCGGCGCTTTGATAGCAGCTTCACGAAGGACACGTTCATGGAAATCCGTTCAATGTTTCAGTCGATTGTAACGCGCTCGCTACAATACGCGCACAACCACTCACGCAAGTAGCAGACCAATCAGCCATGCCAGAGTTGCCAGAAGTCGAGGTTACCCGACGGGGGATCGAACCGTATGTGTCCGGGCGCAAGGTTGAGCGCGTCGACGTGCGGACGGCCGCGCTGCGCTGGCCAATTCCGGCCGACCTTGCGAAAACCTTGCGCGGCCACGTGGTGCGCAAAGTCGAGCGACGCGGCAAGTATTTGCTGTTCGAAATCGACGCAGGGTGGTTCATCGTCCACCTCGGCATGACGGGCACGTTGCGCGTTCTGCGTCATGTGCCGCATCCGCCTGCCGCGGCGAAGCACGATCATGTCGACTGGATCTTCGACGACTTTATCCTGCGCTATCGTGATCCCCGCCGCTTCGGCGCGGTGCTATGGCATCCGCGCGAAGCAGGCGACATCCTCGAACATCCGCTGCTCGCGAGCCTTGGCGTCGAGCCTTTCTCGCCGGCTTTTTCGGGCGCGCTGATGCATCGGTTGACGCGCGGGCGCAAGGTGTCGGTGAAGCAGGCGCTGCTGGCGGGGGACATCGTGGTCGGCGTGGGCAATATCTACGCGTCGGAGAGTCTGTTTCGCGCGGGCATCCGGCCGACCACCGCGGCGGGCCGCGTGTCGCTCGTGCGTTATGAACTGCTGGCCGATGCCGTGCGCGTGACGCTCGCCGCCGCGATCGACAAGGGCGGCAGCACGCTGCGCGATTTCGTCGGCAGCGACGGCGAAAGCGGCTATTTTCAGTTCGACTACTTCGTCTACGATCGCGCGGGCCTGCCATGCCGCGTGTGTGGAACGCCAATCAAACAGATCGTGCAGGGGCAACGCTCCACGTACTTCTGTCCCACTTGCCAGCGCTAGATTCTCGATGCCTTCCCGCCTGACCCCAACGACCGGCGCGCGCTCCAGCGCGTCCGACACCGCGCCCGCGTTTGCGCCGATGCCCGAGTTTTCCGCGCGGCTGGTCGCGTGGCAGCGCCAGCACGGCCGCCACGATCTGCCGTGGCAGAACACGCGCGATCCGTATCGCATCTGGCTGTCCGAAATCATGCTGCAGCAGACCCAGGTGTCGACGGTGATTCCGTACTACGCGAAATTTCTCGCGCGTTTCCCGAATGTCGCCGCGCTCGCCGCCGCGCCGTCCGATGACGTGATGGCGCTGTGGGCCGGCCTCGGCTACTACACGCGCGCGCGCAATCTGCATCGCTGCGCGCAGGTCGTCGTCGAGCAGCATGGCGGCGCGTTTCCCGCGTCGGTCGATGAGCTCGCCGAGTTGCCCGGCATTGGCCGCTCGACGGCCGCGGCGATCGCGTCGTTCGCGTTCGGCGCGCGCGCGACGATTCTCGACGGCAACGTGAAGCGCGTGCTCGCGCGCGTATTCGGCGTCGAAGGCTTTCCGGGCGAGAAGAAAGTCGAGAACGCAATGTGGACGCTCGCGGAGTCACTGCTGCCGTCGAATGCGTCGAACGCGGAGGTCAGCGGGTACACGCAGGGCTTGATGGATCTCGGCGCGACATTGTGCGTGCGCGGCAAACCCGATTGCACACGCTGTCCGTTCGCGCCGGACTGCGTTGCCAACGTCACCGGACGTCAACGTGAATTGCCGACCGCGCGCCCGAAGAAAGCGGTGCCGACACGCCGTACTTGGATGCTGGTGCTGCGCGACGGCAATGCGGTGATGCTCGAGCGGCGTCCGCCGTCGGGCATCTGGGGTGGTCTGTGGAGTCTGCCCGAAGCTGCCGACGAAGCATCGCTGGCCGAGCGGGCGCGCGCGTTCGGCGGCGACGGCGAAGTGTCCGCGCTCGCGTCGTTCTCACACGTATTCACGCATTTCAAGCTGGATATCGAACCGCGGCTTGCGGAGTTCGATCGCGGTGTCGGCGCCGTGGCCGCGCTCAACGATGCGGACACCGCATGGGTTGCGCTCAGCGATCTGGATTCGTTCGGCGTGCCGGCGCCGGTGCGCAAGCTGCTCGCCAGTCTGCATGGTTCGTTGCTCTAGCGGAATGGATCGGAGGTGCTGAGCGGGCGACTTGGGTCCGGCGCGGCAGCCTTCACGACTTCAGGATTTCACAGCAACTGATGCTGTTGCATGTAGTGATGCACGACGTCGATGCGCGCGCCGGCATCGGTTAATTCCATCAGCTTTTGCCGTGCGCGCAACGCGATTGGCAGCACCTCGGCGAGACGGTTCGACACCCACGACGGATCGTCGAGCCGGAACGGCTCGGCGAACGGTAGGCTGTCCGGATCGCGTTCGCGGATCGTTGCGATGATCCGCTCGAGCACTTCCGCGCACGCGCCGAATTTGGCCAATAGCTCATTGCCCTCGAGCGGGAGATCATCGGCGAGCGGCTCGGCCATGCCGACCAGCAGACCGCTCGCTTCGACGCGATGCGATAACAGACGAAAGCGCTTCGTGCCGCGCGCGCGAATCAGCAGCATGCCGAATGCTTCGACGTCGCACTCGTCGATCTCGGCGAGACAGCCGATCGTTTCGGGTACCGAAGGTTCTTCCTCGCGCGCGACTTCGGCGCCGCTTTTCAGCATGCAAACGCCGAACGGTGTTTTTTCGCGCAGACAGTCGCGCGCCATGTCGAGGTAGCGCGCTTCGAAGATTTTGAGCGGCAGCAAGCCATCGGGAAATAGCACCGTATGCAGCGGAAACAGCGGCAAATCGGCGTACACAGTAGGCGTAGAGGACATGGCGCAACGCTTCGGGTTAAGGCCGCGCGATGCGGCCGGTTAAGCCACCAGCTTCGATGATTCGCCGACGTCGACCGGCGCATCGCGGTGCCGCACAATCACATTCGCCGATGTTGCGAGACGCGCGGCAAGCGTCTCCGCGATGAATACCGAGCGGTGCTGGCCGCCCGTGCAACCGATTGCGACGGTCAGGTAGCTGCGATTGTCGTCGCGGAAATGCGGCAGCCACTTGGACAGATACTTCTCGATGTCGTCGATCATCTCGTGGACGACCGGCTGCGCATCGAGAAAATCCATGACCGGTTTGTCGAGGCCGGTGAGCGGCCTCAATTCATGATCGTAGTATGGGTTCGGCAGCGTGCGTACGTCGAATACGAAATCCGCGTCGAGCGGTACGCCGCGCTTGAAGCCGAACGACTCGAACATCAGCACGAGCCCCGCGTCCTCCTGTTCGATGAAGCGCTTGACCCATGCGCGCAGCACGTTCGCGCGCAGATTGCTCGTGTCGATCTGATGGCCGAATTCGGCAAGTCCCGCGACCAGTTCGCGCTCGCGTTCGATCGCTTCGGCGAGCGACGTGAGCAGGCCAACGTCCGCGTCGTGCGCGGGCGAGCCGGACAGCGGATGGCGGCGACGCGTTTCGGAAAAGCGTTGAATCAGCGACTGCGTGCTCGCGCTCAGGAACAGCACGCGCACGTCGTGCGAGCGCTTGAGGTCGCGGATCATCGCGGGCATTTCGTCGAGCGACGAACCCGAGCGCGCGTCGATCGCGACCGCGAGACGATCCTGGCCGTCCGCGGCGAGGTAGCTGGCGAGTTGCTGCAGGAAACGCGGCGGCAGATTATCGACGCAGTAATAACCCGCGTCTTCGAGCGCGTTCAGGGCAACCGATTTGCCGGAGCCGGAAATACCGGTGATCAGGATTATGCGCATGGAGTCGTCGAAAGCGTAGATTTCATCATAGCATCTGGCCTCCATGCGCGTGCCCGCGGCCTGCCTTCTGCGGGCGCTTCATGGCGCTGTGGCGGGCTTCAGATCAGCTTGCCGGGAAACTGGCTATCGGGATCCTGCATGGCGAGACGTTGCCGATCCATGAAATCGCGCAGCGTGTCGATACCGCGCAGCTGCAGAATCGTATTGCGCACGGCCGCTTCGACCAGCACTGCGAGGTTGCGGCCGGCGGCCACCTGGATCGTCACCTTGCTGATCGGTAGGCCGAGCACGTCGACGGTCTGGCTTTCCAGCGGCAGCCGCTGGAATTCGCCGTCGGGGCGGCGCACCAGTTGCACGATCAGCTTCAGTTTCATTTTGCGGCGCACCGCCGTTTCGCCGAAGATCGTCTTGATGTCGAGCAGACCGAGGCCGCGAACTTCGAGCAGGTTCTGCAGCAGCGGCGGACAGCGTCCTTCGACGAAGTCCGGGCCGAGGCGCACGAAGTCGACAGCGTCGTCGGCGACGAGACCGTGGCCTCGGCTAATCAGTTCGAGGCCGAGCTCGCTCTTGCCGAGGCCCGAGTCACCGGTCAGCAACACGCCCATGCCGAGGATGTCGAGAAACACGCCGTGCAGCGTCGCGCGCGGCGCGAGAATGCGCGACATGTAAAGACGCAGACTATCGATCACCGCGGCCGCCGAGGTCGGCGTCGTGAACAGAGGCGTCGACGAGCGCGTGCAGCGCAGCACCAGTTCCGGCGGCGCCGCGACTCCGCCCGCGACGACGAGAAACGGCGGCTCCAGCGCGATCAACTCGGCCATGTGGCGCGAGCGGTCTTCGTCGGTCTGACGTTTGTAGTAGTCGATTTCAGCGTCGCCGAGCACCTGGATCCGGTTGGGGTGGATCAGGTTCAGGTGGCCGACGAGGTCGGCGCTCGACGTGGCATTGGCGACCGATTCCGAAGAAAAGCCGCGCTCCCAGCCTTCATGCCCCGTGAGCCAGCTGAGCTTCAGCATGGCGGCGTTGTCGTCGAAAATGCTTTGGGCGTTGATGCTGGACGTATCCATGAGTCAGTGACTCCAGTGTGAGCCGCTTGCCGGGTCTTTGCTGCGTGTGCGGGCGCGTATGAACGACCGCCGCCGTTGCATCAAGGTTGCCACTGAGTAAGCAGGCGATGCAACGATTCGCGTTCTTCTTCAGTGTGCAGCCGCTCGCGGGCGTCGCGATCGGACAGCAATTGCGCGATCTCGGAGAGAATTTCGAGGTGCTGTTGAGTGGCCTGTTCGGGGACGAGCAGGAAGATCAGCAGCGAGACCGGCTGGCCGTCCGGCGCTTCGAAGGGGATCGGTTCGGCGAGTCTGACGAATGCGGCGAGCGGCTGCTTGAGGCCCTTGATCCGCCCATGCGGGATCGCGACGCCTTCGCCGAGCCCGGTCGAGCCGAGTCGTTCTCGCGCAAAAAGATTGTCTGTGACGGTACTGCGGGCGATGCCGTTCTGGTTCTCGAAGATCAGGCCCGCTTGCTCGAACACGCGTTTCTTGCTGGTGACCGATAGTCCGATGACGACGTTCTCGAGGGGAAGAAATTTGGCTAAACGATTCATTTTGACAGGCGAAAACGTGGCCTGAGTTCTCCCCACCGGGGCGGTTGAGTGACGTTCCATTCGTTCGATGCTGGCGAAGACGGACGGTCAGAGTCGATCGCGAAAGCGTTAGATTTCGATCGGCCGTACTTCATCAGAGCTGGCTTGACCCCGATGGTAACTGGAACATTATAGAACAGGGTGACGGCCGATGGTGCGGCGCGCCATCTATGCATATCAGGTTTTTCAGCGCTTGCGCCGCGGCACGTGTCGCGCTGCGCAAACCTCTGCGGGAATGGTTGGGGTCGGCCTCGGCGAGACGCACCGGCGGTGAGCGGGAACCGGGGCGCTGAAACGAAAAACCGCCCGGTCGCGGGCGGCTCGACGAGTTCAAGGGAATTGAGGAATTTCCTCTAATTTCTCCTATTGCGGCGGCACGTCCAGTTGCGGCGCCGGCTGATACTTGATCGCTTCGTGCTGATGGCCTTGCAGGCGATCCTTGTGGCGTATCACCTGCCTGTCGAGCTTGTCGATCATCAGATCGATTGCAGCGTACAAATCGCTGTCACAACTCTCGACGAAGATATCCTTACCCTTCAGATGGAGGTTGATTTCCACCTTTTGACGCTTGTCCTTTTCCTTATGGTTGTCGACCGAGAGGACCACACTGCCGTCGATGACCTGATCGAAATGTCTTAGCACCCTGTCCAGTTTGGTGATCACGTATTCGCGCAACGCAGGCGTTACTTCGAGGTGGTGTCCACTGATCTTGAGATTCATAGTGCTTCTCCAAGCTAATGGCCGCTTGGTCCGCACAATGACAAAGGTCCGGTCGATCTGACGGCTTGCCTGTGTCGCCCCCCGGTGACGGACATCTGGCAGGTCGCAGCGGCCGGCCTGTCCGCCAGGTGCGGAGCGGCCGGTAAATGCCCGCTGCAAAACGCGGCGGGCTACAGAGACTTGCGCAGGTTGACTGCCGGGATTTTGAGCGCCTCACGGTATTTCGCAACGGTACGCCGTGCGACCACGAAGCCCTGTTCCGCCAGCAGTTCGGCTATGCGACTGTCTGAAAGTGGCGATTTCGGGTTTTCCGCTCCTATCAGTTGTTTGATCAGCGCGCGAATGGCCGTGGAGGAGGCCGCGCCGCCGGTGTCCGTCGAAACGTGTGAGCCGAAAAAGTACTTGAATTCCAGCGTCCCGAATGGGGTCAGCATGTATTTGCCGGTTGTCACACGCGAGACAGTCGACTCGTGTAGGCCCAGCGTATCAGCTATTTCCCGCAAAACCAAGGGGCGCATGGCAATTTCGCCGTGCACAAAAAAGCTCTTTTGACGCTCGACAATTGCCTGCGCAACCCGCAGGATCGTCTCGAAACGCTGCTGGATATTTTTGATCAGCCAGCGTGCTTCCTGCAGTTGCTGGCGCAACGAACCACTGCCCGGATCGCCGCGGTTATTGCGCAGAATATTCGCGTATAGATGGTTAATCCGCAGCTTCGGCACTACCTCGGGATTCAGCTCCGCCAGCCAGCCCTGTGCCGTTTTGCGCACCATGATGTCGGGCACCACGTAGTCCGCTTCGGCCTTGCCGTAGGCCGCGCCCGGAAATGGTTCGAGCGAGCGGATCAGCACATGCGCGTTGCGCAGATCGTCGTCGCTGGCCTTAAGGTGCTTGCGCAGCCGCGTGAAATCGCGCGCGGCGAGCAGTTCCAGGTAATGGCTGACAATGTCTAGCGCAAGCGTGCGCGTGGGCGATGGCTCGAGCCGCAGCAACTGCAGCTTCAGACATTCGGACGCGGAGCGCGCGCCGACACCCGATGGGTCGAAGCTATGCAGCAGCGCCAGCGCGGCGTTCAGTTCGTCGACGTCGACTTCGAGTTCTTCGGGCAGGTCGGCCAGCACTTCTTCGAGCGTGGCGGCGAGATAGCCGTCGTCGTCCAGCGATTCGATCAGGAACGTGATGAGCGCGCGGTCGCGCTGGCTCGCCTGGGTGACGCGCAGTTGCGCCATCAGGTGGTCGCGCAGCGACGTGCTCGATTCGTGGATTTGCAGCGGAGGCAGGTCGTCGTCGTCCGACGCGTTGCCGGAGCGGCCGTAGTCGTCCAGGTTCCACTGCGAGGTATCGCCGCCGCCGTCGCCCGAAAGGCCATTGTATTCGTCGACACCCTGCGGCTCGCCGCTTTCGGCTCGCTCGCCGTTGCCCTCGGACGATGCCGAACCGTTGCCGGCCATCGGATCGGCCGGCGCCGAAGAGCCCGGTGTCTGGGCGATCACGGTACCGTCGGCTGCCACCCGCAACGGGCTCGCGATCCACTCGTCTTCGTTTTCGAGGAGCGGATTCTGCGAGATCGCCATGGCGACTTCCTGCTGCAGTTCGAGCGTCGACAACTGAAGCAGCCGGATGGACTGTTGCAGTTGCGGCGTGAGCGCAAGATGCTGCGATAGGCGGAGTTGGAGGCTGGCTTTCATGGCAAGTTGAGATTCATTGTAGAGAGTTTGCCACGACCGCGATACCTTGCGGCACTCGCAATTTTTGGGTACGCCCAATTTGGCGCGCCGCGCGGCGCCACCCTGCGCCGCCTGACAACGAATGTGCGGGTGCCGCAAAAATGGCGCCGCGGCCGGCCGCGCGCGCTCGCTTGGCCGGGGACGCCGTACGTGCTTACATGCGGAAGTGCTCGCCCAGATAGACGCGCCGCACGCTTTCGTTTTCGATGATGTCGCTAGGCGCGCCGGCGGCCAGCACGCTGCCGTCGCTGATGATGTACGCGTGATCGCAGATACCTAGCGTTTCGCGCACGTTGTGGTCGGTGATCAGGACGCCGATATTGCGCTGCTTCAAGAACTTGACGATTTTCTGGATTTCCAGCACCGCGATCGGGTCGACGCCGGCGAACGGTTCGTCGAGCAGAATGAAGCTCGGATTGGTTGCCAGCGCGCGCGCAATTTCAACCCGACGACGCTCGCCGCCCGACAGCGACAGCGCCGGATTTTCACGCAGATGCGCGATCTGAAGTTCGTCGAGCAGCGCTTCGGTGCGTGACGTGATCACGTCTTTGCCGAGGCGCTTGCCGTTTTCGTCGTGCTGCAATTCCAGCACCGCGCGAATATTCTGCTCGACGCTCAACTTGCGGAACACCGACGCTTCCTGCGGCAGATATGACAGGCCGAGCGATGCGCGTTTGTGAATGGGCAGCAGGCTGATCGACTTGCCGTCCAGATCGATTTCGCCGGCGTCGAGCGGCACGAGGCCGACGATCATGTAGAACGACGTGGTCTTGCCGGCGCCGTTCGGGCCCAGCAGGCCGACCACTTCGCCGCTCTTCACGTCGAGCGACACGTCCTTGACGACCGTGCGCGAGCCATAGCGCTTCTTCAGATTGCGCACGACCAGCGAACTGCTGGTGCCGGCCGGCTTCCGATGGGGGAGGGGCGCGATGGTGCTGCTCATGGTGCTCACTGGTTCGGCGCTCCCTGGATCGAGTTGGACGGCGTGAGCGTGGCCGACGCGCCGGTCAACGGCGCGGCGCCGGCGTTGCGCGGCGACAGCATCGCGCGCACGCGGCCGGTCGGGTTGCCCGGACCTGCGACGTCCTTGCCTGCCTTCGCGGTGTAGAAGTCGTTCTGGCCGTCGTAGGTGATCACGCTGCCGTGCACCTGGTCGAGCAGCGTCGTCATGCCCTGCAGGCGGCGCACCGTCGCGTTGGTGGTCAGCGTGGTCAGATCCTGCTTGCCGTCGTAGTCGATACGGATGGCCGTACCCTCGATGTATTCGTCGAGCCCTTCGCGCTTCTGGCGGAAATACGACAGATTGCCGCCGCTCGAGGTGCCGGTCGCGAATTGGTAGCCCTGCGGGTCTTGCGACACTTCGACGCGATCGGCCTTGATCAGGATCGTCCCTTTGGTGGCCACCACGTGGCCGGTGAAGATGCTGACCTGCCGCAGGTCGTCGTAAGTCATGTTGTCCGCTTCGATGTTCAGCGGCTTGTCTTTGTCGGCGCGGTCCGCGTGCGCAAGCGGCGCGAAGCCGACGAGCGGCAGCGCGACGACGAGCGCAGCGAGTGCGGCGCGGCACGCGGACAGCGCGCGCGAACGGCCGGTATCAAAACGGGGGTGCGATTCGTTCATGCAGTCACGCCTGGAATGGATTACCCGGTATGCGTTGGCTTAGTGGCCGGAATCGGACGCGGCGATTGCGCCTCTTACATTGCCGAACAGTTGCATAAACCGGGTGACATTGTTGTATTTCATGCCGCTGGCAGTCATCACGGACATGCCGCGCTGAAGTTTAACTGGCTTTTCAGTCTCGATCACATCGTCGTTGACGAGGACCCTGAAATGCTCGGAATCGGCTTGCATCTGCGGATCGCCGCCGCCGGGCGCGCGCAGGATGCGCGCGTTCTGGTACAGATTGACGATCGACGCGTCCGCGTTGACCGTGCCCGTGTCGCCGGTCGCGGTGACGATCGGCTTGCCGGGCTGGAACGCACGCATCGCCGGCTTGACGAGGTCGCTCATTTCGTCGTCCTCGTAATGGACCAGCGACTGCGCGGTCAGCCGGTACTGCGTCGCGCCTGACTGGTCGAGTTCGGACACCGAAAAGTTGTCGGCGAAGTAGTCCGGCGTGTGTTCCTTCGGGCGCACCTCGTCGTCGGTCTTGCGCGGCAACGTGGCTTGCAGCAGCCACCACGTGATGCCGGCGAGCGCCGCCATCGCGATGAGCGGGATCAACGAAGTCAGGCGAAACTGGTTCATCCCACGAGGCCCCGTTGCTCGCCGCTGCACGCCGCCGCGAGCAGTGCTTCATATTTGTGCTGGGCACGCAGCAGCGTGTCGCACACTTCGCGCGCCGCGCCGTAACCGCCGCGCGCCTCGCTGACCCAGTGGGCGCGCGCGATCACTTCGGGATGCGAATTGGCCGGCGCGGCCGCGAAGCCGACGCGCAGCATCACCGCGAGATCGACCCAGTCGTCGCCCATGTAGCCGCAGTCCTCGGCGGTGAGGCCGGTTTGCCGCAGCAGGTCGGCGAACGCCTGTGGCTTGTCCTGCACGCCCTGGTAGACATGCGCGATGTTCATTTCTTTCGCCCGCGCGGCCACGATGCCGGACTTGCGCCCGGTGATGAGCGCCGTTTCGATGCCGGCCTGGCGCAGCAGCTTCATGCCGTGGCCGTCCATCGAGTTGAAGCCTTTCATCGTGTCGCCTTCCGCCGTGAACAGCAGGCCGCCGTCGGTCAGTACGCCGTCGACGTCGAAAATCATCAGCTTCACGCGGCTTGCGCGTTCGCTAGCGGTAGGGGGAGCGACGGCCATCAGATCACCTTCTTCGAAAACAGGTCGTGCATGTTGAGCGCGCCGATCAGCTTGCCCGTTTCGTCGACGACCAGCATCTGATTGATACGATAGCGCTCCATCAGTTCCACGGCTTCGACCGCGAGATGATCCGGCCCGATCGTGCGCGGGCCCGCGGTCATCACCGAGGCGATCGGCAGCTGGCGGAAATCGCCGTCGCGTTCGAGCACGCGGCGCAGGTCGCCGTCGGTGAAGATGCCCGTCACACGGCCCTCGCGGTCGACGACCGAGGTCATGCCCATGCGCTTCGCGGTCAGTTGGAAGAGGGCATCGCTAACGGTTGCCTCGGGGGTGACCTGCGGCAACTGGTCGCCGGTGCGCATGACGTCGCGCACGTAGGTGAGCAGGCGTCGGCCGAGCGCGCCGCCCGGATGCGAGCGCGCGAAGTCGTCGCGGCCGAAGCCGCGCGCGTCGAGCACCGCGACCGCGAGCGCATCGCCGAGCGCGAGCGCGGCGGTGGTGCTGGCGGTGGGCGCGAGATTCATCGGACAGGCTTCCTTCGCGACGCCGGAATTCAGATGCACATCCGCGAGTTGCGCGAGGCTTGAGCCAGGACGGCCCGTCATCGCGATCAGCTTCGCGCCGATCCGCTTGATGAGCGGCAGGATCGCCATCAGCTCCTCGGTTTCGCCCGAATTGGACAGCGCGAGAAATACGTCGTCGGCGGTGACCATGCCGAGGTCGCCGTGGCTTGCTTCCGCCGGATGCACGAAGAACGCGGGTGTGCCGGTGCTTGCCAGCGTGGCCGCGAGTTTGCGGGCCACGTGGCCGGATTTACCGATGCCGGAGACGACCACGCGTCCACGGCAACCCAGGATGAAATCGACCGCGCCGACGAAACTGCCGTCGAGCTGGTCGCGAAGCGCGCGCACGGCGTCCGCTTCGATGTCGAGTACGTCGCGAGCAAGCGTGAGTGCCCTGTCGCCATTGATTTTCGCTATCATTCGCGGAGTATAGCAAAGGCGCCTGTTCGCCGCGCCGGGCCTGCTGTGCCGAGCCGCTGTCTGCATCGGCCTGTCGACAATCCCTTTTTCAGCTGCTTTGCCGCCTTTTTGCAGCTTTTTTGCCGGCCCAATCAATCATCTCGCACGGCGTTCTCGTGCGCGGTTCCGCTGACGAACGAGGACGCTTCACCCATGCGTTTTTGCCGATGATTTCCCCGCTCGAAATGACGCTGTTTCTGCTGCTGGCATCGGTGGCGGGCGTGGTGATCTTTCGCTTCCTGAATCTGCCGCCGATGCTCGGCTACCTGACGGTCGGCATCGTCGTCGGGCCGCATGCGTTCGGGCTGATTCCCGATTCGGCGGGAGCGCAGAATCTCGCGGAATTCGGCGTCGTGTTCCTGATGTTCTCGATCGGGCTCGAGTTTTCGCTCGCCAAGCTGCGCACGATGCGCCGGCTCGTGTTCGGACTCGGCTTGCTGCAGGTGATCGGCACGGTCGCGGTGGCCGTGTCGCTCGGCTTCGTGCTCGAGCGTTGGGTGCATATCACGTGGCAGGGGAGCGTCGCGCTGGGCGGCGCGCTGGCGATGTCGTCGACGGCGATCGTCAGCAAGATGCTCGCGGAGCGGCTCGAAATCGAAACCGAGCACGGCCGCAATATCTTCGGCGTGCTGCTGTTTCAGGATCTCGCGGTGGTGCCGCTGTTGATCATCATTTCGGCGCTCGGGGGCCGCTCGGAGAATCTGGTCAGCGCGCTCGGCGTCGCGGCGATCAAGATCGTCGTGGCCCTCGCGCTGCTGCTGATCGTCGGGCAGCGCTTCATGACGCGCTGGTTCAACGTGGTCGCGCGGCGCCGCTCGCAGGAGCTGTTCGTCCTCAATCTGCTGCTGGTGACGCTCGGCGCCGCGTTCATCACCGACAAATTCGGGCTGTCGCTCGCGCTCGGCGCGTTCATCGCCGGCATGCTGATCGCCGAGACGCCGTATCGGCATCAGGTCGAAGAGGACATCAAGCCGTTTCGCGACGTGCTGCTCGGGCTCTTCTTCGTGACCACCGGCATGCTGCTCAATCCGCGCGTGATCTGGGAGCATCCGCTGGTCGTGCTGGCCTTTTTCCTCGGCCCGGTGCTGCTGAAATTGGTCATGATCACCGGCCTTGCGCGGCTCTTCGGCGCGACGCCGGGCGTCGCGATGCGTACCGGTATCGGTCTCGCGCAGGCGGGCGAGTTCGGCTTCGTGCTGCTGAACCTGATTCTCGACCGACATCTCGTCGACGCGACGCTGTTGCAGGCGATTCTCGCCGCGATGCTGCTGTCGATGCTCGCCGCGCCGTTCATGATCCAGAACGCGGACCGTGTCGTGCTGCGGCTGTCGTCGACCGAATGGATGATGCAGTCGTTGCAGATGACGCGCATCGCCACGCAAAGCCTGAAGCAGAGCGGCCACGTAATCATCTGCGGCTATGGCCGCGCCGGGCAGAACCTCGCACGCATGCTCGAGCATGAAGGGCTCTCGTATGTCGCGCTCGATCTCGATCCCGACCGTGTCGCGGCGGCCGCGGCAGCCGGCGAATCGGTCGTGTTTGGCGACGCGGGGCGGCGCGAGTCGCTGCTGGCCGCAGGCCTCCATCGCGCGGCCGCGATCGCGATCACCTACGCGAACACGCCGTCGGCACTGCGCGTGCTGCACAACATTCACGAGATGGAGCCGACGCTGCCGGTCATCGTGCGCACCGTCGACGATGCCGATCTGGAGAAACTGCTCGCCGCCGGCGCGACGGAGGTGATTCCGGAGATCGTCGAGGGCAGCCTGATGCTCGCGTCGCATACGCTCGTCGTGATGGGTGTGCCGATGCGGCGCGTGGTGCGGCGCGTCGAGGAGATGCGCGACGAACGCTATTCGCTGTTGCGCGGCTATTTCCACGGCGCCGACGACATCGACGACGACGACGGCCACGAGCAGGTGCGGCTACAATCGGTGCCGGTCGACGAGAGCGCCGACGCGGTGGGCCGTACGCTCGCCGAGGTGGGCCTGTACGAACTCGGTGTCGAAGTGACCGCGATCCGCCGGCACGGCATCCGCGGCGTCGAACCGGACCCGTCGACGAAACTGCGCGCGAGCGACATCGTGGTGCTGCGCGGTCTGCCCGAACAACTGGCGCAAGCCGAGGAGCGGCTGTCGAAGCATCGCCGCGCCGCTGCGGCCTGAACCCGTGAGCCTGGCCCGTTCTGGCGGGCGACCCTGATTCAAGCCTTTCACCGGACCTGTCGAGGTCCATCCGGAGACATCATGTCCAAGGCGCTCGCGAGCGCGCCGCTCGATGCGGCCGACTACATCAGAAGTCACATTCGCACGGTGCCCGACTGGCCGCAGCCGGGCGTGCAGTTCCGCGACATCACGCCGCTGCTGCGCGAGCCGAAGTCGCTGCGTGTGCTGATCGACCTGTTCGTGCAGCGCTATATCGACGCGAAGCTCGACTACATTGCCGGGCTCGATGCGCGCGGCTTCATCATCGGGCCGATCGTCGCCCATGAGTTGAGCGTTGGCTTCATCCCGATTCGCAAGGCGGGCAAGCTGCCGTACAAGCGGATCTCGCAATCGTATGAACTGGAATACGGTACCGCGACCGTCGAGATTCACGAGGATGCGTGCGAGCCGGGCGACCGCGTCGTGATCATCGACGATCTGATCGCGACCGGCGGCACGATGATGGCCGGCAAACTGCTGCTCGAGCGGCTCGGCGCGGTCGTCGTGGAAGGCGCGGCGATCGTCGATCTGCCGGAGCTGGGCGGCTCGAAGCTGCTGGGCGAGGGCGGTCTTGCGCTCTATACCGTGACGAGTTTCGACGGTCATCGAACCGGGAGGCAGTCACGGCGCGTGCCGTGACGCGCGGTAGCGTTTCCCGCCGTACCAGCGGCTAAAGTCGCATGAACCGCACAAGCCCCGTTGGCCGGGCAAAACCAACCGGGCTCAACGATATCGCTCACCCATCAGGGTTCACCAGTCGCCCAACCAGAAGGCCACCACGATGCCCAACTTCCTGCTGTTTCTTGCCACCTCGATCGCGATCACCGTGGCGCCCGGCCCGGACAATCTGCAGGTGCTCGCGCGCGGCATCTCGCAGGGCCGCGCGGCCGGCCTGGTCGCCGCGCTCGGCTTTGCCGCCGGCATCACGTTTCATACGACACTCGCGGCGCTCGGCGTCGCCGCGCTGCTGCGCTCGTCGCCGCTCGCGTTCGAAGCGATCAAGCTCGCCGGCGCCGCGTATCTGGTGTGGATCGGTATCAAGGCGCTGCGCAGCCAGGCCCTCGCGACCGCGCACGAGCGTGCGCCGCAGCCGCTTTCGACGGTGTTTCGCCAGAGCGTGCTCGGCAATCTGATGAATCCGAAGGTCACGCTGTTCTTCGTCGTGTTTCTGCCGCAGTTCGTGCAGCCGGACGGCGCGCAGAGCGTCACCGTGCAGATGCTGGAACTCGGCGCGCTGTTCATGCTGCAGACCGTCGTGGTGTTTTCGCTATTCGGCGTGTGCGCGGGGATCATCGGCGGCTGGCTCAGACGGCGGCCGCGCGTGGGCCTGTGGCTCGATCGCGTGGCCGGCGCGACGTTCATCGCGATCGGGATTCGCGTCGCCTTGCGCGACTGACAGTCGTCACGCCATCCGCCCGCTTCTGCTTTGCCCCGGTTCGCCACCACGGCGGACAGTTTGGAGTTTTCCGATGACTTTGCCCTGCATCACCGCCGCGCGCCGCTTCGACGCGAACGCGCATCGGCCGTTTCTGATCGGCGCCGAACAGGTCGGGTGGATTCGCGAGCGCGACCTGCCGCTGCTCGCGCGCTGGCCCGACGTGTTCGAGATGGCGAACGACGGCGTGACGCTCTGCGCCACGTTCGACACCGTCGATCTGCGCAGCGCGGCGCTCGCTTCCGTGATCGGCGCGCTCGCCGCCGATGGTCGCATCCCCGGCTGGCGCAACGAGACGTACGCGATCCGCAATGCGTTCGACGCGCCGCCGCTCGCGTATATCGAGCGCGCGGCGTCGCGCTTCTTCGGCACGATGACCTACGCGGTGCATCTGAACGGCGTCGTAGAATATGCGGATGGTGGAGCGCCCTTTGGCGGAGCGCCCTTTGGCGGAGCGCAATTGTGGATCGCGCGCCGCAGCGATACCAAGGCGACCGACCCCGGCATGCTCGACAACGTCGTCGCAGGCGGGATCGGCTGGGGCTTCGGCATCGCCGAGACGATCGTCAAGGAGTGCTGGGAAGAAGCGGGCATTCCGGCGCAGATCGCGGCGAGCGCGGTCGCGGGCCGCACCGCGCACGTGCTGCAATCGCTGCCGGAAGGCACGCAGGCCGAGCAGATTTTCATCTACGACCTCGCGCTGCCCGCCGACTTCGCGCCGCGCAACCAGGACGGCGAAGTGGGCGAACACCGGCTCGCGCGCATCGACGAAGTCGCGCGATGGATCGAGGAAGGCGCGCTGACCGTCGATGCCAGCCTCGCGACGCTCGATTGCCTGCTGCGCCGCCGCTGGATCGACGAGGACGCGTGCGAGGGCATCGACGCGCTGTTCGCGCCGCCGGCGCTGGGCTAGCTTGGGCCCTTGCAGCCAGTACCCACTGAAACAAACCACGCATTGAAGAAGGGAGTCACCGAGGTCATGTCGACCGATCACAGCTTTATCCTCAAACTGTCGTGCGCCGACCGGCCCGGCATCGTTCATGCCGTGTCGGGCTTTCTGTTCGAGCGGGGCAGCAATATTCTCGACTCCGCGCAGTTCGGCGACAGCCGCACCGGCGAGTTCTTCATGCGCGTGCATTTTCAGCAGGTGGGCGGCGATCCGGGGCTTGACGCGCTGCGCGCGTCGTTCGTGACACTCGCCGAGCAGTTCGGCATGAGCTGGGAATTGCACGACGCGAACGTGAAGCCGCGCGTCGTGATCATGGTGTCGAAGATCGGCCACTGCCTGAACGATCTGCTGTTCCGCTACCGCACCGGTCAGTTGAACATCGACATCCCGGCGATCATCTCGAACCACAAGGAGTTCTACCAGCTCGCCGCGAGCTATGACATCCCGTTCCACCATTTCCCGCTGCTCGGCGGCACGCCCGAAGCGAAAACCGCGCAGGAAGCGCGCGTGCTCGAAGTGATCAACGAGCATCAGGCCGACCTCGTGGTGCTCGCGCGCTACATGCAGATCCTGTCGCCGAACCTGTGCGAGGCGCTCGCCGGCCGTGCGATCAACATCCACCACTCGTTCCTGCCGAGCTTCAAGGGCGCGAAGCCGTACTACCAGGCGTTCGACCGCGGCGTGAAGCTGATCGGCGCAACCGCCCACTATGTGACGACCGATCTCGACGAAGGTCCGATCATCGAACAGGAAGTCGAGCGCGTGGACCACAGCATGACGCCGGAACAACTGACGGCGATCGGCCGCGACGTCGAGTGTGTGACGCTCGCGCGCGCGGTGAAGTGGCACGTGGAGCATCGCGTCGTGCTGAACGGCAGCAAGACGGTGGTGTTCCGCTAGGAGCCGCGCCAGTAACACTGCGACGGTCGAGGTCGGCGCGGCCCTTTACCTGCTCGTGTTACGAACGCGCTGCCGCGCCGCCCGTGCTTCTCGCGAGATTCGCGTTTTGCGCGGAACGACGGCGCGCGTTCAGCTTCTTCAGCCAGATCAGCAGGCCCGTGACGCTCAGCACGGCCACCGCCACCCCCACCGCGCTGATCAGAATCCGCCCCCCGAGACCGAAGATGCGCCCCGAGTGCAGCGGAAACTGCACCTGCAGGAAGATGTCGCCGGCCGTGCCTCGGCCGGGAATCCGCGCGGCGAGCCGCTTGCCGGTGGCGGCGTCCCAATACATCCACGGGTTGCCGAGGCCGGTGTCGCCGTGGTCGTTGCCGGGCGTGTAGAAGCCGACGCCATACGCGTGCATGAATTCGGCGTAGTAGAGCCCGCCCGGCGGCGCGGCGACATGCATTTCCTTGCCGGCCTGCCCGGCGAGTTCGACGATGCGCTCGCGGCTCACCACCTGATCGCCGGGTTGCGGCGCGCGCAGGATTTCGGGGTTGCTGAACGGATCGGGTGTCAGCGTCGACAGTCGTGACACGATCGGCCGCACCACCTGGGACGACAGATTCATCGAAATCGACGTCAGCGCGACGATCGCCAGCAGGCCCCAGATCCATACGCCGCCGGAGCGGTGCAGATCGAACGTCAACGCATAGCCGCCGCGTTTCAGGCGGAGCGTGAACGACTTGCGCCAGGCCTTCAGGCTCGGAAACGACAGGCACAGCGCAATCACGCAGTCAAAGAGCCACACGATGCCGACGATCCCCATCAGCCAGGTGCCAAGGTCGACACCGCCGGTAAACGGCAACTGCAGCGTGTAGTGCAGCTTGTAGATGAACGGAATCAGGTTGAGTCGCGCGAGCGACACGGCGCCCCATTCGCGGCGTCCCTGGATCTCGCCGGTGACGGGATCGACGGCGATCTGATTGAAATCGAGCGGATAGGGCTGCTTCGTCGCCGGATCGGTGCGCGGCAGCACCATCATCTGCAGCGTGTGGCCCGGTTCGACCGCGAGCGGCAGATAGGTCACCCGAAGACGCGGATCGGCGGCTTCGACGCGATTCGCCAGTTCGAGGCCGGACAGCGTCGGCCCGACCGTGCGAGCCTGGTAAAACGACGGGTTCAGCGCAGCATCGAGCTCGTGGTCCCACGCGATGATCGCGCCCGTCAGGCCCGCGACGAACAGAAACAGTGCGGTCGCGACGCCGAACCAGCGGTGCAGGCGGACAAGCTGGCGTCTCATGCGCGAGCCGGCAATGCACAACCGGGACCCAGGCGCAGACGCGGGTGGGAGATCAGGTGAAACGTCACGATGCGGACTGGGTGTAAATAGGAATTGTTCGCATCTTAGGGGTTGACGCGGTCGGCTGCAAGTTTTCTGTCAGCAAGAGGCGACGATGCAGGGTCGCGGGAAGCAAAAAAAAGCGGCACCGAAGTGCCGCTTGCGCTTTCGTCGCCTGCGTGGACTGCCGCGTGTGCTGCAGAGCGCTAGTGAGCGCTGACTTTTGCTACTCGACCCAGCCCAACTCACACCAACCGCAAATAAATGAGCTCCCGCTTGATGTACGCATAAAAAATCGGCGCCGCGATGACCCCGGCGATACCGAACGCCGCTTCCATCACCAGCATCGCGATCAGCAGCTCCCATGCGCGCGCCTCGATCTGCCCGCCGACGATCCGCGCATTCAGGAAGTACTCGAGCTTGTGAATCAGGATCAGGAACACAAGTGACATGATCGCCGCCGGAAAACTCACCGACAGCGCGACCGCGACGATGATCGTGTTCGAGATCAGATTGCCGATCACCGGCAGCAGACCCACGATGAACGTGACGAGCACGAGCGTCTTCGACAGCGGCAGCCGGTCGTGGAAGACCGGCAGTATCACGAGCAGGAAGATCGCCGTGAACACCGCGTTGAGCGCGGAAATCTTCACCTGCGCGAACACGATGCGGCGAAACGCGTCGGCAAAACGCGTGACCCGCGTGACGAACGCGGTGGACAGCGGCAGCCGCTGGATATGCTTTTGCGCGCCGACCGCGATGATCGCGCCGATGATCATGCCGATCAGCACGTGCGTGAACGCGCGCGCCACGGTCGTGCCGCTTTGCTGCAGCATGTTCGCGTGCGTGTGCATCAGTTCCGCGGCCTTCGTCTTCATCTGCTCGGTGTCGACCGGCAGAGAGTTCGCGACGAATTGCGGAATTCTGCCGCGCGCCTCGTCGATCAGCTGCATCGCTTGATCGAGCAGAGCCTGCACGCTCGGCACGTCGTTCTCGAAATGCGAGATGATGCCGAGCGTGAGCCCCGTCAGCGCGCCGACGATCAGCGTCGACAGAATCACCACCGCGAGCCAGCGCGCCCGCTTGCTCGACATGTGACGCTCGATGCGCGGCGCGATCGTATGCACGAGCTGAAACACCAGCAGCCCGGCGAGCAGCGCGCCGAGCAGCTTCAGTTCGATCACCGCCCACATGCCGAACAGCATCACCACGTAGCTGCCGATCTCGACCGCCGACAGCTTCGGCAGACTCATGTCGCTGGTCAGCCTGACCGGGCGCGGGCGCAGGTCCTGCACCCGATCTTCTTCGTGCGCCTGATTACGCTTGGTCATGGCTTATCCCGTCTCCAACCTCGGTAGTGCAGCGTTACTTTGTGGTGGCGGCGCGCTTGAGCAGCGGCGCCAGATATTTGCCGGTAAAACTGGCCTTCGACTTCGCGACCTGCTCGGGCGTGCCCTGGGCGATGATCTGCCCGCCGCCGGCGCCGCCTTCGGGGCCGAGATCGATGACCCAGTCCGCAGTTTTGATTACATCGAGATTATGTTCGATGATCACGACGGTATTACCCTGGTCACGCAACCGGTGTATGACTTCCAGCAACTGCGCGATATCGTGAAAGTGCAGGCCGGTAGTCGGTTCGTCAAGGATGTATAGCGTGCGACCGGTATCACGCTTGCTCAGTTCCAGCGACAGTTTCACACGCTGCGCCTCGCCGCCCGACAGCGTGGTGGCCGACTGACCCAGGCGAATATAGCCGAGACCCACGTCCAGCAGGGTTTTCAGCTTGCGCGCGACGACCGGTACGGCCTTGAAGAACTCGTACGCGTGTTCGACCGTCATGTCGAGCACTTCGCTGATGTTGCTGCCTTTGTACTGGATATCGAGCGTTTCGCGGTTGTAGCGCTTGCCGTGGCACACGTCGCACGGCACGTACACGTCGGGCAGGAAGTGCATTTCGACCTTCAGCACGCCGTCGCCCTGGCACGATTCGCAGCGCCCGCCCTTCACGTTGAACGAGAAGCGGCCCGGATCGTAGCCGCGCTCCTTGGCGGCCGGCACGCCCGCGAACAGCTCGCGGATCGGCGTGAAAAGGCCCGTGTAGGTGGCCGGATTCGAGCGCGGCGTGCGGCCGATCGGCGACTGATCGACGTTGATCACCTTGTCGAAGTGCTCGAGGCCCTCGATCGACTCGTACGGCGCAGGCTCCGTGGCCGAGCCGTACAGATGATGCGCGACCGCGTGATACAGCGTGTCGTTGATCAGCGTCGACTTGCCCGAGCCGGACACGCCGGTCACGCAGGTCAAAAGACCCACCGGCAGATCGAGCGTCACGTTGTGCAGATTGTTGCCGTACGCTTCGACGATGCGCAGGCGCCGCTCGTCGGGATCCTTGCGCTCGTCGGGGTATTCGATCGTGCGCGCGCCGGACATGTATTGGCCCGTCAGCGACGCGGCGTTCTTCTGCACCTCTTTCGGCGTGCCCTCGGCGATCACCATGCCGCCGTGCTCGCCGGCGCCCGGGCCCATGTCGACCACGTAGTCGGCCATGCGGATCATGTCCTCGTCGTGCTCGACGACGATCACCGAGTTGCCGAGATCGCGCAGATGCTTGAGCGTCGAGATCAGCCGGTCGTTGTCGCGCTGATGCAGGCCGATCGACGGTTCGTCGAGCACGTACATCACGCCGGTCAGCCCCGAGCCGATCTGGGAAGCGAGGCGAATGCGCTGCGCTTCGCCGCCCGACAGCGTTTCGGCGCTGCGTTCGAGCGACAGGTAATCGAGCCCGACGTTGTTCAGGAACATCAGACGCGCGACGATTTCCTTGACGACCTTGTCGGCGATCTCGCGCTTCGAGCCTTCGAGACGCAGGGTCTGGAAGTAGCCGAGCGCATCGCGCAACGGCCAGCCGCTGATCTCGAAGATGCCGCGCGCGTCGCTGTCCGCGCCGATGCGTACGAAGCGCGCCTCGCGACGCAGCCGCGTGCCCGCGCACGCCGGGCATGGCTGGTTATTCTGATATTTGGCGAGTTCTTCGCGCACCGCGGACGAATCGGTTTCGCGGTAGCGCCGCTCCAGATTCGGGATGATCCCTTCGAACACGTGCTCGCGCACCGACGTGCGGCCGCGCTCGTTGATGTACGAGAACGGAATTTCCTGCTTGCCCGAACCGTACAGCAGGATCTTGCGGACTTTTTCCGGCAGGTCCTCGAGCGCGGTGTCGATGTCGAAGTCGTAGAACGCCGCGAGGCTCTGCAGCATCTGGAAGTAGAACTGGTTGCGCCGGTCCCAGCCCTTCACCGCGCCCGCCGCGAGCGACAGCGACGGATGCGCGACCACCCGCTTCGGATCGAAGAACGTAATCTGGCCGAGGCCGTCGCATTCGGGGCACGCGCCCATCGGGTTGTTGAACGAGAACAGGCGCGGCTCGAGTTCCTGCAGCGAATAGGAGCAGATCGGGCAGGCGAACTTCGAGCTGAACAGGTGCTCCTTGTCCGTATCCATTTCGAGCGCGATCGCGCGGCCGTCGGCGAGACGCAGCGCCGTTTCGAACGATTCGGCAAGGCGCTGCTTCACGTCGGGGCGCACGCGCAGACGATCGATCACGACGTCGATCGTGTGCTTGTCGTTTTTCTTCAGCTTCGGCAGAGAGTCGACTTCATAGATTTTCGCGGTACCTTCGTTGGCGGTGCCGCCGCCCGAGCGCACGCGAAAGCGCACGAAGCCTTGCGCCTGCATGTCCTCGAACAGATCCGTGTGCTCGCCCTTGCGATCGCTGACGACGGGCGCGAGGATCATCACGCGCGTTTCTTCAGGCAGCGCGAGCGCCGTGTCGACCATCTGCGACACGCTTTGCGCTTCGAGCGGAATCTCGTGATCGGGGCAGTAGGGCGTGCCGACGCGCGCGAACAGCAGGCGCAGATAGTCGTGGATTTCGGTGACGGTGCCGACCGTCGAACGCGGATTGTGCGAGGTCGCCTTCTGTTCGATCGAAATGGCCGGCGACAACCCTTCGATCAGGTCGACGTCCGGTTTTTCCATCAGTTGCAGGAACTGCCGCGCATAGGCGGACAGACTTTCGACGTAGCGCCGCTGTCCTTCCGCATACAGCGTATCGAACGCCAGCGACGATTTGCCGGAGCCCGAAAGCCCCGTGATAACGACGAGCTTGTGACGCGGTAGGTCGAGATTGACGTTCTTCAGGTTGTGGGTGCGAGCCCCACGAATACGGATTTGTTCCACGGATTTATTCCATGAACTGCGGAAAGGGAAAGAGGCCAAACCTGCTACTATAACGACTTTTCCAGACCGCCGTTACGGTGTGCTGACAGCGGGAAAAAGGCGTAACTGGGGCCGTTTTCCGTGAGTACAAGATGCCGCGAGGGGCGAGCGGGGGCGATGGGGCACGGGCTTTGCGCGTCTCGTCGGCGCGGACCCGCCGATATGCCGGGGCTAGCCGCCTGCCTGTTCGTTCTGCTCCACTGTGCCGGCGGCCAAGGCTGCCCCCACGGGCTCGCCGCCCGGTTCATTCAAACAACGCTTCGATGTCCAATCCGTCCGCCATCTCCACACGCATGAGCGCGCCCGAATTGCGCGCGACCGTGTCGCTTGCCGCCATCTTCGCGCTGCGCATGCTGGGTCTCTTCATGATCATGCCGGTGTTCTCGATCTACGCGAAGACCATTCCCGGCGGCGAAAACGTGCTGCTCGTCGGCATCGCGCTCGGCGCGTACGGTGTCACGCAGTCGATGCTCTACATCTTCTATGGCTGGATCTCCGACAAGGTCGGCCGCAAGCCGGTGATCGCGACGGGCCTGCTGATCTTCGCGATCGGCAGCTTCGTCGCGGCGGCCGCGCACGACATGACGTGGATCATCGTCGGCCGGGTGATTCAGGGGATGGGCGCGGTGTCGTCGGCGGTGATCGCGTTCATCGCCGATCTGACCTCGGAGGAACATCGCACGAAGGCGATGGCGATGGTCGGCGGCAGCATCGGCGTGTCGTTCGCGGTCGCGATCGTCGGCGCGCCGATCGTGTTCCACTGGCTCGGCATGAGCGGCCTCTTCACGCTGGTCGGCGTGTTCTCGATTCTCGCGATCGGCGTCGTGATATGGGTTGTGCCCGATGCGCCGAAGCCGGTGCATGTGCGCGCGCCGTTCGCCGAAGTGCTGCACAACGTCGAGCTGCTGCGTTTGAATTTCGGCGTGCTCGTGCTGCACGCCACGCAAACCGCGCTGTTCCTCGTCGTGCCGCGCATTCTCGAAGCGGGCGGGCTGCCGGTCGCTTCACACTGGAAGGTGTATCTGCCGGTGATGGGGCTGTCGTTCGTGATGATGGTGCCGGCGATCATCGCCGCCGAGAAGCGCGGCAAGATGAAGATCGTGCTGCTGTCGGCGATCGCTCTTATCCTGATCGGCCAGTTGTTATTGGGCGTTGCTCCGCATACGATTCTGAGTGTGGCGGCGATCCTGTTCGTGTACTTTCTCGGCTTCAATATTCTCGAGGCCTCGCAGCCTTCGCTGGTGTCGAAGCTCGCGCCCGGTACCCGCAAGGGAGCCGCGGCCGGCGTGTACAACACCACGCAGTCGATCGGTCTTGCGCTAGGCGGAATGGTCGGCGGCTGGCTGCTGAAGGTGAACGGCCAGAGCGCGGTTTTCTTCGCCTGCTCCGGGCTGGTATTTTGCTGGCTTATAATCGCCGCAAAGATGAAACAGCCGCCGCGCAAGGCATAACACAGCGTACTCGGGGCACCTCCCGAATCATCCAGAACTCACCCGGCGGCGGGCAGAGGCGCTCTTCTGGTCTCGGGCCTGCCGGCCGTGAGACGCGAACCGCGTAGTGCCGCGCCGCCTGCAACAGGAATCAACAGGAGAAATTCATGGCATCCGTGAACAAGGTCATTCTGGTCGGCAACCTCGGCGCCGATCCGGAAGTCCGCTATCTTCCGAGCGGCGACGCAGTGGCGAACATCCGCCTTGCGACGACGGACCGCTACAAGGACAAGGCGTCGGGCGAGATGAAGGAAGCCACCGAGTGGCACCGCGTCGCGTTCTTCGGCCGCCTCGCGGAAATCGTGGCGGAATATCTGAAGAAGGGCTCGTCGGTGTACCTCGAAGGGCGCATCCGCACGCGCAAGTGGCAGGCGCAGGACGGCACCGATCGCTATTCGACCGAGATCGTCGCGGAGCAGATGCAGATGCTCGGCGGCCGCAGCGGCGCGTCGATGGGTGGCGGCGATGAAGGCGGTTATAGCCGTGGCGAGCCGTCGGAGCGTAGCGGCGGCGGCGGTGGCCGCGCGATGTCGTCGGGCGGCGGTTCGCGTGGCGGTAGCGGCGGTGGCGGTGCGAGCCGTCCGAGCGCGCCGGCTGGCGGCGGCTTCGACGAGATGGACGACGATATTCCGTTCTGATCGTTGCGGCTCGATGCCGAGCCGACCAGCGTCCCCCTGATCGACACAAAAACAGAGGCCCGCTTTCTGCCAGGAAAGCGGGCCTTTCCGCCTTCTGTTTGCCGGCTTTTTTTTACGTCATACGCGCGGACGGGGCATTCCGTCAGAAACTCACCGACTCAAATGCTCCAACGTATCCCGCAACGGCAGACTCGAAATCACGATCGGCCCGGTGAACGGCGTGTCGAGATCGACGATCACATAAACCGCCGAAGCAATCGACACCGCTCCCAGCGATATCGTCACCAGCGCCAACGCATTACGCGGCGCGATCAACCCGAAGCTCAGAAAGATCACGGCTAGCCAGAACGTCAGCGTCTTGAAGAACGGCTGCGAAATCGAGCTGTGCGCTTCCTCGATGATTTTCCAGCGCGCATCGATGACGCGCCGGTACTGCGTCAACGCGTCATCGAGTGCACGTTGATGCAACGCATCCTGCGTGCGCAGCTGTCGCAATTGCCGCCCCACCGTGGTCAGCATGTCGCCCAGATGCACGTTTTCTAGTTGCTGCGGATTGCCCGGCGGCCCGAGATCGCGCGGATAGTCGCCGCTCGGCGCGGGCTCGCGCGGCCATGTCGAAGCGATCGCCGCCGCCGTGTACTGGCGCAACAGGCGCCGCGATTCGTCGGCCGCGCTGCCGAGCTCGCGCAGCGTCGAGTCGAATTCGATCAGTTCGGCCGCATAGCTGCGCATATCGTTCGACGCGGTGTCGAAGCTCGCTTTCGCCGATGCCGTCATCAAACCCAGCACCAGCGCGGCGAACGTCACCAGCATGCCGATCACGAGCTGCACGAGCTGTACGGTCTCGTGTGCCTTGTGCTCTTCCGGCAGCAGCGGCCGCACCCCGACGCCGAGGCCGGTGGCGATCAGCAGCAGCGCGAACACGAGTACGGTCGAACCGATTTCCGACATGGGCGCGCTCCGGGCAGGAAGGGGTTTCGACAGAAGGGCTTCAGCAAACGGGCTTCGGGACTCTATTGATGTAACGCAAGCCGGGCGAGCGATCAACCATAAAGTTTTCGGCCGATCCGCCGTTGTCCCGAATGTGCTGTTTGCTTAATTTTCAGACAAGTTGCGGACCGGGCCGAACGGCGAGGGCGCAGCCTGCGTGGCCATGCAGCTATCGTCAACGATACGGAATCATCGGCCGGGCAGCCCAAGGAGACCAGTCCGATGTTGAAAAAGCTGTCGATTCGCACCAGCCTCACCCTGATGATCGTGTTCTTCGGCATCGTGCTGCTGCTCGGCGCGGCCGCGGGATTGTTGTCGCTGCGCTCGTCGAACGCGTCGCTGCAACAGATGTACACGGTCGACACGCCCGCCGTCGCCGACCTCGAAGGCAGCTCCGGCCAACTGCTGCGCCTGCGGCTCGCGCTCGCGACGTACGCGTCGCTCGTCGCGCTGAACGATCAGGACGGCGCGAGCGCCGTGCTCAAGCGCTTCGATCAGTACCGCAAAGCCTCTGACGAGCGGCTTGCCCACTATTTGAGCCATGCGGGCACGGATGCCGATGAGCAGCGTCTGATCGCCGACATGCAGCAGAAGCGCGACGCGTTCCTGCACGACGGCGTCGACCCGACGCTCGCCGCGCTGAAGTCGAGCGACACCAACGCCTTCCAGCAATTGCAGGCGCATAAACTGCCGTCGCTGTACAGCGCGTACGAGAAGGCCATGCTCGCGCTCGAGCAGCTGCAGCTCGATCACGGCGCACAGCGCTACAAGGATGCGCAGGACCTGTTCTACGCGATCAGCACGGCGGTGGCGATCGGCATTGCGCTGTCGCTGGTCGGCGGCTTGCTCGCCCGCTTCGTGCTCGTGCGCGCGATCGTCACGCCGGTCGATGCGACGATCGCGCAGTTCCAGCGCATCGCCAACGGCGACCTGAGCGGCCGCATCGAGGTGCTCAGCGACAACGAGATGGGCCGTCTCGCGGCCGCGCTGCGCAAAATGCAGGAGTCGCTGATCGCGACCGTCAACGCGGTTCGTCAAGGTACCGATTCGATCGATACCGGCGTCAGCGAGATCGCGGCCGGCAACGCCGATCTGTCGCAACGCACCGAGGAGCAGGCCGCGGCGCTCGAGGAAACGGCCGCGAGCATCGAAGAGCTGACCACGACGGTCAAGCAGACGGCCGACAACGCGAAAGAGGCGAGCTCGCTCGCGCAGGGCGCCTCGACACTGGCCGCGCGGGGCGGCGAGCTGACCGAGCAGGTGGTCGGCACGATGCACGGCATCGTCGACGATTCGCGACGGATTGCCGATATCGTCGGCGTAATCGAGGGCATCGCGTTCCAGACCAACATCCTCGCGCTGAACGCCGCAGTCGAGGCGGCGCGAGCGGGCGAGCAGGGACGCGGCTTCGCGGTCGTCGCGAGCGAAGTGCGCTCGCTCGCGCAGCGCAGCGCGGCGGCGGCCAAGGAGATCAAGGGCTTGATCGACGCGTCGACCACCCGCGTGGAGCAGGGCTCGCAGCTCGTCGAGCGCTCGGGCACGACGATGAACGACATCGTCGGCGCGATCGCGCGCGTCAGTTCCATCATGAACGAGATCGCGGCGGCGGCGCTCGAACAGAGCACCGGCATCGATCAGGTCAATCGCGCGGTCGGTCAGATGGACGAGGTCACGCAGCAGAACGCGGCGCTCGTCGAGCAGGCGGCCGCGGCGGCGAGTTCGCTGGAAGATCAGGCGCGGCGCCTGTCGACGGCGGTGGCGGTGTTCCGGACCGGCAACGAATCGCGCAGCCGTGCTCCGGCGCCCGGCGCTAAGCTGGCCGGTGTTACCGGCGAGCGGAGACTGGACAGCGAGTTGGTCGCAGCGTGACGCGAGCCATTGCGCTGCGTCAACCCGCGGCCTCTCACCGCCCCACTACTGCATGGCCGCGTAATACCTCGCCACGGCATCGATTTCCTCGGGCGTCATCTGCCGCGCGACTTGCGCATCTGCTCGTTGATGTCGTTGCGCCGCGCGCCCGAAGCGAACGCCTGCAACTGCGCGGCCAGATAGGCCGCCGATTGTCCGCCGAGCCACCGCGCCGCGCCCTTGCGATCGAGTTGGCCATGACACGCCGCGCACGGTGCGATATTGCGTTGCGGGTCGCCCTGCATCGCGAGCCTGGTTGCGGTCGCATCGGGTCCTTCGCCGGCGCGGGTCTTCTCGGCCGCCGCGGGGAGCGCGAGCGACGCGTAGTACACCGCCAGATCGTGCAGATCCTGGTCGCTGCGTCCCGCGATGATTGACTGCATGACCGCGCTTTGCCGCTGGCCGCTCTGGAAGTCGCGCAATTCCTTGTAGGTCACGTCGGCGTACTGCCCGGCGAGCGCCGGCGCAGTGACCTGCACGGTGCCGAGTACGCCGTGGCACATCGAGCAGTGCTGCGTCGCGATCGTCGCGCCGCGGCTTATCGATCGCAATGCATCATGTAAATGTGATTAGCTGATGTCGATCGATAAATTTTGCTGTGAATTTCATTTGTGCGTCATGCGAAGAGCCGCACGAGCGCATCACGTGCATTGCTGACCAACTCGCTTTCGCCCGGACGCCGCGGCAGCAGATGAAACTCGATGGCGGGCAGCGGTGGCAAGCCGAAGTTCGCGGCACACGCCACCACGCCGCCGCCGAGCGACGACTCGTTCAGACAGGAAATCCCGAGCCCCGCCTTCAATGCGAGCTGCAGGCCCGCGACGCCCGACGCCGAATGCGACACCACGTACGGTACCTTGTGTTGGTCGAGCAGCTTGACGACGAAGCGCTGCAACTGACACGTCGACGGCAGCAGCACCAGTTGATACGGCGCGATGGGGCGGGTGGCGGCATCGGCGCAACTGGCCCATAGCAACCTTTCGCGCCGCACGACGATGCTCGCGGCACCGGCACCCGCGCCGCGCGCACGCAGCTGGCCTGTGACGAGCCGCGCCGACAAACCGATGTCGAACGACGCGTGATCGTCCGCGCCGCTGTCGATCACCGCGCTCGGCAACACCGTCACGTGCAGCTTCAGCCGCGGATGCTGTTCCGAAAACGTCTTGAGGATGCGCGCGATGTCGTGCGGCCGGTAGTAATCGGTGATCGCGATGCGCAGCTCGCCGTCGAGCGAGCGGCCTTGCAGGTCGTCGAAGGCCGCTTCGCTCATCGCGATGATGCGGCGCGCATGCTCGAGCAGGCGCTCGCCCGCGGACGTCGGACTCACACCCTGCCGGCTGCGCACGAGGAGCGGCTGGCCGGCGCGCTCCTCGAGCTTCTTCAACTGCTCGCTTACCGACGACTGTGACAGGAACACGCGCTGCGCGCCTGCCGACACCCCGCCCGATTCGGCGACGGCGACGAAGGTCCGCAACTGCGCAAGGTCGAAACCACGCTGGCTCATGATTCGGTTTTTCCGATGGTGGCGATCTAAATTTCCGGCTTTGCCGATGGAATGCCCAGCCGTAGCATACCCTCGAATGACACACGGAGGGTGTGATGGAAAACGGATCGATGACAGCGTCGGGCGGCACCGGCGAGCGCGGCGCGCGGCATCGCTGGAAGGTGCTGGGCGTTGGTTTTGCCGCGAATGCGAGCTTTTCGGCGGCATTTTCGGGGATTCCGACGACAGCGGTGTTCCTACGCTCGGACTACCACCTGGGCAACCACGGGCTCGGCCTCGTGCTCGGCATGCTCGGCCTGGGTATTGCGGTCAGCGAGCTGCCGTGGGGGCTGCTAACCGACCGCTGGGGCGATCGCCGGGTGCTGCTGCTCGGCTTGCTGTCGACCGCGGTCGCGCTCGCCGGTCTCGCGCTGTTCGTGTCGCCGGGCGGCGCGCATGTGCCCGGCATCGTCCCGCTCGCGCTCGGGCTGCTGTTGGTCGGACTGCTGGGCGGCAGCGTCAACGGATCGAGCGGCCGGGCGGTGATGGCGTGGTTTCGCGAAGGCGAGCGCGGCCTCGCGATGAGCATCCGCCAAACCGCGGTGCCGGCGGGCGGTGGACTCGGCGCAGTGGTCCTGCCGGTGCTCGCCTCGCACTTTGGTTTTGCGAGCGCCTATGCGGTGCTGGCGTTGGCGTGCGCGATCACGGCATGGTTCGCGTGGCGCTGGCTGCACGAGCCCGCACACGCGGACGATACGCCGGCGCCCAAAGGGGCGCGCGCGGCTGCGACGGCCCGTGCTGCGGCGGCTAACGGTCGGAGGTTGGACTCCTCGAACGTCAGCGCACCGCCGCCGATGATCTCCCCATTGCGCGACATCGCGATCTGGCGCGTCGCGCTCGGCGCGGGCGCGCTGTGCATGCCGCAGATTGCCGTGATCACATTCGGCACGGTGTTCCTGCACGACTTCGGGCGTGCCGGCGTGTTCGCGATCAGCGCGACGATGGCCGCGGTGCAGACTGGCGCCGCGATCGCGCGGGTCTGGAGCGGCGCGTGGACCGACCGGCGCGGCAACCGCCGCGCGTATATGCGGGCATGCAGTCTGGTGACCGCCGTGCTGTTCGTGCTGCTCGCGCTCGCGACCGGGCTCATCGGCCTGCGTCGCGCCGGGGCGGTCGCGCCGTTCGCGCTGATGATCGTACTCGGCGGAATTAGCGCGTCGGCGTGGCACGGCGTCGCGTTCACCGAACTCGCGACGCTCGCCGGTACTCGCCGCGCGGGCACCGCGCTCGCGATGGGCAACACCTGCGTGTTCCTCACGCTGTTCGTGACGCCGCTCGCGATTCCGGCGCTGCTGTCTATCGGAGCATGGCCGCTGGTGTGGACGGTGGCGAGCGCTTGCGCGTTGCTCGCATTGCCGGTGTTTCCGCGCGCCGCGTCGACGCGTGCGATGCGCGCGACGCGTGCTTGCGATGCGGCGTGAGACATGGGGCGAACAGCGCGCGCTTTGCGTTGCCGAATTGATTTTGATTCGATTCGAATCACGGTGCGCATATTGATTGGTCGAACTATAAATTATCCCGATTATTGATCTGGATTAGGAACGCTCCGATTGTCGTGAATTTGCGAGGGTGATCAGATGGCTTTTCCGGCACGTCGTTTGAGTGCCGCGACGCAGGTCGACGCCTGCCGCCTGCACAGCCACTGCCGCGCGCATTTCGACCATTCTTATAACGAGCGAGACTAATCGTGACAAATCTTCGAATCATTCTGGCGGACGATCACCCGTTCGTCCTGCTTGGCCTGAAATCGACACTGGAGGCGCACGAAGGTCTGTCCGTCGTCGGTCAGGCGCAGATGCCCACTGCGTTGATCGCATTGCTGCAACACACACCGTGCGACGTGCTCGTCGTCGATCTTTCCATGCCGGAGCCCGCCGGCGAGATTGGCGACGGACTCGGCCTGATCCGGCGCATTCGTGGCGAGTGGCCGTCATTGCGCGTCGTCGTCGTGACCGGGCAGACGAATGCCGCGATGTTGCGTGTCGTCGTCGCCGATGCCGCGGTCAGTGTGATCGGCAAAGCCGATTCGCTCGAGGAACTGCCGCAAGCGGTCTGCGACAGTGCGCGCGGCGCGCGCTACCTGGGCCGCTCGGTAGTCGAAACGCTCGCGCGTTTGCAGCCGGACAACGGTCGGTTCGTGTCGGCCCTGCTGCTGTCGAAGCGGCAGACCGACATCCTGCGCAGGCTCGTGAGCGGCGAGTCCATCGTGCAGATCGCGGCGGCGCTCGGCTGCCATCGCCGCACGGTGAGCCGGCACAAGCGCGAAGCGATGGCGCGGCTTGGCGTCAACGACGACCCCGCGCTTTTTTCCTGTGTGCGCGCCTGCGGCACGGTCCTCCTCGAATCGGAAGACTAGGGTCTGTTTACATATGGAACGCACCCCAGTTCTGAATTTCATTCCAGGGGAATGCCCGCTATCGGCCGCATGGCGGCGTCGTGCGTCGCTCACGTGGCGCGGCCACGCAGCGCTCCTTACTCCTTGCCCTGCGCCCCGAAGGAAGTCCCCTTGGGGGACGGCCGATAGCGGGCATTCGCACGTGCGTTCCATATGTAAACAGACCCTAAGCATCAGGCATACGGTTGTTCGTACCATTTCAGAGCGCTCTGATGTTTGTCGCAATAGAAATGCTCGACCATTGCGTGAGCGCCGGTCACACATAACAAGGTCGAGAAATGAAAGTATCGAGGAGCGCCAGACGATGAACCTCATGGCTGCATCAGGCTCGCCTGTTCGAACGATCATTGCGGATGATCATCCGCTGGTTCTGCTGGCTATAGAAAATCTGATTGGCAACTATCCGGACCTGAAGGTGGTTGGCCGTGCGGCGGATGTCGCCGAACTGTTCATCGAAGTCGATCGCAGTCCTTGCGATCTCGTGCTGATGGACCTTTACATGCCAGGAGGGCACAACGACAACCGGTTCGACGTCGTCAGGCAGTTGAAGGCGCGCTATCCCAACGTGGCGCTCGTCATTTTGACAATGGAAACGGAGGCGGCGACGCTGCGCAAAGTGATGTCGCTCGGCGTGGATGGGCTGCTGAGCAAACGTGATCGTATCGATCTGATCCATGTGGCGGTGGTCATGGCGCTGGCGCGCGAATGTTTTGTCGGTCCGGCGGTGCGCGCCATGCTGGCCGATGTCACGCTGACGAAACGTCTCGACTTCGTGCGCGCCACCCTGTCTCGCCGAGAGTTCGAGGTTTTTACGCAATACGCGTCAGGACTCGGCGTCACGGAAATCGCCACGCGGCTGGGACGTAGTGTGAAGACGATCAGCGCGCAGAAGTGCATGGCCATGCGCAAGCTGTCGCTGAATAGCGACGCCGAACTGTTTCGCTTCGCAGTCGAGTATGGCGTAGTGCCAGAAGGGCTTGGTCAAAGCCGTTAAGCGGGCGGCAACATTCTGCGCAGCCGCGCGGCGAATATATCGGCATAACCGGGGGACACATTTCGTGCGGTATGCCCGATCGACACCATAAAAAAGTCACGGAAAAGAATGCCAAACAAGATTCACGTCGTCGTGGCGGACGATCACGACTCCATTCGCGCGGGCGTCCGATCTCTGCTGCGCGACAAGCCGAATATCGAAATTGTCGGCGAAGCTGCCGACACCCGTGGTCTCGCGAAGCTGCTCGATGCCTGCGCATGCGACGTCGTCGTGTCGGACATCGGCATGCCGGGACTCGACGGAGACACCAGCGCGGTGCCGCTATTGCGCCGGCTGCTACGGCGCACGCCGCATCCCCACGTGGTCGTGCTGACCATGATTGGGCGCGCGCATGTGTTGGCCGGCTTGCGCAATATCGGCGTGACTGGAATCGTCGACAAGCGCGACGCCGTGGACGCATTGATCGACGCAATCGAAGCCGTTGCCGCCGGGGGCACCCATCTATCGGAACAGGTTCGGGCCGCACTTGCGACCGCGGAGCCTGCGCCGCCCCGGCGCGGCGGTGTGATGAGCGCACGCGAGTGGGAGGTGTTTCAACTCTATGTGCGAGGCCTCGCGGTGCACGAGATCGCCACACGTCTGCGACGTAGCGACAAAACCATCAGCACGCAAAAACGCAGCGCGATGCGCAAGCTCGGACTGGAAACAGAAGCCGACCTGATCAACTACGCCACTCAGATTGGGCTGATATGAGGCGCAGCAACGGTCAAAAATTCTTGTTCTCGATGGATTTGAGGTAGCCCTTATCAGACTTATCTGATTGCCGTGGCGTGGGGGGCACCCAATAATCCTGGCGCGCCTGTCATTGCGCGCCTTGCGCCGCAACTGCCAAGCGGCTGGTTCGTGATCCGATTACCAATGGATCAGGGGAATCCGGTGCAGACCTCTTCGCGCGATCGTTTGGCGTCTGTGCCTCATACTTGTTGGACGGGATAGAGATGGTTGCGCTAGGCAAGCGATTGTGCAGCGAGGGTGTGGGTACGGCTTGGCTCGTGTTCGTCGGCTGCGGCAGTACGGTGCTGGACACCACAGGCGTGCTGCAGGGCACTGGCGCGTTGCAAATGTCGTTGGCGTTCGGTCTTGCGCTTGCTACCGGCAGCTATGCCTTCGGCAAGATTTCCGGCGCGCATTTCAATCCTGCCGTCACCATCGGCCTGACGATCGCGCAGCGCTTTCCCGTACGTGATGTCTTGCCCTATATCGCTGCGCAAATCTGGGGCGCAATAGTCGCCGCGGCGCTGCTCGCCTACCTCGCCAGCGGCCGGCCAGGTTTCGAACTCTCCGCGAGTGAATTCGCGGCGAACGGCTTCGGCGCTCATTCGCCCGCCGACTATCCATTGCATGCGGCGCTCGTCGTGGAATGCGTGCTGTCGTTCGTGTTTGTCGGAGCATGCCTGCTGGTCGTCGTTCGAAAAGAGGTGGCAACGATTGCGCCGTTCATCACCGGCGCATGTCTGATGCTCGTCTACCTGGTGTCCATTCCGATCACCAATGGAGCGGTCAATCCCGCACGCTCGACCGCGCAGGCGCTGTTCGTCGGCAACTGGGCGCTGGATCAGTTGTGGCTGTTCTGGGCCGCGCCGTTGGCCGGAGCAATCGCGGCTGGCGTGCTGTTTTCGTTTCTGGACGGCGGAGCCGATTCGTCTTCGGTGTCGTTGGTGGACGGGCAGGGTGACGTTTCGTGAGCGAGGGACGGTACTCACCACTTCCGGTCGATGCGGTGCTGACATTGGGGCTGCGGCGTTTGTTGCGGTGTCTGTGGCCGCGCTCGCCGCGCCACTCGATGACGCATTGGCTCGCGTTTTTTCTGCTGGCGGTTACGGATGCGGTCTGCATGGCCGGACCTGCCGGCGCTGCGTCACAGCCGCCCGTAATTTCCGCAGTGGGAGCGGGTTCTTCCGCGTCGTCATCCATTGCATTTCCTGCCAGATTGACGGTCGGCATTCTCGAAGGAGGCTGGGCGCCGTTCGACATTCCGCAGGGCGGCCGGCTCGCCGGCGTCAGCGGCGACCTGTTGCGCGCGCTCGTGGGGCCGAACGTCGTCGTCGAGACGAAGAGCTTTCCCGACATGACCAAGCTGGTCGCCGCGGCTTGCGCCGGCGAGGTCGACCTGCTGACGAGCATAGCGCGCACGCCGGAGCGCGAGCGCTGCCTCAGCTTTACGGCTCCTTACTTCCACTCGTTCGCCTCGGCCGTCGTGCGTCGCGACGACGCCCGGCGTGTGAGCCCCACCGCCCTCGCTGGCGCGCGTATCGCGATCGAGCGCGGTTTTGCGCGTGAGCGTTTGTTGCGCGCAGGTTTTCCTCGCGCGAGTATCGTCTCGTTCGCGAGCACGCACGAAGCGCTGAACGCGCTACTGCATGGCGATGCAGACGTCTACTTCGGCTTCACGCCGGTCGTGCAATACGAACTGGCGACCGACGCGTATCGCAATCTGCGCGTAGCGTTCGAGCAAGGCGGCAAAGCGCTCGACCTGCGCTTTGCCGTATCGCCTCGCCAGCCTGCTTTGCGCGATCAGCTGAACCGCGCGCTCGTGTCGATGAATCCCGCCGAGGCCGCCGCGATACGCGCGCGCTGGCTGTCCGGCAACTTCAACGCGGCGCCCGCGCCGCATGCACCACGCTTCACGTTGACGCCGGAAGAGAAGAACTGGCTGCGTTCGCTGCCGCCGTTGCAGGTCGGCTTCGACAACGACTGGGCGCCGTTCAGCTATGTTGATTCCGCAGGCCGCCCCGTCGGTCTGACCGCCGATTACCTCACGTACCTGAGCAGCACGCTCGGTGTCGTGTTCAACCGCGCGCGCATGGCCGACTGGGCCGCCGCCGTCGAAGCGTTCCAGCGTGGCGACCTCGCGATGCTGTCCTCCACATCGAGTCGCGCCGCGCTCCTGGTAGGCGCCGACCATAGCCGGGTGTACGAGAGCGATCCGCTGGTGATCGTCGGGCGGAGCGGCGCGCCGCCCCCATGCTCGTTCGACGACATCACGTCGTGCCGCGTCGTGATGTCGCCGCACGTGGCCGGCTCGGTGCCGCTCGCGTTGGAAGCGGTGCCGGTCGATCACATCGTCGTCGCGGCGAGCCTGGGCGAGGCGATGCGCATGGTCGCGAGCGGCGAGGCCGACGTGCTGGTCGGCAACGCGGCCGCGATCAACGTGCAACTGCGGCAGCACTACGTCGGCTCGCTCAGGGTGCTCGACTCGCTCGGCGAATCCGACTCGTTGTATTTTGCTGTGCGCGAGGATCTGAGCCCGCTCGTCAAGCTGATCGATCGCGCGTTGCAGGCGATGCCGGCAGCCGAAAAGCAGCGCATCCGGCGCAAGTGGGTGAGTCCCGCCGCGCCGGACAACGCCGTATGGAGCGTGACGGCGGTGCGGCTGCTGCCGGTGCTGATCGGCATCGGCGTCGTGCTGCTGGTCACGTTGCGCGCGTACGTGCTGCTGCAACGCGAAGTCCGGCTACGCAAGCAGACCGAGCGCGAACTCGCACTGCAATTGAACTTCCAGGAAACGATGATGAAGACGGTGCCGTATCCGCTCATCGCGAAAGGCCTGGACGGACGGTACATCGCGATCAACGAGGCCTATGAGAAAGTGTGCGGGCTGGAGCGGAAGGACGTGCTCGGGCGCACGACGACCGAGGTCGGCACATGGGGCGACGCAAACAGCCGCGTGCTCGACGACATCACGGGCGAGATCCTGCGCGGCGGCGGCATCGCGAAAGTCGAACTCCAGTTCGAGGACGGCGCTGGCGAGACGCGGCATGGGATTTTCTGGACGAGCGTCTGCGAGGCCAGCGATGGGCATCCGGCGTACGTGCTTGGCACGATGGTCGACATCACCGACATCCGGCGCGCTGAAATGCGCGCGAGCGAAACCGAACGGCGCCTGTTCGACGTCACGCGCTCGTTGCCCGCCGTCGTGTTCCAGTTGCGGCGCTCGCCGTCCGGCGCGTATTCCTTCCCGTACATCGGCGGCGACACGCGGCATCTGCTCGGCGAGGGTGATTGGCATGGGGGGGCACGAGTCGATTTCCAACGAGTGTCGGAGCTGGATCGGCCGCGCGTTCTCGCCGAGCTCGAGCGTTCCGCGAGCTGCGCCTCCCCCGTGCATATGGAGTTCCGCCTGGAAAACGCCGGTCAACTAAAGTGGGTGCGGGCCGAGCTGGTGCCGCGGCGAGAAGCCGATGGCAGCGTCGTTTGGAGCGGCTATTGGGTCGATGCGAGCGTCGAGCGCGCGCGTTCGGAGGAACTCGCGCGGGCACGCGACGTGGCCGAGGCGGCCTCGCGCGCGAAGGACGACTTCTTCGCGATGATGAGCCACGAAATCCGCACCCCGATGAACGGTGTGCTCGGTCTCGTCGAAGTGCTCGAGCGCACGCCGCTCAGTACCGATCAGAGCGAAATGCTCGGCATGATCCATGAGTCGGCGGGCGCGCTGCTGCAGATTCTCGATGATCTGCTCGATTATTCGAAGATCGAGGCGGGGCGGCTCACGCTCGAAGCCGAGCCGATCGATCTGCGCGAACTCGTCGATAACGCGGTCGGCCTGCTCGCGGGGCGCGCCCACGAAAAGGGGCTGAAAGTGCGCGTCGACATCGCGACCGACGCCGCCGCGACGCTCCGCGGCGACAGCGTGCGTCTGCGCCAGATTCTGTTCAATCTGCTCGGCAATGCGATCAAGTTCACGCCGAAGGGCGAGGTGGGTGTGAGCGTGGCGGTCGTCCAAGATCGCGCGGACTCGCAGACGTTGGAGCTGACCGTTGAGGACACCGGCATCGGCATCGCGCCGGATGTGCAGGCGGGCCTGTTCGAGCCGTTCGTGCAGGCTGAGTCGTCCACCACGCGGCGCTTCGGCGGCACGGGCCTTGGGCTGACGATCTGCCGCAAGCTGATCGACCTGATGAACGGCACGCTCGCGCTGCGCAGCGAACCGGGCCACGGCACGAGGATGACCGTGCGGCTGACGATGCCGATCGTCGAGCAGCGTTATTCGATCAACGGTCTGCGCGGCAAACGCGCCGTCGTGATCACGCGAGATCCGCGCATCGGCCGCGCTCTCGCACACTTCGGCGAGGCGCTCGGGCTCGAACTGCGCAGCCTCTCGGCCGCTGCGGCGACGCAGGGCAAAAGCGACGTGCTGAGCCGCGCGGATCTGCTGTTCGTCGGCGAGGACGTCACGTTGCCCGTACAGATCGGCGCAAATGCGCGTGTCGTCACGCTGACCGAAAAGCCGATGCCGACGGGTTACCGCATCCTCGACGACAAGGTGCGCGTGAGCATCAATCCGATTTCGTGGCGCGGCCTCGGCGCCGCATGCGCGGCCGCGATGACGGGCCTGTCGTCGATGTCCCCGATGGTACCGCGAGCGCCAGGCGTGCCGTTCTCGACCGATGGCGTCGCGCCGCCGCCTGATCGTGAACGCGCGATCGCGAGCGGGCGACTGATTCTTGTCGCGGAAGATCACCCAGTCAATCAGGAGTTGATCCGCCATCAACTCGCCCTGCTGGGGTTCGCGTGCGACGTCGCGAACGACGGCGCCGAAGCGCTTCTCGCGCTCGAGCGCACGAGCTATGGCTGCCTGATCACGGACTGTCACATGCCGAACCTGTCCGGGTACGAACTGACTCGCCGTATCCGCGAAGCGGAGGCACTGCGCGGCGGCGCGCAGCGTCTGCCGATACTCGGCATCACGGCCAACACCGCGCCCGACGACCTGAGGCTGTGCCGCGAAGCCGGCATGGACGACAGTCTGATCAAGCCGACTCGGCTCGCCACGTTGCGCGACTACCTGAGCCGCTGGTTTGGCACCGACACCGTTCGGCACCCCGCGCCGGCAGAAACATGCGGTCGCGAATCGTCTGCGCCGGCCGGCGAGCGGCAGATCACGCAGCGCGTCGGTGTCGAACCGTACGTGCCCGTCGAACTAACACACATGACGCAGTTATGGGGAAGCGAGTCGACGGTCAAGGCGTTGCTCGGTTCATTCATCTCGTCGATGCGCGAAGACTTCAACGCGCTTGCGACGTTACTCGAACGCGCGGACACGGGGCGGGTGCCCGAGTGGCTGCATCGGGTGATGGGGGCGGCCAGCGTGCTGCAGTATCAGCCACTCGTACACGCGCTCGAAGCCTATCGTCGCGACATTGTCGCGAAGTCGCCCGAGCAGTTGCGTAACGAGGGGCATGCGCTAATCCGCCAATGCGAGGCGATGCTCGATGGCATCGAACAGCAGGCCGCATTGCTCGCCTAGCGGGCGGCGGGCGGTGACCTCGCGCGAATACGCGGCCGATTCAAACGGGCGCGATCAAAATCGGGACGAAAAAAAACGCGGCCGAAGCCGCGTTAAAGATTTGGAGACATCCTTCGATGAAGGAGTCACTTCTCGCAAATCGAAGCATACCAGGAACAGCGTCATTTATTCATTGCAAATCGCGCAATTAACTTTTCGATTAAATCGATTAAAACGATTTCGCACTACGTTGTTGCCGGTATTTTAGGCATATCGTGACGAACGCCTGTGCGCATTGCGCACGTTGCCCATCAGGCCTTCTGTTTCAATCACAGTCCGGTTCGAATTAAAGCGGCCCGCGCAAGCCACCATCTCAGCCTTACCGGCTCCAAATGATTTGCACTAGTATGTGGAAGCTCCGCACGGCCGACACGGGTGCCGCGGCGGCGCGTCAATGTCCGGAGAAGACCATGATTTCGCTGCGAAAATTGAATCTGGCCGTGGTGGTGTGGGCGCTTGCGTCGGGCGCTGCGTTCGCGGATACGGTTGCGCTGAAGGCGAATCTCCAGCCGTCGAGCGAAGTGCCGCCGCGCGTGAGTCACGGGCACGGCATGCTGAATGCGACCTTCGACACGTCCACCCAATCGCTGCAGTGGACTGTCACTTACGAAGGCTTGAGCAGTCCGGTCACCGCCGCGCATTTCCATGGTCCCGCGCCGGTTGGCCAGAACGCGAAGGTCCAGGTGCCGATCGGGAAGAATGGCCTCGCGAGTCCGATCAAAGGCACGGCGAAGCTGACCGAGCAGCAGGTCACGGATCTGATGGCGGGGCAGTGGTACTTCAATGTTCATACCGCGCAGAATCCGACGGGCGAAATTCGCGGGCAGGTGTTGCCGGCGAACTAGGCGTGGGCCTCGCGTGGGCCGAGCGCGCGTGCCGCGGCCAAAAGCAGCTTCACACCGTTAGAACCCGCCAACCAACGGCGCCCCCGCCACCGCCCGTACCATGACGGGACTTCAACGAAGGAGCATGTCCCGATGAGCTGGCAAAGCGCGCTCGCTTGCTGGTATTTGCGCAGGCAGTTCCGGCCCGAAACCCTCAAACCGTCTATCAACGTCGAGCGGGCGCGCGCGCTGACCTCGAAGCGGGTGTGGTCGCCACGCGTGCCGCGCGGCTGGCATCTTCGCGAAACGTATGGCGCGGGCGAGGCGCCGCTCGTCGGCGAATGGCTGGAACGTGTGGACGGCGGCACGGCCGGCGGCGCGGAGCCGACGGTGCTGTATTGCCACGGCGGAGGCTACTACTTCTGCTCGCCGCGCACGCATCGGTCGCTAACGTTCGCTCTCGCTACCCGCGCAGACGCGCGGCTCTTCTCCCTCGACTACCGCCTCGCGCCCGAGCATCGCTTTCCGGCCGCGCTTGAGGACGCCACCGCCGCCTATCGACAACTGCTCGCGATGGGCATCGCACCGAGCTCGATCGTGGTCGCCGGCGACTCGGCCGGCGGCGGCCTCGCGCTCGCCACGCTGGTCGCGCTGCGCGACGCCGGCGCACCGATGCCCGCTGGCGGCCTGCTGTTCTCGCCGTGGACCGATCTGGCGACGACCGGCGCGAGCCTGCGCACCAACGACAGCGTTGATCCGATGTTCTGTGGCGCCTCGATCGAGCGCGCGGCCAAGGTCTATCTCGGCGACGCGCCGGCCACGCATCCGTACGCGTCGCCGGTCTACGCGGACCTGCACGGTCTGCCGCCGCTGTTCTTGCAGGCGGGCAGCACCGAGGTGCTGCTCGACGACGCGCGCCGCGTCGCCGACCATGCGCACGCGGCAGGAGTCGATTGCGAATGCGAGGTGTGGAAAAACCTGCCGCACGTGTGGCCGATGTTCGCGCCGTTCATGCCGGAGGCGAACCGCGCGCTCGATCGCGCGGCCGCGTTCGTGCGACGCGCGACGAGCCGCGCCGCAAACAGGGCTCAGGCGTCGAGCGTGACGTCGAGCGTCCGATAGACGGCTTCGATCGTTTGCTGGCCGTATTGCCGCTCGAGCCGCCGCACGGTGAAGTGCCCGTGCGCGACCTGCTGGAAGTGATCGATAAACACGGTGTTGACCATCGCGCCGAGCACCGCGCCGATCGCGGGAATCGATTTGGCAGCGATCTGTTCGCTGACCTGCACCGAAAAGCGCGCGGCGATCGCGTTGAGCAGTCGCAGCAGCGCCGCCGACCCGTGGGTCGTGAAGCCCTTGCTGGCCACCTCGGAAGACGCCTTCGACACCGCCTGCGCTAGCGCGCCGCGCATGAAGAAGTAGCCGAGGTCGGCGTCGTCGTCCTCGCTCGATGTACCGCCCATGCCGAGCACGGTCAGGCATTGCAGCTGCGTGTCGACCGAGGTCAGGTCCTCGCCCTCGCTGCGCGCGATGTCGCAGATCGAGCGGAACATCAGCGTAGTCGTGACCGGCAGCTCGACTGGCAGCGCGATCAATCCAAACGCCCCGCCGGCCGCGCCGGTGGTCGCGACCGCGAACTTGTGCAGCAGGTTGTTCGGCTTGTCGGGCGCGAGAAGCTTAGCGTCGTCGCGCCGGCCGAGCGTGCGTAGCGCGATCGACAGACATTTGCGCAACGCGGCCTGCGTCGCATCGGACACTTTTTGGTTGGCGAACGCCGGGATGCGCGATAGCAGCTTCTCGATCGGCGCGCCGACGACGCTCGCGAGCTTCATCGTGAGCGCGGGGCTTTCGAGCTGGTGTTTCGCGCGCCGCAGCGCGGCGAGGTCCTGCTCCGATAAGTATGGAGTTGCGAGCGAACTCGGCTGCATGGGCCTCCCTGGCATGTCGTGTGTTGCGTACCTGGAGTCAGTCTACCGCGTTGCAAGACGCGTTCCGTCCCGCTTGGAGCGTCGCATCATGGTATGATCGCCAATCTTTTGACACGTCAACTTTTGCTCCATCAAAAATGGCTGTCCATACCGCCGCCCACCATTCGAGTGGGCAAGTCTTACCGTTCCGCGAATCCCTGCTGGCCATGCTCGGCATCTCGTTCGTCACGATGCTGGTCGCGCTCGACCAGACCGTGGTCGGCACCGCGCTGCCCACCATCGTGTCCGAACTCCGAGGCTTCGAGTTGTACGCATGGGTCGCAACCTCGTATCTGCTGACCTCGGTGATCACCGTGCCGATTTTCGGGCGGCTTGGCGATTATTACGGGCGCAAGCCGTTCGTGATTGCGTCGATCGTCGTGTTCACCGGCGCCTCGGTGCTGTGCGGCGCGGCCAACAGCATGCTGTTTCTCGTGCTCGCGCGCGGGTTGCAGGGCATTGGCGGCGGCATGCTCGTCGGCACCGCGTTCGCATGCATTCCCGATCTGTTCCCGGATTCCGTCGTGCGGCTGCGCTGGCAGGTGCTGATGAGTTCGGCGTTCGGCATCGCCAATGCGGTCGGCCCGTCGCTCGGCGGTTTTCTCACGCAGTACTACGGCTGGCGCTCGGTGTTCTATGTGAATTTGCCGGTCGGGCTGCTGTCGCTGTTTTTCGTCTGGCGTTTCCTGCCGCATCTGCGGCACGTCGAACATACCGGCAAAATGCGGCTCGACTGGCCCGGCGCGCTGCTGATCGCGATCGCGCTCGGCTCACTGCAGCTGTTCGTCGAATTGCTGCCGAAGCACGGCGTCACGCTGAGCGCGTTCGCGCTGCTCGGGCTCGCCGTCGCGTCGGCCGTCACGCTGTGGAAATGGGAAAAGCGCTGCCCGACCGCGATCCTGCCCGTCGACATGTTCCGCAACCGCAGTCTGGCCGCGCTGTTCACGCTGGCCGTGCTCGGCGGCTTCACGATGTTCTCGCTGCTGTTCTACGCACCGCTGCTGTTCCAGGGCGGCTTCGGCATGTCGCCGAAAGAGGCGGGCCTCGTGATCACGCCGCTCGTCGTGTTCATCACGATCGGCAGTATCGCGAACGGGCGCGTCGTGTCGCGGGTGAAGAATCCGAACCTGATGCTGTACATCGGCTTTGCGATGGTCGCGCTGTCATGCCTTGGCATCGTCGTCGCGACCCGTTCGATGCAGCAATGGGTGCTGATGTCGTTCATGGTCGTCGGCGGCCTCGGGCTCGGCTTCGTGATGCCGAACCTGACGATCTTCGCGCAGCAGACCGCGGGCCGCGAACACCTCGGCATCGCGACGGCGCTGCTGCAGTCGCTGCGGATGATCGGTGGCATGATCGGCACGGCGCTGACCGGCACGCTCGTGACCCACATGTACAAGAGCGGTGTGCGCAATGCGCTCGAAGGCGCGGGCGCGTCGCACTGGTTCGCCGATCTCGGCGATCCGCAGATCCTGATCAACCGCGATGCGCAGACCACGCTCGTCGACCAGTTGACCCACGCTGGCCACAACGGCGCGATGTTGCTCGAAAGTGCGCGCGAGGCGCTGGTCGGGGCGATTCATCTGGGTCTCGCGATGGCCGCGGTGATCGCCGTCGTGTCGGTGTGGCAAACCCGCCGCGTGCCGCCGATCAAGCTGCAGCGCAAGCTCGAGCCGGTGATTCACGCAGACTGATTTTTGAACTTGGTGTTGGACAGGCAGATTATGGAAGAACAGGACCGCGTCGCCGTCATGCAGCAATTTGGTCGCACGTATCGGGCGTTCATGTCGGCATTCGAGGCCCAGGTGGGGCATCCGTTGCCACGCTGGCGCATTCTGCTCGCGCTGCGCGAGCAGGCCGGCGAGTCGTCGCAGAAGCGGCTCGTCGAGCGGTTGCGCGTCGATCCTGGCGCGCTCACGCGACAGCTGAAGGCGCTCGAAGGGTTGGGCTGGATCGCGCGCAGCATGGATACGCGCGATAACCGCGTGACCAACGTGCGCCTGACCGAAGCGGGCCACGCCGCGACCGAAGCGAGCCTGCCGCGTCGCAACGCGTTCTTGCACAGCACGATGGCCGGGTTGCCGGATGAGGCGCTCGCGGCGTTGTCGAGCGCGCTGAGAATGTTGGAGACGCGCATCGGCGAGGTGACGGCCAACGCCGGCGCCGCGACCGTGGCCGCCGCGCCGCAGGAGACCGCTGGCGACGAGGCGGCGCAGCGCATGTGATTTTTAGTCCGCGCGTGGCGATAAAAAAGGCTGTGAGCCCAAGGGCGCACAGCCTTTTTCTTTAGCGGAACAGATCGCGCTTCAGTCAGCGCGGCGTGATCCGATCAGAAGAACGTCTCGATCACTTCCTTCACGCGATACTGCGGATCGACGACCAGCACCTGCTTCCACTTGTCGAACGTCAGGCACGGATGCGAGATGTCGAACGCGATCATGTCGCCCACTTTCAGATCGGCGCCCGCGGGAATCCGCAGGTACGCGTGCTGATCCATCAGACCGAAGATTTCCCAGCCCTCGCTCGCGGCGATGTCGCGCGGCGCTTGCTGGCCCGGACGATAGTGGCGCGCCGGCTCCGGCATGCCTGCGTCGAACGCGGAGTCGCGTTTGCCGAGGCCGATGATCGCGCGATCCGGCTCGGGAATGGACTGCACGTACGCCCACAATTGCAGCGCCGGCAGCAAGCCTTCGCCCATTTTCTTCGCGACAGGATTGCGCTTGAAAATGTCGGTCTGCGCCTTGCGATAGATGCCGACGTCATGCGTCAGATAGCAGCCGGGACGCAGCACGACCTCGACCTTGCCGGATTGCGTCGCCTGCGCGAACTCTTCGGCGACCACGTCGTACCACGCCGATCCCGCGCCCGATAGCACCGCCGGCGAGCGCGCGAAACGCCCCTGCTCGACAAGTTCGCGAGTGACCGCAACCGCGCCTTGCAGGAACGCGCGCACTTCGGGTTCTTCCTTCAGCACGCCTTCGTACAGTTCGACCCCCGCGAGCTTCAGCACGTCCGGATAGCGCGCGATCGCGTCGAGCACCGCGTTGCGCTGCGCTTCGTCGCGCACGCCGGTGCGTCCACCCGGCACGCCGAGTTCGAGCAGCACCTGCAGCGGCTTCTTCACCGAGGTGAAGAATTCGCCGAGTTGCTCGACGCCTTCAGCCGAATCGACGAGGCAGAAGAATTCGAAATCCGGATCGCTGAGCAATTCGGCGATCATCATCATGTTGTGACGGCCGACCAGCTGATTCGCCATCAGGATGCGCGAGACGCCGCCGTGGTACGCCGCGCGCACCTGATGAGCGGTGGCGAGCGTGATGCCCCACGCACCGGTTTCGAGCTGACGGCGAAACAGTTGTGGCGCCATCGTGGTCTTACCGTGAGGCGCGAGCTTGACGCCGTATTCGGCAACGAACGCCTGCATCCACTTCAGGTTGTGCTCGACGCGATCGGCGTACAGCACGGCGGCCGGCAGGCTGACGTCCTCGGCGAGCAGGTTCCACTCGAGGCGCGCGGCGTCCGTCAGCTGGATGCTCGTGCCCGGAACCATGCCCAAGCCCTTGCTATAAGGATCAATCGTCGCGCCCTGATAGTTTGTAACTTTCATGTCTCCGTGCTCCATCGTCCGGGTAAATTGAGTCAGATTTGACTTTACCATGTTATCGAAAGTACGATGTCTGAACGAATGTTATTTAGTACCATGGGTTTCGAAGGCCGCCGGAAAGGGCCGCGAAAGCCGTGCCGCGAACCCCACCGCCTGCCATGAACCGTAGCGCCGAACCGCTCGCTTTCGACATCGTCGCGCGCATTGCCGAGTGCGCGCCGGAGTTGCGCTCGGCCGAACGCAAGGTCGCCGCGCTGATCCTCGACGATCTGACCGGCGCGTCGCGCGCGAGCATCGGCGCGCTGGCACAGCAGGCCGAGGTCAGCATCGCGACCGTCACGCGCTTCGCGAAGGCGGTCGGCTGCCGCGACGTGCGCGAACTCAAGCTGCGGCTCGCGCAGGCGGCCGCGGTCGGTCAGCGGTTTCTCGAGCGCGACACCGCAAGCGACGCACCCGAGCCGATCGCCACGCGCGTCTTCGACGAGCTGCAAACGGCGCTCGCGCACAATCATCAACTGCTGCGCCAGGCGCCGCTCGCCGAAGCGGCCGCCGCGCTGCGCGATGCGCGCATGATCTACGTGTTCGGCATGGGCGGCGGCTCGACCGCGCTCGCTGACGAAATGCGTTTCAGGCTCGTGCGCCTCGGCCGCCCGGTCGCGACCTATCAGGACGGGCTGTTGCAGCGCATGGTGGCGAGCACGGTGTCGCGCGAGTGCGTCGTGATCGCGCTGTCCACCACGGGGCGCGTGCCCGAGATGGTCGAGAACTGCAAGATCGCGCGCAGCTACGGTGCGACGGTGGTCGCGCTGACGGCGCCCGCGTCGCCGCTGGCGAAGCTCGCCAACTGGCTGATCCCGATCGTCGCGTTCGAAACCGATTTCATTTACAAGCCGTCGTCGTCCCGTTACGCGATGATGATGGCGCTCGATGTGCTCGTCACCGAACTTGCCGTCAGTCAAGGCGACGAAAGCCGCGAATTGCTGCGCCGCATGAAGCACGCGCTCGACGCGCACCGCGGCGGCGGCGATCGACAACCGTTAGGAGACTGATCCATGCATTCGCATCCCGAAGCCGCCGACACGCTGATCGTCGGCGCGCAACTGTACGACGGCACGGGCGCGCCGCCCGTCGAGCGCGACGTGGCAATCCGCGACGGGCGCATCGCCGCGATCGGCAATCTGTCGAACTGGCTCGCCGAAGAGGTGATCGAGGCCGAGGGGCGCGCGCTCGCGCCGGGCTTCATCGACGTACACACGCACGACGACACGCATGTGATCCGCTCGCCGCAGATGCTGCCCAAGATCACCCAGGGCGTGACGACGGTGATCGTCGGCAATTGCGGGATCAGCGCGTCGCCGGTATCGCTGAAGGGCGATCCGCCCGATCCGATGAACCTGCTCGGCGAGCGCGACGCGTTCCAGTACCCGACCTTCGTCGACTATGTGAACGCGGTGAACGCCGCGCGGCCGGCGGTGAACGTCGGCGCCCTGATCGGCCACACGGCGTTGCGCAACAACCAGATGGACCGGCTCGATCGCGCGGCGACTGCCGAGGAAATCGAGCGCATGTGCGCGCAGCTCGAGGAAGCGCTCGCGCACGGCGCGCTCGGTCTCAGCTCGGGGCTCGCATACGGTTCGGCGTTCGCCGCGCCGACCGAGGAAGTGATGGCGCTCGCCGAGCCGCTCGCGGCCGCGGGCGCGCTGTACACGACCCATATGCGCACCGAGTTCGACGCGATTCTCGACGCGATGGACGAGGCCTACCGCGTCGGTCGTCATGCGCGTGTGCCGGTCGTGATCTCGCATCTGAAGTGCGCGGGGCCGTCGAACTGGGGGCGCAGCGTCGAAGTGCTGAAGTCGCTCGAAGGCGCGCGCGGCGGGCAGCCGGTCGGTTGCGACTGCTATCCGTACAACCGCAGCTCGTCGACGCTCGATCTGAAGCAGGTGACAGGCGACATCGACATCACGATCACCTGGTCCGAGCCGCATCCGGAAATGGCGGGCAAGCTGATCAAGGAAGTTGCGGCCGAATGGGGCGTCTCGCAGCAGGAGGCGGGCAAGCGCCTGCAGCCGGCCGGCGCGGTCTATCACAACATGTCCGAAGACGACGTGCGGCGCATCCTGTCGCATCCGGCGACGATGGTCGGCTCCGACGGCCTGCCGAACGATCCGCTGCCGCATCCGCGGCTGTGGGGCGCGTTTCCGCGCGTGCTCGGTCACTATGCGCGCGATGCCGCGTTGCTGCCGCTCGAGGAAGCGGTGCGCAAGATGACGAGCCTGTCCGCGCGCCGCTTCGGACTCGCGCAACGCGGCGAAGTGCATATCGGCTATCACGCCGACCTCGTGCTGTTCGATCCGGCGAAAGTGCATGACGTGGCGACGTTCGACAAGCCCCAGCAGCCCGCTGCCGGCATCGACGCGGTGTGGGTCAACGGCGTGCTGTCGTATCGCGATGGCGCGGTGACGGGCGAGCGGGCTGGCCGGTTCGTCACGCGCGGCGCGCCGTCGAAGGGCGATGCGCAGGGCGCGTTCTGATTTTTTATCGATTGATGGCGGCACGCGCGGCGAGGGCGCCGCGCGTGCCCGACTTTTTAAGGAGTGTGACGATGAAGCGATATGGCGTGGAAGGCGGAAAGGGAACGGGCGGTCAGGTGATGCCGTTCGCGCGCGCGGTCGAGGCGGACGGCTGGCTGTTCGTGTCGGGCCAGACGCCGATGGAAAACGGCGAAGTGATCAACGGCGGCATCGTCGAGCAATCGCACAAGGCGATCCAGAACGTGTTCGCGATCCTGAAGGAAGCGGGTTATGGCGCCGAGCACGTCGTGCGTTGCGGCGTGTGGCTCGACGATCCGCGCGACTTCGCGTCGTTCAACAAGGTGTTTCGCGAGTATTTTGGCGAGAATCCGCCGGCGCGCGCGTGCGTGGTGTCGTCGATGGTGATCGACTGCAAGGTCGAGGTGGATTGCGTCGCTTATAAGAAGCCGGCGGCCTGATCGCTTTGATGGCTTTCATGTGACGAGGGCGCCGCAGGTCGTGATGGCCTGCGGCGCCCTCGTCGCGTTTACCGCTGTTTTTTTGTGTTGGAGTTACTGCCGCGCGAGCCGCGTGTTGTCCGGCATCGGCAGGTTGTAGTTGGTGCGGAACGGGTTGATGTCGAGCCCGCCGCGACGCGTGTAGCGCGCATACACGGCGAGCTTCAGCGGTTTGCACATCTTCATGATGTCGACGAAGATTCGCTCGACGCATTGCTCATGAAACCCGGTGTGATTGCGGTACGAGATGATGTATCGCAAGAGGCCCGCGTGATCGATCTGCGGGCCGGCGTAGTGGATCTGCACGCTGCCCCAGTCCGGCTGACCGGTCACCGGGCAGTTCGACTTCAGCAGGTTCGAGAACAGCGTTTCCTCGACCGGCGCTTCGTCGCGCGCCGCGCTCAAAAGTGACGCGTCCGGCTGATAGACGCTCGCCTCGAGTTCGAGCCGGTCGAGCGACAGACCGGCGAATTCTTCCATTTTCAGCTTGCCGAATTCGTGCGGCGTGCTCAGATGTACCGACACGGTCGCGCCGCACGACGCGGACACGTCGCGCCTGATCGTGTCGCGCACGCTCTCGGCCGAGTCGAACGCAGTCTGCGCGAACGAGCCCAGATACAGCTTGAACGATTTCGACTCGACGATGTTCGGCGAGTCGGCCGGCACGAAGAACGTCGCGACGGCGATCTGAGGCTTGCCGCGCGCGTTCAGCCACGACAGCTCGTAGGCGTTCCAGATGTCGGTGCCGAAAAACGGCAGTCGCGCGGTAATGCCGATCGCCTCGCGGGCATGGCTGCGCGCAATCGGAAATAGCAGCGTCGGATCGTATTGTTCGGTGTAAGTCGAGGACTTGCCGAGCGGGGATTGTTCGGGTGTCATGATGCGTTCACGATGCCACTCAGCACGTGCCCGGTCGCGGTTACGACGCGGGCCGATTCGCAGTGGCCGATCTGGTCGTCGAAGAAAAAGTCGGGCTCGAACTCGCGCAGAAATGCGCTTTTGTCGAGGCCGCCGAGGAACATCGCTTCGTCGATTTCGATGTTCCATGCCATCAGGGTGCGGATCGCGCGCTCATGCGCGGGCGCCGAGCGCGCCGTCACCAGCGCCGTGCGAATGCGCATCGGCGCGGCCGCGTCCGCGAGTTTTTGCAGCCGGTGCAGTGCTTCGAGCAGCGGCTTGAGCGGACCGTCCGCGAGCGGCAGATGCTTGTTGTCGATCTCGTGACCGACGAACGCGCGCAGGCCGTCTTGCTGGAAGATGCGTTCCGCTTCGTCGGAAAACAAGACCGCGTCGCCGTCGAACGCAATGCGGATTTCGTCCGGGTATTTGCTCGCCATTTTCGCCGATTCCGGCAACACGCGTGCGGCTGGGAAGCCAGCGGCGAGCGCATCGCGCACGTCGTGCTGATTCGCCGACAAAAACAGCGAAGCGTTCAGCGGCTTCAGATAACCGAACGGCGCGCGGCCGCGCGTGAACACGCCGCGCTCGATCGCGAGCCCGTGTTCGCGGCAGGAATGAAACGCGCGCAGACCGCTGATCGGATCGCTGCGCGACAGGATCACCACTTCGACGCGATGACCGCCGGCGTTCAGCGCAAGCAGCTTGCGGATCAGCGGAAACGCCACGCCCGGTTTCGCGGGCACGTTCAGACGCTCGCGCTGCAACGCTTCGTAAGCCTTCAGGTCGCCGGCCTCGTAGACACGGTTCTCTTCCTCGAAGTCGAACAGTGCGCGCGACGAGATTGCGACCACCAGTTTGTCGACGAGCGAAAGCGCCATCGTTGCGTTCCGGTTCGAAGAGATCAGGCGAGGAAGAGACGATAGACCGGGTTTTTCGTCTCTTCCCAGCACGGATAGCCGAGCGTTTCGATGAAGCGCTCGAACGCCGCGTGGTCGCTCCCGGGCACCTGAATGCCGACCAGAATCGAGCTGTAGTCCGCACCCTGGTTGCGGTAGTGGAACAGGCTGATGTTCCAGTTCGGCGCCATCGACGACAGGAATTTCATCAGCGCGCCCGGACGTTCCGGAAACTCGAAGCGAAACAGTCGTTCGTCGCGCGCGAGCGGCG
>NZ_VZQO01000049.1:0-62421 GCF_014397665.1 Paraburkholderia sp. UCT2
CGGCGTCGGGCTTCGTCGGCACGGTCGGCGCGCTCGTGATCGGTATCGTCGCGGGTGTGGTCTGCTTCTGGGCGGCCACGTGGCTCAAGCACAAGTTCGGGTACGACGATTCGCTCGACGCGTTCGGCGTGCACTGCATCGGCGGGATCATCGGTGCGCTGCTGACCGGCGTGTTCGCGGTCAAGGACATCGGCGGCTCGGACGGCAGCGTGATCCTGCAGGCGAAGGGCGTGCTGACGACGCTGATCTACAGCGGCGTGGTGAGCTTCGTGCTGCTGAAGATCATCGACCTGGTGATGGGCATCCGCGTGACCGAAGAGCAGGAGCGCGAAGGCCTCGACGTGAGCCTGCACGGCGAGAAAGTCGAATAACGGAGAACCTGTCCCGGTTCGGCCCGCGCTCCCGGGCCAGTCAGTAAGAAAAAATGGTTAAGCAAGCGCAGCAATTTCGCCCGCCTTCATGGCGGGCTTTTTTCTTGCTGATCGGGTTGCGAACGGTGATTTTCCGCGCCTATCATCGAGATAGGGAGAATGCATTCGAGTCTGCTTGCGAATGGAGAAACCGTCCCCAAATGGACAAAGCATTTGCTCTACAATCTTTTTTCTCCAGTCTGCGAGTGATCAATGGTTCCGCACCTAGTTACGGCGTTAAACGGCCCGCTGCTCGACCTCGAGCGGAAGATCCTCGACGCCACGCCCGCTATCGAACGCTGGTTCCGGCTCGAATGGCAGGAGCACACGCCACCGTTCTACTGTTCCGTCGATCTGCGTAACGCGGGCTTCAAGCTCGCGCCGGTCGACACCAATCTGTTTCCCGGCGCGTTCAACAATCTGCCGCAGGAAGTGCTGCCGCTCGCGGTGCAGGCCGCGATGGCCTCGATCGAAAAGATCTGCCCGGACGCGAAGAATCTGCTCGTCATTCCCGAGCGTCACACCCGCAACGCGTTCTACCTCGAAAACGTCGCCCGGCTTGCGTCGATCATGCGCCAGGCGGGTCTGAACGTACGCTTCGGCACGCTCGACGAAACCATCAACGGCCCGGTCACGATTGCGCTGTCGGACGGCCAGAAGCTGGTGCTCGAACCGCTCGAGCGCTCGCAGCGGCGCCTTGGTCTGAAGAACTTCGACCCGTGCTCGATCCTGCTGAACAACGATCTGTCCGGCGGTATTCCGCCCGTGCTCGAAAACCTGCACGAGCAGTACCTGCTGCCGCCGCTGCATGCGGGCTGGGCGGTGCGTCGCAAGTCGACGCATTTCTCGTGCTATGACGACGTCGCGAAGAAGTTCGCGAAGATGGTCGAGATCGATCCGTGGATGATCAATCCGTATTTCGCGCACGTCGAGGGCGTCGACTTCCAGCAGCGCACCGGCGAGGAAGCCCTTGCCGATGCGATCGACGGCGTGCTGAAGAAGATCGCGCGCAAGTATCGCGAGTACGGCATCTCCGAAAAACCGTATGTCGTGATCAAGTCCGATGCGGGCACCTACGGCATGGGCGTGATGACCGTGCACGACGCGTCGGAAGTCGCCGCGCTGACGAAGCGCGAACGCACGCGCATGGCCGCGACCAAAGACGGCCTCGAAGTGCACGACGTGATCGTGCAGGAAGGCGTCTACACGTTCGAGCGCATCGGCGAGGAAGTCGCCGAGCCGGTCGTCTACATGATCGACCGCTATGTGGTGGGCGGCTTCTATCGCGTGCACGGCAGCCGCGAGCGCGACCAGAACCTGAACGCGCCGGGCATGCACTTCGTGCCGCTCGGCTTCGAACACACGGCGCTGCCCGATGCGCACGCGAAGCCCGGCGCGGCGCCGCCGAACCGCTTCTATATGTATGGCGTCGTGGCGCGGCTCGGGTTGCTGGCCGCATCGGTCGAACTCGAAAAGACCGATCCTGAAGCGATCCAGGTCTAAGCCACCTCGCGCGGCAGGATGGCGGCATGCGTGCCGCCATCGCCGTCTTCAAAGACTATATTGACGAACAATGTCACGCCCCTCAGGGCGCACCGGGACTTTCATGGACATTCTTTTCATCGCCGATCCGCTCAGCCATTTCAAGATCTACAAAGACACGACCTACGCGATGATGGCCGAAGCGGCGCGGCGCGGTCACACGGTGTACACCTGCGAGCCGAAGCATCTGGCGTGGACGGGCGGCGATGTCGAGGCGAACGTGCAGCGCATTGCGATCGTCGGCGATACCACGGATCTGCATCGTGATGTCTGGTTTGCCGCCGATGCCGCCACGCCGCGCGCGCTCGCGAGCTTCGGCGCGGTCGTGATGCGCAAGGACCCGCCGTTCGACATGGAATACGTGACGTCGACCTGGCTGCTCGAACTGGCCGAGCGTGGCGGCGCACGCATCTTCAACAAACCGCAGGCGATCCGCGATCATTCGGAGAAGCTCGCAATCGGCGAGTTCGCGCAGTTCGTCGCGCCGACGCTGGTCACTCGCGACCCGGCGCGTCTGCGCGCGTTCCACGAACAGCACGGCGACGTGATCCTGAAGCCGCTCGACGGCATGGGCGGCATGGGCGTATTCCGCGTGAAGGCGGACGGCATGAACCTCGGCTCGATCGTCGAAATGCTGAGCCACGACGGCGCGCGCTCGGTGATGGCGCAGAAATTCATCCCCGAGATCAAGGAAGGTGACAAGCGCATCCTGCTGATCGGCGGCGAAGCGGTGCCGTACTCGCTCGCGCGCATTCCTCAGGGTAATGAGGTGCGCGGCAATCTGGCGGCCGGCGGACTGGGCGTCGCGCGGCCGCTCAGCGAGCAGGATCGCAAGATCGCCGATACGCTCGCGCCGGTGCTGGCGGCGCGCGGCCTGCTGCTGGTCGGACTCGATGCGATCGGCGACTGGCTCACCGAAGTCAACGTCACGAGCCCGACGTGTTTCCGCGAGATCATGGACCAGACCGGCTTCGACGTCGCCGCGATGTTCGTCGACGCGCTGGAGCGCGCGGTCGGCTGACGCGTGGCGCGCCGACGCAGTGGCCTTGATTGCCCGGCTGCACCCCCAATCTGTGTAGTAAATCCGCATCAGGCGTGGCGTCGGGATTGGCGCGAAAATGAGGCTGCTACAATGCCCGCTCGCCCGACGATGCATTCCCGCCCTCGCGACCCACGGCCGGTCCGGGGCGATGGCGAACCGGGCTTGAGTCCCGGTCCACGGTTTGGGGCCGTTCTTTTGCAGTAAGGCTGATATGGCAGGCATTCTGATCATTGCGCACGCTCCATTCGCCACCGCGTTGCGCGATTGCATTTCCCACATCTATGGCGGTTTGCCGGCGCGTATCGGCGTGATCGACGTGTCGCCGGATTGCGATCCTGCGCAGGTCGTCGCGTTCGCGAATTCGGAAGTCGTGCGGCTGAAGGAAGAGAACGGCGCGCTCGTGCTGACCGACATGTTCGGCGCGACGCCGGCCAACATCGCGGGCCGGCTCGCCACCGTGCCGGACGTGCGTGTGCTGTGCGGCGTCAATCTGCCGATGCTGGTGCGCGCGGTCTGCTATCGCGCGACGCCGCTCGACACGCTCGTCGACAAGGCGCTCGCCGGCGCGACCAAGGGCGTGCACGCGATCGGACCGGCGATGCCGACACCGGTCACGCCGCCAGCGTACGCTGCCGAGTGCCTGCCGGCGCTGCCGCCTGACGCGGCGGCCGCCGACTGTGTTCCCGCTTTGCCGGCCGACGCCGATCTGACGCAAAAGACGGACGCGCCCGGCCTGTAAGCCGGGCTGGTTCGCAGGCAAGCTTCAACGGATTCAAGCGGTTTCACAACGGTGCCGATCGCATTGGAGCCGCTTTGCACTAACACTTTTCACCATTTCATTCACCCGCGCTTCGGACCATCACATGCTGCAACAGGAAACGACAATTGTGAACAAGCTGGGGCTGCACGCGCGCGCGTCGGCCAAGTTGACGCAACTCGCGGGCAACTACCAGGCGGAAATCTGGATGAGCCGCAATGGCCGTCGTATCAACGCGAAGAGCATCATGGGCGTGATGATGCTGGCCGCGGGCATCGGCAGTACCGTGCTGATCGAAACGGAAGGCACCGACGAACAGGACGCGATGGACGCGCTCTTGAAACTGATCGCCGATAAATTTGGCGAAGGTCAATAAAGCCGCGCGCTTTGCGTTCGACAAACCCGAAAATGCCGCGGCTCAGTCCGCGGTTTTTTTTCGCCGCCGACATCTGAATATCAGAAGAGGCGCGCCGTTAATCGACATTAAAGGGATCTAGAAGCGGCGCGAAAGCCATCGGGAAGAGTGCGTAAGACGACGTGCGTTTTCAATGTTTAAACCATATGTTTTGCGCGACGTGTATAAAGCGAAGCTTCGCCGGGTACGAGGGCACCTCGTTGCGATAATCCGTGCTGCGCTGCACACACCGCTGACACACTTCAAAAAGGCGCGGAATTTATAATGCCCAGTACAGTCTGAGAGCATTGCAGCGGTTTGCCGCGGCATTACACAACTAGAGGAGGTGCGCGTGTCATTCACGCTGCATGGAATTCCCGTGTCACGCGGTATCGCCATCGGGCGGGCCTATCTGATCGCCCCGGCAGCACTCGACGTAGACCACTATCTGATCGAACCGCCCCAGATCGAAGGGGAGGTCGGGCGTTTTCGCGCGGCTCAGCAACGCGTGCATGAAGAACTCAACGTATTGCGCGCCGATCTTGCCGCGGATGCCCCGAGCGAAATGGGCGCGTTCATCGACGTTCACACGATGATCCTGAACGACGTCATGCTCGTTCAGGAAACCATCGACCTGATCCGCACGCGCCGCTACAACGTGGAATGGGCGCTGACCGAACAGCTCGAAAGACTGTCGCGCCATTTCGACACTATCGAAGACGAATACCTGCGCGAGCGCAAGGCCGATATCGAGCAGGTCGTCGAGCGCGTGCTGAAGGCGCTCGCGGGCGCGCCGGGCATCGTCGGCAACGTGCATGGCGCGTGCGACGAGATGATCGTGGTCGCGCATGACATCGCGCCGGCCGACATGATGCAGTTCAAGACGCAGACGTTCCAGGGCTTCGTCACCGATCTCGGCGGGCGCACGTCGCATACCGCGATCGTCGCGCGCAGCCTCGGCATTCCGGCCGCGGTCGGCGTGCAGCATGCGAGCGCGCTGATCCGCCAGGACGATCTGATCATCGTCGATGGCGACCACGGCATCGTGATCGTCGATCCCGCGCCGATCGTGCTCGAGGAATACTCGTACCGGCAAAGCGAGAAGGAACTCGAGCAGCGCAAGCTGCAACGGCTCAAGTTCTCGCCGACGCAAACGCTGTGCGGCACGCGCATCGAACTGTGCGCGAACATCGAGTTGCCGGACGACGCGCTCGCGGCGGTCGAATCGGGCGCGACCGGCGTGGGTCTGTTCCGCACCGAGTTTCTGTTCATGAATCACAAGCACCGGATGCCCGAAGAGGAGGCGCAGTTCAGCGCGTATCGTCGCGCGGTCGAACTGATGAACGGCTTGCCGGTCACGATCCGCACGATCGACGTCGGCGCCGACAAGCCGCTCGATTCGATGGGCGGCGACGGCTACGAGACCGCCGCGAATCCGGCGCTCGGTTTGCGCGCGATTCGCTGGAGCCTGTCCGAGCCGCAGATGTTCCTCACGCAGTTGCGCGCGATCCTGCGCGCGTCGGCGTTCGGCAGGGTGAAGATCCTGATCCCGATGCTCGCGCACGCGCAGGAAATCGACCAGACGCTCGATCTGATCCGCGAAGCAAAGCGTCAACTCGACGACGCGGGTATCGCTTACGATCCGAACGTGCAGGTGGGCGCGATGATCGAGATCCCGGCCGCCGCGATCGCGTTGCCGCTGTTTCTGAAGCGGCTCGATTTCCTGTCGATCGGCACCAACGATCTGATTCAGTACACGCTCGCGATCGATCGCGCGGACAACGCGGTCGCGCATCTGTACGACCCGCTGCATCCGGCCGTGCTGCATCTGATCGCGTTCACGCTGCGCGAGGCGAAACGCGCGGGCGTGCCCGTGTCGGTGTGCGGTGAGATGGCGGGCGATCCGGCGTTGACGCGTCTGCTGCTCGGCATGGGCCTGACCGAGTTTTCGATGCATCCGAGCCAACTCCTCGAGGTCAAGCAGGAAGTGCTGCGCTCGCATCTGAAGACGCTCGAAAAGCCCGTTGCCGACGTGCTGGCTTCGTTCGAGCCGGAGGAGGTGCAGGCGGCGCTCAAGCGGGTCGCGCTGGTTTGAATCTGACGCGCATCGTCTTGCCTCGTTGAACGAAAAAACGCCGCACATGTGCGGCGTTCTGCTATTTCGGCGTCACGCGAACGGGCAGTGCAGGACCGCCTCAAGACCCGTGCGCGTGGCCGCACACCGGACAATCCGGCTGACGTCCGATGCGCATCGTGCTCCATTCCATCCGCAGCGAATCGAGCATCGTCAGGCGGCCCACGAGCGGCGTGCCGATTGCGCCGATCACCTTCAGCGCTTCGGCAGCCTGCATCGAACCGATGATGCCGACCGTCGGCGCGAACACGCCCATCGTCGAGCATGCGACTTCTTCGAACGGCTGGTCTTCGGGAAACACGCACGCGTAGCACGGCGACGCTTCATCGCGGAAATCGAAAGTGCTGATCTGGCCGTCGAAGCGCAGCGCCGCGCCCGACACGAGCGGCACGCGATGCTTGACGCACGCGCGGTTGATCGCGTGACGCGTCGCGAAGTTGTCGGTGCAATCGAGCACGACACTCGCGTGCGGCACCTCGCGGTCGAGCCACGCATCGTCGACGCGCTCGGCCACCGCGGTGACGACGACCTCGGGATTGATCCGCGCGAGCATGTCGCGACCGGACTCGACCTTCCTACGTCCAACCGACGCGCTCACGTGCAGGATCTGCCGCTGCAGATTAGTCAGGTCGACGGTATCGGCATCGACGAGCGTCAGACGGCCGACGCCCGCCGCCGCGAGATACAGCGCGGCTGGCGAACCGAGCCCGCCAGCGCCGACGATGATCGCGTGGGCGTCGATAAAACGCTGCTGCGCCTCGATGCCGATTTCGTCGACGAGGATGTGGCGGGAGTAGCGAAGGAGTTGATCGTCATTCATGGCGGGGCGCGTGGGATGTGTCGCTATGTCGCTGTGTCGCGCAAGGAGAGGCAGGCTGAGGGGCCGCGGCGCGCATTCGTGGCTGTTATTTTAATCGCGCGGGGAGGGTGGCGGTTGCGGCTTGCCGTGATGCGCCACCGGTTAGGCGGCGGCTTTTGCTGAAACTGTTGCGGCGTGTCTTCGCAGACTATCGTGCTGCGAAGACACGCGCGGGGTTCGCTGCCTGTTGGCCAGCTTACTTGCCAGCGGGAGCCGGTGCCGAAGCCGGCGCCGGTCCCGATGCGCCCGGCACCGGTTGCGTCGGCTTCACCGCGACCGGCGCGGAGGCCGACGTGCCCGGCTTGTTCTGCGCGAGACGGCGTTCCATCAGCGACTTCGATTCCTGAACCGGTTTGCCTTCGAGCTTGTCGACCGCCTGTTGCAGCATGAAGTCGTCGGCCGAACCGAACTCGACCGGCTTGCGTTCGCGCTCCTTCTGGCGCTGTTCCGGCGTCTTCTTGTCGTTCTGTTCTTCGAGCTGACGCAGTTGGTCCATGCGCTCCTGCTCGCGCTGCTCCGCTTCCTTCTTCTCGTTCGGGTCCTGCGTGTTCGCAAGGTGATTCGAGTAGTCGACTTCGCGGGTCACGAGCGCGTCGTCCGGATCGCCTTCCGCGTATTGGTCGACAGGAAGGTCGGGGCGGATACCCTTGTTCTGGATCGAACGGCCGCTCGGCGTGTAGTAATACGCGGTGGTCAGGCGCAGTGCGGTGTCGGCCGTCATGGGGCGCACGGTTTGCACCGAACCCTTGCCGAACGTGGTCTTGCCGAGAATCAGCGCGCGGTGCTGATCCTGCAGCGCGCCCGCGACGATTTCCGACGCCGACGCCGAATACGCGTTGGTCAGCACGATCATGGGCACGGTCTTGAAGATGGCCGGGACGTCCTTGAGCGGATCGCTGTCGAACGATTGCAGACGGTAGTTATCGTAGGTGTCGCGATAGATCTGCTTCGAATCCGGAATCTGGCCGTTGGTCGACACCACCACCGAATTCGGCGGCAGGAACGCGCCCGCGACGCCGACCGCGCTTTGCAGCAGACCGCCGCCGTTGTTGCGCAGGTCGAGGATGAGGCCCTTCAGGTTCGGCTCCTGGCGCGCGAGATCCTGCAGCTTGGCCGCGAGGTCGGGCGTGGTGCGTTCCTGGAAGCTCGTGATGCGCACGTACGCGAAGCCCGGCGCGACGATCTTGCCCTTCACCGACTGCACCTTGATGATCGCGCGCGTGACGGTGAGCGGGAACGTGCGGTCGTCGGTCTTGCGGAAGATGGTCAGCGTGACCTTGGTGCCCGGGTCGCCGCGCATCTGCTTGACCGCCTGGTCGAGCGTCATGCCGCGCACGGGCTTGTCGTTGATGCGCGTGATCAGGTCGCCAGGACGGATGCCGGCGCGAAACGCGGGCGTGTCTTCGATTGGCGAAATTACCTTGATCAGGCCGTCTTCCGACGAAATTTCGATGCCGAGGCCCGCGAAGCGGCCCTTGGTCTGCTCCTGCAGCTCTTCGTAGTCGGTCTTGTCGAGGTACGACGAGTGCGGGTCGAGGCTGGACACCATGCCCTTGATCGCGGCGGTGAGCAGCTTCTTGTCGTCGACCGGTTCGACGTATTCGTGCTTGATCTGCCCGAACACTTCGGCGAAAAGCCTGAGCTGGTCTAGCGGCAGCGGGGCGACCGCAGCGCTAGCGGGTTGCTGGGCCGAGGCGGAGTATTGCAGGGTGGCAAAGACACCGGTAGCAAGGCCCGCGGCAATCAGGCCGATATTTTTCAGGTTCTTTCGCATAGAGTCTGTTGCGGTCGGAAGCGCGTGGCAGCGTCGATAAAGATTGGACGGACAAGTATAACTGCACACCCGCCTGCTCAGGGCGCGGTGCAGGCAATCGTGCTTCGACAGTACGGGAAGGTCCTGGTTCTTGCGACCCGAGCCGCGGATGGCGAGCCGTACGACATGGCACTCGGCGGGTCGGAACCGAGAGTTGCCGCGCAAGGCCAGCGGATGCGCTCGCCGCTACGGTGAACCCTGCAGCGGGCCTCTGAATCTGACCGCCGGGCGCAATACAGAATTTCTTGCCGGCCCGGTTGTCTGCGTGCGGCCCCGCGCGTTTTCGTGGCGTGGGCCGCGCCCGGAAATGCCGGATCAGCCCGCCTTGCCCTGGCTCGCGACCGCGGCTTGCGCCTTGGCGATCGCGTCCTGGTCGCCGAGATAGTAGTGCTTGATCGGCTTCAGGTTGTCGTCGAGTTCATAGACGAGCGGCACGCCGTTCGGGATGTTGAGGCCGACGATGTCGCTGTCCGAGATGTTGTCGAGATACTTGACCAGCGCGCGGATCGAGTTGCCGTGCGCGGCGATCAGGATGCTGCGCCCCGACTTGATGGCCGGCGCAATCGACTCGTTCCACAGCGGCAACACGCGCGCGACCGTGTCTTTCAGGCACTCGGTCAGCGGCAGTTGCTCGCGCGGCACCTTGGCGTAGCGCGGATCGGTGTACGGCGCGCGCTCGTCGGTGGGCTCGAGCGCGGGCGGCGGCGTGTCGTAGCTGCGGCGCCAGACCAGCACCTGCTCGTCGCCGAACTTGGCGGCGGTTTCGGCCTTGTTCAGACCCGACAGCGCGCCGTAGTGGCGTTCGTTCAGGCGCCACGAATGCACGACGGGCAGGTACATCAGATCCATCTGGTCCTGCACATGCCACAGCGTGCGGATCGCGCGCTTGAGCACCGACGTGTAGGCGATGTCGAACGTATAGCCCGATTCCTTGAGCAGCCCGCCCGCCTGCTGCGCCTCGAGGTTGCCCTGCTCGGTGAGGTCGACGTCGACCCAGCCGGTGAAGCGGTTTTCCTTGTTCCAAGTCGATTCGCCGTGGCGGATGAGAACGAGTTTGTACATGAGAGTTGCCGGTCGGTAGTGAGGAAGCGGTCTCGCGCTGTGCGGCGCCTCTAGCGGCGCGTCGCCATCGCGTCAGACGGTTATTTTATAATGGTCAGGTTGACCTCTTCGATTTCTCTCTTTCCGGCGGATCCTCCGTGAAGTTTTTCACCGAATACACAAACCTTGTCCTGATCGCAATCGTCCTTATCTCTGGTGGGTTGCTGCTGTGGCCGACCATCAGTCGGCGTGGACGTGGCGGCCTGTCGGCCGCTGAAGCCACCCAACTGATCAACCGGCGCAACGCGGCGGTCATCGATCTGCGGCCGTCCGCCGATTACGCCAAGGGGCACCTGCCCTCGGCACGGCATTTCGAATTCACAGAGTTGCAGGCGAAAGTCACGCAACTCGCGAAGAATAAGAGCAACCCGGTGCTGCTGGTGTGCCAGACCGGCCAGCAGTCGAACAAGGCCGCGCGTATCGTGCAGGAAGCGGGATACGTGGAAGTCCATGTTCTCGAGGGCGGCGTCGACGCCTGGCAGAAAGCCGGTATGCCGGTTGTGAAACAAGGAGCAGCCAAGTGAACAAAGTGATCATGTACAGCACCCAGGTGTGCCCGTATTGCCAGATGGCCGAACGTCTTTTAAAGTCGCGCGGCGTCGAGCACGTTGAGAAAGTACTGATCGACAAGGACCCGGGCCGTCGTGAGGAGATGATGACCCGGACCGGTCGTCGCACGGTGCCGCAGGTGTTCATCGGCGAGACGCATGTGGGCGGCTATGATGACCTTTCCGCGCTCGATCGCGCGGGCGGTCTGACGCCGCTGCTCGAAGCAGCCTGAGTTCGCGCGTTTCGCGCCGCGCGAGCGGGCGGACCACTCGATAAGCCGGCGCACGCGCTCCTCGTGGAGCCGGCGAGCCGGCGCAATAATCTGGCGGCCCATGCGTGCATCGGCCGCCGCCACGCACACCTATCAGGAATCACCATCATGTCCGACGAGAATAACCAGCCGTTCTTCAACATCCAGCGCATCTATCTGAAGGACATGTCGCTTGAGCAGCCGAATTCGCCGGGCATCTTCCTCGAGCAGGAAATGCCGTCGGTCGAAGTCGAAGTCGACGTGAAGGCCGAGCGCCTCGCCGAATCCGTGTTTGAAATTCTCGTGACGGGCACGGTCACGGCCAAGGTGTCGGACAAGGTCGCGTTCCTGATCGAAGCGAAACAGGCCGGCATTTTTGACATTCGCAACATTCCTGCCGAGCAGATCGATCCGCTCGTCGGCATTGCCTGCCCGACCATCCTGTTCCCGTACCTGCGCTCGAACATCGCCGATGCGATCACCCGCGCCGGCTTCCCGCCGATCCACCTCGCCGAGATCAACTTCCAGGCGCTGTACGAGCAGCGTCTCGCCCAGATGAGCGCGGCGCAGCAGGACGGCGCGGCGCAAAAAGGCGTCACGCATTAAGGCGCCGCGCGCAGTGCCGGCTATGAAAGTCGCCGTTCTCGGCGCTGGCGCCTGGGGCACCGCCCTCGCCGGCCATCTGGCCTTAAGGCACCACACGGTGTTGTGGGCGCGCGAGTCCGCGCTCATCGCCGAGCTTTCCACTTCGCATGAAAACGCCCGCTATCTGGCGGGCGTCGCGTTGCCGCCCGCGCTTCGCTTTGAAGCGGATCTCGGAGTGGCGCTCGATCACGCGCTCGACGACGATGCGCTGTGCGTGGTCGCGACGCCCGTGGCTGGCCTGCGCGGCCTGTTGCGCGCGATGCGCGATGCGGGCAAGGTGCCCGCGCATATCGTGTGGCTGTGCAAGGGGTTCGAAGCGGATTCGCAGTTGTTGCCGCATCAGGCGGTCGCGGCGGAATTGCCCGAGCATGCGAGCAACGGCGTGTTGTCCGGACCGAGCTTCGCGCGCGAAGTCGGGCAGGGGCTGCCGGTTGCGTTGACGATCGCGAGCCCGTCGGCGGCGTGCCGCGAACGCACGGTCGCGGCGTTCCATCACGGCGCGATGCGCATCTATACCGGCGACGACGTCGTCGGCGTCGAAGTGGGCGGCGCGGTGAAAAACGTGCTCGCCATCGCCACGGGCATCGCCGATGGCCTCGGCCTCGGCCTCAATGCACGCGCGGCGCTGATCACCCGCGGCCTCGCCGAAATGTCGCGCCTTGGCGTGACGCTCGGTGGGCGCGCGGAAACCTTTACCGGGTTGACCGGCCTCGGTGATCTGATTCTGACTGCCACCGGCGATCTGTCGCGCAACCGCACCGTGGGCCTGCAACTCGCCACGGGCCGCACGCTCGACGACATCCTCGGCGGTCTCGGTCACGTGGCTGAAGGCGTGCGCTGTGCGCGGGCGGTACTCTCGATCGCACGTGCTCATGCAATCGAAATGCCGATCACGCAGGCGGTCTGCGCGGTGCTGTTCGACGGCGTGGCGCCGCGCGATGCGGTTAGCGCGCTCCTGCGGCGCGATTCGAAGGCGGAATAAAGCCTTTTCTATCAGCCGTTTAGCGGAAATTCGCGTTGAACGGCTGCCTCGTCTGGTTGTCCACTTCGGGTTGTCCACTTCGTTAGCGAGACTCGGGTCAGCGAGGTTCCCATGCCCACCTTCAATCTCAGTCGAGGCACGTGCACGCTCGAAGCGCGCGTGGTCGATATCACGACGCTCGCCGTCGATGCGATCGTCAATGCCGCGAATACTTCGCTGCTCGGTGGCGGCGGTGTGGATGGCGCGATTCATCGCGCGGCCGGCAAGGAGTTGCTGCGCGAATGCGAAACGCTCGGCGGCTGCGCGACCGGCGACGCCAAAATCACCGCCGGCTATCGTCTGCCCGCGAAGCATGTTATTCACGCGGTCGGTCCAGTGTGGCGTGGCGGCGCGCATGGCGAGGCCGACCTGCTCGCATCGTGCTATCAGCGCTCACTCGAAGTCGCGCGCGAAACTCAGTGCACGAGCATCGCGTTTCCAGCGATCAGCTGCGGTATCTACCGTTTCCCCGCCGACGTTGCGGTCAGCATCGCGGTCGCGACCGTACTCGACACGTTGCCGCGCACACCACACATGAAGCACGTGACGTTCGCGTGCTTCGACGACGCGATGTTCGCACGCTACGAGGCCGAGCTCGAACGCCGTCAGGCGCCGCCTTCGAAGCCGGCCTGACGCCACGCTTCGAATACCACGATCGCCACCGTATTCGACAGATTCAGACTGCGATTGCCGGGACGCATCGGCAGACGCACGCGCTGTTCGTTCGCAAAGCGCTCGAGCACCGTGCCGGGCAGGCCGCGCGTTTCGGCGCCGAACACGAACCAGTCGCCCGGTTGAAACGCGTGGTCGTGAAAGCGCCCCGAGCCGCGCGTCGTGAATGCGAACATGCGCGACGCGTCGGGCGTTTCTTTCGCGATGAACGCGTCCCAATCGGCATGCACGTTCATTTCCGCGTACTCGTGATAGTCGAGGCCGGCGCGCCGCATCTTGGTGTCGTCGAGAGGGAAGCCGAGCGGCTCGATCAGGTGCAGCCGGGCGCCGGTGTTCGCGCACAGGCGAATCACGTTGCCGGTGTTGGGCGGAATTTCGGGTTCTACGAGAACGACGTTGAACATAAGAAGACCACGTAAAAGCTAGTTTTTCGGAGTGCGCAGCGCGACGAAGTTCGTAACCCGCCGCGCGCCGGCGGCCTTCAGCGTATGCGCGAGCGCTTCGAGCGTCGCGCCGCTCGTCATGACATCGTCGACGATGCCGACGTGCAGGCCACGCACTGGGCGCGCAACGCGAAACGCTCGGCCGACGTTCTGCCGGCGCGCATCGAGATCGAGGCGCGATTGCGGCGCGGTGTCGAGCGTTCGTTCGAGCAGCGTGGGGTCGCCGCGCACGCCGAGCGCCCGGGCGAGCGGCCGCGCGATCTGCCAGGCCTGGTTGTAGCCGCGCTCGACCAGACGGCGACCGGCGAGCGGCACTGGCGCGATCACGTCGGGCCGCTCGGCCGCGTCGTGCCAATTGGCTTCAGCGAGCCGCGCGAGGCGTTGCGCGAAGTCTCGCGCGAGCATCAGCCGGGCGCGGAACTTCAGGCCGACTGCGAGCGTATCGAGCGGCGCGCGATAGTCGGCGAGCGCGAAGCTCGCGTCGAACGGCGGCGGCTCGGCCACGCAATCCGCGCAGCGATACCGCGCCTGAGCGACCCAGCGTGACGCCGGCAACGGCACCGCGCAAACGGTGCAGCGCAGCCGGCTCTCGTTCCAGTAGGCCGCGTCGCAACCGTCGCACAACGTCTTATGCGACAAATTGCCGCACAACGCGCACAGGTTCGGCAGCGCGGCGTTCAAGGCCCGCGGCCATGCCGAATGCAGACCGCGCGCAAAACGCGCCACCTGATTTCGACACGACGAAGAAAATGACTGGAATCGCACGAGTGAGCGCCGGTGAAAGCCGTTCTCGCTGAATGGAGGGGAACGACCGAGTATACTTCGAGCTCACGCCAGCACGACACACATGTCCCCAACATCCGCTCAATCTGGCCGTCCGGCCTACGATTCACGGCGCCTCAGGCGTATTTTCGACCGTCGCGCTGCCACCTTCGACGAGGTTGCGTTCCTGCCGCGAGAGATTGCGCAGCGCATGCGCGAGCGCCTCGATTACATCAAGGTGGCGCCCTCGAGCGTGCTCGACGCCGGTTGCGGCGCGGGCGAAGACCTCCCCGCATTGCGCGAACGCTTTCCCGAGGCGCCGGTGTTCGGCGCTGATCTGTCGCACGGCATGCTCCGCCGCGCGCTGCGTCACGATGCCGGCGACACCAGTTGGCGGCGCTTTCTTCCCGCCTCGCTCGGCAAGGCGCTCGGCGCGCGTGGCCCGCGCTTCGCGCAAACCGATTTCTCCGCGCTGCCGTTCACGTCCGGCGCATTCGAATTCATCTGGTCCAACCTCGCGCTGCACTGGCACTCGCGGCCCGATCTGGTCTTTCCCGAATGGCAGCGCGTGCTGAAGGTCAACGGCCTGCTAATGTTCAGCACGCTCGGCCCCGATACGCTGAAGGAGTTGCGCGGTGCCTACGCCGAGATCGAGGCCGCGCACGGCGTCGCGTCTCGCAAGCATGTGATCGACTTCGTCGACATGCACGACCTCGGCGACATGCTCGTCGAGGCGGGCTTCGAGATTCCGGTGATGGACCAGGAGACGCTGACGATCACCTATAAGTCGCCCGAGTCGCTGCTCGCGGACGTGCGTCGCTGGGGCGCGTACCCGTTCGAGCGCGATGCGCGTGACGGCGTGCTCACGCGTCGGTTGCACAAAGCCCTGCTCGCCGCGCTCGAAGCGCGCCGGCGCGCCGACGGCACGATCGCGCTGACCTTCGAGGTGATCTACGGCCACGCATGGAAAGCCGTGCCGCGCACCACGGCGGAAGGACATGGCATCGTGCGGCTCGAGGACATCGGACGAGGTCCGGGCAAGCGTGGATAGCAGATTGCGGTGCTGTCATCAACTGCTTGCCGACGGTGCGGTTGACGTGTTGCAAAAGCGGTAAAGAGGACATCCGTTATGCCTGGGATTTGCCCTTCAAAAGAGCCGCAAAATGCTGGGCAAAATGGCGCGAAGGCTTGTCGCGCCTGGCTTGTGGGCCGATCGGGGCTTGCTTGTCGATGCTATGGATCACGCCTATAATGCGTCAGTTTGTCACCCGAGGTTCCCACATTTGGGGTGGCAAGCCCGAGGCGCGGGGCTGCAAAATGAAGTGATGCGGTAGGGGTTGGCGCGCTCGCGAGTGATGCTGGAAACAGTGACACGAACGGCGGCCGCGAGATGCATCCGGAAGTAAAAGAAGGCAGGCCGGACTCGACGATTCGCAGGAGGCAGCGATGGGCGCATCAGATCATCTGCTGGCGGATTCAGAACCTGTCCTCAGGGACTGGACCATGAAGCGCAACTGTTCGATATCGCCGCGGCAGTTCGTCTGTCTGTACGTGTCGCTTGCGTTGTTTTCGTTGGCAATTGCATTCATGCTGGTTCTGGTCGGCGCCTGGCTGGTGTTGCCGTTCACCGGAGTCGAATTGCTGGCCGTAGGTATCGCGTTTGCAATATATGCGCGTCATGCTGTCGATTACGAGCGCATCCGGTTGTTTCCGAACCGGATCGTGATCGAGCAGGTCAGCGCCGAGCAGATTACGCAGTTCGAATTCAATCCGCGCTGGGTGCGGATAGAGCCGGGCGCAACGCCGCGCGATCAGATCAAGCTGGTCTCGCGCGGGCAGACGATCATGATCGGGCAACACCTCGCGCAGAATCGGCGCGCGCAGTTCGCAGGCGAACTACGTATGTGGCTGGCACGTTGTTAGATGGTGCCGGACGCGCGGCGTTCAAGGGGGCGCGACACGCTGCCAGCGGGGTCGAGGGGTTTGAATGGAAAATTTGGGTAAGGAAGCTATGAAAACAATCAAGCGAGCGCTCATGAGCGTGCTGGCGACGAGCGGACTGCTTTTCGCCGGTGCCGCCCTGGCAGTGGGCGATGCTCCGGGCGGCCCCGCCGTCAACGCGATCAATCTCCAGCCGCCTGCAACGAGAATCGCTGAGGAACTGTTCAGCCTCCACATGTTCATGCTGGGCCTTTGCACCGTGATCTTCATCGGTGTGTTCGGCGTGATGTTCTATTCGATCTTCGCGCACCGCAAATCGAAAGGCCACAACGCAGCCAATTTCCACGAAAGCACCACCGTCGAAATCATCTGGACAATCGTGCCGTTCGTCATCGTCGTGCTGATGGCGCTGCCCGCCACCAAGGCCGTCGTCGCGATGAAGGACACCTCGAACGCCGACCTCACGATCAAGGTCACCGGCTACCAGTGGAAGTGGGGCTACGACTACGTGAAGGGTCCGGGCGAGGGCATCGGCTTCCTGTCCACGCTCGCCACGCCGCGCGCGCAAACCGATGGCCGCGAGCCGATCTCCACGCTGTATCTGCAGGAAGTCGACAACCCGCTCGTGGTGCCGGTCGACAAGAAAATCCGCATCATCACCACCGCGAACGACGTGGTCCACTCCTGGTACGTGCCGGCCTTCGGCGTGAAGCAGGACGCGATTCCCGGCTTCGTGCGCGACACGTGGTTCAAGGCCAACCGCACCGGCACGTTCCGCGGCTTCTGTACCGAACTGTGCGGCAAGGAACACGCGTTCATGCCGGTCGTCGTCGAGGTGCTGTCTGCCGACGACTACGCGAAGTGGGTCGACGAGGAGAAGAAGAAAATGGCCGCAGGCCAGGACGATCCGAACAAGACCTACACGATGGCCGAGCTGATGGAACGCGGCGGCAAGGTCTACGCGTCGAACTGCGCGGTCTGCCACCAGCCGACCGGCAAGGGCGCGGGCGCATTCCCGGCGCTCGACGGCAGCAAGATCGCCAACGGTCCGATCGGGCAGCACGTGAGCCTCGTGTTGAAGGGCAAGAACGCGATGCCTTCGTGGGCGCCGACGCTGAACGACGTCGAAATCGCCGCGGTGATCACGTACGAACGTAACTCGTGGGGCAACCACACGGGCGACATCCTGCAGCCGAAGCAGGTCGCCGACGCGCGCAACGGCAAGCTGCCGGAAGGCGGCGATCATCTGGCCAACGCCGGTGCTGCCGCGAGCGGCGCCGTTGCGGCATCGGGCGCGGAAGCAGCGTCGGGCGCAGAAGCGGTGTCCGCACCGGCCGCATCGGGCAACGAGGCTAGCGCGGCTGCTTCGAACAGCGCAGAGGCCGCGCTGCCGGCGAGCATCTACTTCGAGACCGGCAAGAGCACGCTGCCGGCCGACGCGAAAGCGGCGGTCGACGCGGCCGCGGCCTACGCGAAGGCGCATCCGGACGCGAAATTCACGCTGTCGGGCTTCACCGACGCAACCGGCTCCGCCGACGTCAACGCGAAGCTCGCGAAGAGTCGTGCCGAAGCCGTTCGCGACGCGCTGAAAGCAGCCGGCATTGCCGAAGACCATATTCTTTTGAAGAAGCCGGAAACGATCACCGGCGGCACCGACGCGAAGGAAGCCCGGCGCGTTCAGATCAGCCCGGCAGCCTGACGTGTTCATGGTCAGCACCGCAGAATTCGCTTTAGGAGATTGTCATGTCTAGCATCGGACACGATGTAGTCGCGGGCCACGAGCACGTGCACGGCGACCATGCCCACGAAACGCCGCATGGCTGGCGTCGTTGGCTGTTCGCAACCAACCACAAGGACATCGGTACGCTGTATCTGATCTTCTCGTTCACCATGTTCCTGTCCGGGGGCGTGATGGCGCTGATGATCCGTGCCGAGCTGTTCGAGCCGGGTCTGCAGATCATGCGTCCCGAGTTCTTCAACCAGTTGACCACCATGCACGGGCTGATCATGGTGTTCGGCGCGATCATGCCGGCGTTCGTCGGCTTCGCGAACTGGATGGTGCCGCTGCAGATCGGCGCATCGGACATGGCTTTCGCGCGGATGAACAACTTCAGCTTCTGGCTGCTGCCGGTCGCCGCTGTGCTGCTGGTCGGCTCGTTCTTCGCACCGGGCGGCGCAACCGCCGCGGGCTGGACGCTGTACACACCGCTGTCCACGCAGATGGGCCCGGGCATGGACTTCGCGATTTTCGCGCTCCACCTGATGGGTGCGTCGTCGATCATGGGCGGTATCAACATCGTCGTGACGATCCTGAACATGCGCGCGCCGGGCCTCACGCTGATGAAGATGCCGATGTTCGTCTGGACCTGGCTGATCACCGCGTACCTGCTGATCGCCGTGATGCCAGTTCTGGCGGGCGCGATCACGATGGTGCTGTTCGACCGTCACTTCGGCACGTCGTTCTTCAATGCGGCAGGCGGCGGCGACCCGGTCATGTACCAGCACATCTTCTGGTTCTTCGGGCACCCCGAGGTGTACATCATGATCTTGCCGGCGTTCGGGATCGTCTCGCAGGTGATCCCGGCGTTCTCGCGCAAGCCGCTGTTCGGCTATAGCTCGATGGTGTACGCAACGGCATCGATCGCGATCCTGTCGTTCATGGTCTGGGCGCACCACATGTTCGTGACCGGCATGCCGGTCACGGGGCAGCTGTTCTTCATGTACGCGACGATGCTGATCGCGGTGCCGACCGGCGTGAAAGTGTTCAACTGGGTCGCGACGATGTGGCGCGGTTCGCTGTCCTTCGAAACGCCGATGCTGTTCGCGGTCGGCTTCCTGATCGTGTTCACGTTCGGTGGCCTGTCGGGTCTGATGCTCGCCATGGCGCCGCTCGACATCCAGTATCACGGCACTTATTTCGTGGTCGCGCACTTCCACTACGTGCTGGTGGCGGGGTCGCTGTTCGCGCTGTTCGCCGGCTGGTACTACTGGTCGCCGAAGTGGACCGGCTGGATGTACAACGAAACGCGCGGCAAGATCCACTTCTGGGCGTCGATGTTCTTCTTCAACCTCGCGTTCCTGCCGATGCACTTCGTCGGTCTCGCTGGCATGCCGCGTCGTTATGCCGACTACCCGGCGCAGTTCACCGACTGGAACCAGGTGATCTCGATCGGCGCGTTCGGCTTTGGTCTGTCACAGGTGTACTTCCTGTTCGCGGTGGCGCTGCCGGCCTACCGTGGCGGTGGTGAGCTCGTCGAGGCGGGCGACAAGCCGTGGGACGGCGCAACGGGCCTCGAGTGGACCGTGCCGAGCCCGGCTCCGTTCCACACGTTCGAGCATCCGCCGACCGTCGAGTAAGCCTATCCCGGCGAGGTGCCGGGTTCCGGCGGCGCGACATGCCGCCACCGGACTCGGGCGCTTCGCGCGGCGGCCTCGCCAGTCAAGAACCGTACTCGGAAAGTCGAGCATGACGCGCAATCCACAGGAAAGACGTACGCCGGAGCAGATTCGCGCGGGCAACAGGCGGATAGGGTTGGTGATGTTCGCGATCGCCGCGGTGTTTTTCGCGAGCGCGATTCTGAAGCAGTGCTGGTTCAGCTAACGCCGCCTTCGCAGTCCGTATGCAGGTTTGTTGAGGATTCAGATGTCGACGCAACCGCCGGCCGAGGCCGACCGCTCTTTCAACCGTTCGATGCTGATCAAGCTGTTCGTCGTCGCGTTGATGATGTTCGGTTTCGGTTTCGCGCTGGTGCCGATGTATCGCGCGATCTGCCAGATCACCGGCGTGAACAACCTCGTGCAGCGCGACGTTTCAGCGCGCGAGGCGAAGAATACGCAGGTCGACATGAGCCGCACGATTTCGATCGAATTCGATGCGAACGCGCGGGGCCTGTTGGGTTTCAAGCCGGAGCAGCGCAGTCTCGACGTGCATCCGGGCGAAGTAACGACGGTCATGTACGACGTCAGCAACGAGCAGTCGCGCACGATCCGTGCGCAGGCCATTCCGAGCTACGCGCCGAAGCAGGCGACCGAGTACTTCAGGAAGATCGAGTGCTTCTGCTTCACGCAGCAGACGTTGAACGCGAACGAGACGAAGCGGATGCCGGTGGTGTTCGTCGTCGACCCGAAGTTGCCGAAGGACGTGAAGACGATCACGCTGTCGTACACGTTTTTCGAGTTGAACACGCCGGCGGCAGCTAGCACGGATGATGTGGCGTCGAAGGCGAATGCAGTGAACGATGCAGTGACCAGCGCGGCAGCCACTCCCGCGCAGCCGGCCTGAAGCAGATTTGACGGCGCGAGCCGCGGACGAACGAAGGAAAACGAAGCGACATGAACGATAACGGCGGCAGTCCGCGCAAGAGCAGTTTCGGTCAATCGATGCGCGCGGTGTTCTGGTCGTTTTTCGGCGTGCGCAAGCGCCGCGATCTCGAGGCGGACGCGACGCAACTGAACCCGCTGCATGTGATCGTGGCGGCGCTGATCGGCGCGGCGGTTCTGATCGGGGTGCTGATTCTGGTCGTGCGCCTCGTGGTCGGTTGAGGCAGTAGCAGAGAAGAGCCCACGAATTAGAGAGAAGCGGTGCGGTATCGACGCGCCGCCGAAGATACAGCCGGAGATTCCGGAACAACTGGACTGAAGTGGAGAATCAAGAATGAGCGGTCAAAACGAGAGCCCGTACTATTTCGTACCGCATCCGTCGCGGCATCCGATCAGCGCCGCTACGGGGTTGCTGGTCATGCTCGGATCGCTTGCGGCCTGGATCAACGACCATACCTGGGCGCCGCTTGGCGTGCTCATCGGTCTGCTGTGGCTGCTCTTTACGCTCTGGCATTGGTTCGGCGACGCGATCGCCGAGTCGGAAGGCGGCATGTACGGCAAGAACGTCGACCGGTCGTACCGCTGGAGCATGAGCTGGTTCATATTCTCCGAAGTGATGTTCTTCGGCGCATTCTTCGGCGCGCTGTTCTATGCCCGCGAAATCGCGCTGCATCAACTCGGCAGCCTCGACTACAAACTGATCTGGCCGGATTTCACGGCGGTGTGGCCGAACAACGGCCCGGCCGACCTCGTGGGCACCTACAAGTCGATGCAGCCGTGGCCGGTGCCGACCATCAACACGGCGCTGCTGCTATCGTCGGGTGCGACGCTGACGGTGTCGCACCACGCGCTGCGCGACAACCATCGCAAGAAGGCGATTGCGTGGCTCGCGGCGACAATCGTGCTGGGCGTGAGCTTCCTGTTCCTGCAGGGCTTCGAATACTTCCACGCGTACAACGAGCTGAACCTGACGCTGGCTTCGGGCATCTACGGTTCGACGTTCTTCCTGCTGACCGGCTTCCACGGCTTTCACGTGTTCCTCGGCGGCACGATGCTCTCCGTCGTGCTGGTGCGCCTGATTCGCGGCCACTTCACGCCGGAACATCACTTCGCGTTCGAAGGCGCGGCCTGGTACTGGCACTTCGTCGACGTCGTGTGGCTCGGGCTGTACGTCGTCGTGTACTGGCTGTAATGCGGCCAGATCCGTGCGCGCAATGCCGTTCAGGCGGCGCGCACGAGCAGTATGCAAGGCTGAATGCAGCGCCGCCCTCGACCTCTCAGGGCGGCGTTTTGTTTGGCGGCGAGGAAAATGTGCCGCTGAAGGGATGCGGCGGCGACCTACCCGCGAGCGTCAGCGCCCGTACGGAATCCCGGTTGACTGAATCCAGCCCATCCAGTGTGCGAACAGGATGAACAGGAACAGCGAGATCGACAGGCCCACCCGCGTGGCGAGTGACCAGACCATCCGCTTGGTCTTGCCTTTGTCGTGCATCATGAAATACAGCGCCGACACCATGCTGGCGATGATGAGAGCAAAGGCGATGGGAACGATAATGTGCATGGAACCAACTGAAAGCGGAAAGCGCAGTGGCAAGACATTCATTATCGCACCGCGAGCGGGCGTCTGCCGCAGGTTCCCGGCGGCCCTGAGCGCGATGCCGGAGCGCCTGCAATGAAGTTTCGCCTGATTCCCGCGCTGCTGATCCTGCTGGTCGTCGTCGTGACGATGCGGCTCGGTTTCTGGCAGCGCGATCGCGCGCATCAGAAGGAAGCGCTCGAGGCGCGCATCACGCAGTTCGAGAACGCGCCCGCGTTGCCGGTCAGCGCGGCGCCGCTCGCGCTGAAGGACGTCGAGTTTCATCGCGTGAAAGCGCGCGGCAGTTTCGTCACGGACAAGGTCGTGTACCTCGATAATCGTCCGTATAACGATCAGCCGGGCTTTTACGTCGTGATGCCTTTTAAACTCGCCGACGGCGGCTACGTGCTCGTCAATCGCGGCTGGCTGCCGCGCAACCTGAGCAATCGCGAGACCATCGCGCCGTACACGACGCCGCCGGGCGAGGTCCAGATCGAAGGGATTGCGCGTGCCGACGCGTCGCGCGCGTTCGAGCTCGGCGAGGGCGGATCGGCCGCGCATCACCTGATCCGGCAGAATCTCGATGTCGGCTCGTACGCCGCGGAGACCGGGCTGCCGCTGCAATCGTTCGTGATCCAGCAGACCGGCGATGCCGGCGACGGCCTGGTGCGCGACTGGCCCGCACCGACCACCGGCGTCGAGCGCAACTACGGCTACATGTTGCAGTGGTGGGGCATGGCCGCCGCCGCGCTCGCCTTCGGTCTGTATGCGGCGCGCCGCGCGGGCAAAAAAGAGCACGCGCCGGGCGCGTGAGGAACGCAAGGCACGGCTCGCCGCCGTCCAAACATTGAAAGAGGTTCTGTAGTGTCGACTCAAACTCCCCGTTCGCCGGAAGCTGGCAAATCCAGCGGCAAACCCGCCGCAGCCAAAGCGATGCCCGGCCAACCGAACGGCCCGGGCTCGTGGCGGCGCGGCCGCTGGGTGCTGCTGCTGCTCGCGGTGATCTGCGCGGCGCCGATCGCGATCTCGTACTTCATGTACTACGTCGTGAAGCCGACCGGCGGCAGCACGAACTACGGCGCGCTGATCGAGCCGCAACGGCCGATCCCGGACTCGCTCATGGTCACCGGCGCGAACGGCAAGCCGCTGAAGCTCGCCTCGCTGCATGGCCGCTGGCTCATGATCTCGGTGGACAACAGCGCGTGCGACCAAGCCTGCGTGACGAAGCTCTACTTCATGCGACAAATCCGCGCAGCTCAGGGCCCGGAACGCGAGCGCGTCATGGAAGTATGGCTGCGCACCGATGCAGACAAGGTCGCGGACGTGATACAAACCGCCTACCCCAACACCGACATGCTGATCGCCGATCCGGCGCAGGTCGCCGCGTGGCTGCCCGCCGACACCGGCACGCGGATCACCGACCACATCTACCTGGTCGATCCGAACGGCAATCTGATGATGCGTTTTCCGAAAGACGCGAACCCGAGCAAGATCAAAGGCGACCTGACCAAGTTGCTCAAATGGTCGACCATCGGCTGACGCCGCAACCTGGGTAAATGAGATGTTCGTATTGCAACTGGGCCTGATCGGCTTGTGTATCGCGTTGCTGCCGTTGTCCTACGTGTGGGTCAAGGCCGACGACAACAAATTCCGCAAGCTGGTCTGGCTCACCACCTTCCTGACGCTCGATCTCGTGATGTTCGGCGGCTTCACGCGCCTCACCGATTCGGGCCTCGGCTGCCCGGATTGGCCCGGCTGCTACGGCACGTCGTCGCCGTTCATCGCGCACGCGGCGATCTCCGCGGCCTATCAGGCGATGCCGAGCGGCCCCGTCAGCATGACGAAGGCGTGGATCGAAATGATCCATCGCTACTTCGCGATGGCGATCGGCGTGCTGATCATCGCGCAGACGATCATTGCCTGGACGGCGCGTATCAAGCGTCGTCCGCTGCATGTGTCGCCGTGGTGGCCGACGTCGCTGCTGCTGCTGATCGTCGTGCAGGGCGTGTTCGGCGCGTGGACCGTGACCATGAGGCTGCAGCCGATCATCGTGACCACGCATCTGCTGCTCGGCCTGGCGCTGCTCGGCACGCTCGGCTGGCTCGCGGCGCGCTTGACGCCGCTGCCGGCCTACGAGCCCGAGGCCGCGTGCTGGCGCGTGGCCGCGCTCGCGGGTCTCGCGCTGCTGGTACTGCAAATCGCGCTCGGTGGCTGGGTCAGCACGAACTACGCGGTGCTCGCGTGCACCGACTTCCCGACCTGCAACGGCCAATGGATTCCGCCGATGGACTTCGCGCACGGCTTCCACCTGTGGCGCGCGCTCGGCATGACCGCCGACGGCGACGTGATCACGCAGGATGCGCTGGTCGCGATTCACTGGACGCATCGCACGTTCGCGTTCGCTGTGATCGCCTATCTGGTGTGGTTCGCGTTGAAGATGCGCCGCTTCGAGTCACTGCGGCGACCCGCCAACGGCGTGCTGCTGGTGGTGCTGATCCAGTTCGTCACCGGCTTGTCGAACATCGTGCTGCAATGGCCGTTACCGATTGCGGTCGCCCATAACGGCGGGGCCGCGATCCTGCTGCTGCTGCTCGTTATGTTAAACTTTCGGGTCGCTTATAGCCGTCCCGGCCGCGCCGCGCTCCCTGCGCGCGAAGCCGCGCCAGCGTGACTCACATGGACAGCACAACACTCTCCCAAACGCCCGGCAGCCGGGTCTCCCAATATCTCGCACTGACCAAGCCGCGTGTTACGCAGCTTGCGGTGTTCTGCGCGGTCATCGGCATGTTCCTGTCGACGCCGGGCATGGTGCCATGGACCGTACTGATCGGCGGCACCGTCGGCATCTGGCTGCTGGCCGGCGCCGCGTTCGCGATCAACTGCCTTGTCGAGCAGCAAATCGACGCCAAAATGCGCCGCACGTCGTGGCGTCCGTCCGCGCGCGGCGAAATCACCACCCCGCAGATCCTGCTGTTCTCGGCCGTGCTCGGCGGCCTCGGCATGTGGACGCTGTACACGTTCGCCAATGCGCTGACCATGTGGCTCACGCTCGCCACGTTCGTCGGTTATGCGGTCATCTATACGCTGCTGCTGAAGCCAGTCACGCCGCAGAACATCGTGATCGGCGGCGCGTCGGGCGCGATGCCGCCCGCGCTCGGCTGGGCCGCGGTAACGGGCCACGTGCCCGGCGACGCGTGGATCCTCGTGCTGATCATCTTCGTGTGGACACCGCCGCATTTCTGGTCGCTCGCGCTGTATCGCCGCAAGGACTACGAAAACGCCGGCCTGCCGATGCTGCCGAACACGCACGGCGAAAAGTACACGCGCCTGCATATCCTTCTCTACACGGTCATCCTGTTCGCGGTCACGCTGATGCCGTTCATCTCCGGCATGAGCGGTGTCGTGTATCTCGCGTCGGCGGTGCTGCTCGGCGCCGTGTTTCTCGCTTATGCGTGGAAGATCTACCGGGAGTATTCGGACGAACTCGCGCGCAAAACCTTCCGTTATTCGATCGTCTATCTGTCGCTGCTGTTCGCCGCGCTGCTGATCGACCACTACTCGCGCGTCGTGATAGGCGCGTAACACCATGCTCAACAATCGCTTTGCGCGCATCGCGCGCGCCGCTGTGATGGCTTGCGCGCTCGGCGCGACGCTCGGCGGCACATTGCTGATAACGGGTTGCGGCAAGCAGCCGCCGGCTTTTACGAATCTCGACATCACCGGCAATACGCAATTCGCCAGCAATTTCTCGTTGCCCGACACGTCCGGCAAGATCCGCACGCTTGCCGACTACAAAGGCAAGGTCGTCGTGCTGTTCTTCGGCTATACGCATTGCCCGGACGTCTGCCCGACGACGATGGCCGAGCTGTCACAGGCGTTGCAGCAACTCGGTCCGGAGGACGCGAAGCGCGTCCAGGTGCTGTTCGTCACCGTCGACCCCGAGCGCGATACGCCGCAGTTGCTCGCGCAATACGTGCCGGCGTTCAATCCGAGCTTCGTGGGCTTGCGTCCCGCCAGCGAAGAACAGCTCGCGAAGGTCGCGAAAGACTTCCGCGTGTACTACGCGAAGGTCCCGGGCAAGACACCCGACAGCTACACGATGGACCACACGGCCGCGAGCTATGTGTTCGACACGGACGGCAAGCTGCGTCTGTTCGCGCGCGATGGCCAAGGCGCGACACCATGGGTGCATGACATCAAGCTGCTGCTTGATTGACGCGCATCGCAGGCGGCTTTTTAAAGCGGCGCCGCTCACGCCTCCCCGCATCCACCTCCTCTTCGCAATTCGCGCTCAGACCGGAATCGGCAAATTCAGCCCCGGCGCGAGACGCGTCGTCTTGAACTCCGTCACCTCGTAGCGCGCGAGCTGTTGCAGGGCGAACGGATCGCTCGCGAGAATGCGATTCAGCCTGTCGCGCTCGATACGAACCGCGAGGATGATGCCGCCGTCGCGCGGCACTTTCGGCCCGGCCGCGACGAAGATGCCCGCGTCGAACTGCTCCGCGAGAAACGCGCGATGCGCGTCGAGCGCGTCGTCGATACGATCGAGAGGGGCGGTGTAGATCAGGTTGATCACGTACATGGTCGTTCTTAGGGGCGGGTGAGTGGGCCGTGTGCGGCTACGGCTCTGGATTATCGGTCAGCCGCGGGTTTTGCGTTGCGCTAGCCATTGCGCTTGCGCTCCGCATAACCATATGCGGTAAGGGTATTTCCCAACTTGCCGCCCATATGAAACAATTTTGGGCTTGGCCGACGGCGCGCCAGCACGAACCGGAGCGCCGCCCATTTCATCCGACTCCGACATCGATCGGAGCCATCGACTCAAACGTCGAACCGCAACAGCGAGAATCACATGCAGCGCAGAAATATCCTCAAAGGCCTCACCGCAGTCGTCGCCGGGGCGGCGATCCTGACCAGCTTCGGCGCGCACGCCGACGACAAGGTCATCAAGGTCGGCACGATCGGCGGCCCGGACGCGCAGATCTGGGAAGTCGTCACCAAGGTCGCGAAGCGCGAAGGCCTGAACGTGAAGGTCGTCGAGTTCAACGATTACATTCAGCCGAACGCCGCGCTCGACGCGGGCGACCTCGACGCCAACAGCTTCCAGCACCAGCCGTACCTCGATAGCCAGATCAAGCAGCGCGGCTACAAGCTCGTCAACGCGGGCCTCACGTACATCTCGCCGCTCGGCGCGTACTCGAAGAAGCTGAAGTCGTTGAAGGACCTGCCGCAGGGCGCGAAGGTCGCGGTGCCGAACGATCCGTCGAACGAAAATCGCGCGCTGCTGTTGCTGCAGGCGCAAGGGCTGATCAAGCTGAAGGCCGGCGCGGCCACGGGCGGCAACAACGCGACGCCGCTCGATGTCGTCGACAATCCGAAGAAGATCAGGTTCGTCGAGCTCGACGCCGCGCAACTGCCGCGTTCGCTCGCCGACGTCGACGCTGCCGTCATCAATACGAACTTCGCGCTGGCCGCCGGCCTGCAGCCGACCAAGGACGCGATCGCGCTCGAAGACATCCACAGCCCGTACGCGAACCTGATCGCCGTGCGCGCGAAGGACAAGGATCAGCCATGGGTGAAGAAGCTGGTCGCGGCATATCAGTCGGAAGACGTGCGCCAGTCCATCAAGACGCAGTTCAAGGGTTCGATGGTGCCGTCGTTCTAAGCGACGCGTTCAGCGCGATCGCAAGCGCAGCCGCATGGCATCAGGAAAGGCACGCGCCGTACGGGCGCGTGCTTTTTTTATAGCTCCAGCTCCCATCTTTCGATCGTCAGATCCTGGCCGAAGCGGCGCTGCGCCGCGCTGCCGGCCAACTCGAACCCAGCGCGCTCGCAAAGCCGCCGTGGCTCCGCCAATGCGCTCGCGGTGGTCAGCGTGAGCTTCGTGTAGCCCGCGCGCCGCGCGAAGCGCGCGCATTCGCTGAGCAACTGCGTGCCGATGCCGAGCTTCCGCACGTCCGGTTCGACCCACAGCAGGCGCACGCCCGCGACCGTCGTCGAGACCCCGACGAGGCAAACCGAGCCGACCACCAGACCCTCCTGTTCGGCGATCCAGCACTTCTCGCGCAGCGGATCGTTGCGCTGCGCGTACTCGGCGACGACGCGCGCGAGCAAGCCCTCGAACGTGTGATCCCAGCCGTACTGCGCGGCGAACCACTGCGCCTGACGATGCACGAGCCAGCCACATTCGCCGGCGCGCGGCTGACGCAGCACCACGAGCTCGTGCTTCGGCTTGTCGCTGAGCAGGCGCTCGATCAGCTTCATCGCGCCGATCAGTTGCTCCTGCGATAGCGCGCTGAGTCTGTCGAGCAGGCCGAGTGCTTCATGGATGGCGGCGGCGTCGAGCGGCGCGTAGATCGCGTGGCCGTGCTCGGTGAGCGCGATCAGCGACTGGCGTGCGTCGGTGTCGGATGGACGGCGGGTGATCAGCTTGCGTCGCTCGAAACTGGTCAGCAGGCGGCTCAGATAGCCGCTATCGAGCCCGAGCGCGCGCCCGAGCACCGACGCGGTCTGCGCGCGGGCGCGTGATAGCTCGTGCAGCACGCGCACTTCCGTCAGCGAGAACTCGCTTCGAGCCAGACGCTCGTGCAGGGCACCGATGCATTGGGTATAGAAGCGATTGAAATGGCGGACGGCCTGAGCGCGCCGCTGCGCCTCGGAATCTGTCAAGGGCGGCTCCCCGGGACTTTTTATGGTCGGTACAGCGCACTATATCGGCACGACCCTTATTAAGAAAGCCACTCCACCGCCGCGAGACACCAACTGGTATTAAATAGGTATTGATTATTTGGGCTGTTGATACCACCAGGAGCCGATAACGACTCGCTGGTATCGTCAAATGCGTGCGATCCGGGAAAGTCCCTGGTCTGCAAATCCCTCCGACGGAGCCGTTGAATCCCGCTGTGATCCTCACTCAGCAAGGCTTTCCGGCGATCCGGGCCGGCATGGAACCAGTCCGTTGACTGGTATTATGTTGGTTATATAATGGGCTCTCAATTTTCCGGGCTGTACTGCTCACGGCGTCCTTGGAGCCCCATGGAAACTCGCTGGTCCGCATTGATGCCTGACGTGCGCAACGTCACGCCGCTCTACCTGCAGCTCGCGCGCAACCTGGCGACGGCGATCCATTGCGGCGTCTGGTCGGCCGGCGAGGCGCTGCCTTCCGAGCGTACGCTGTCCGACGCGATCGGCGTGTCGCGCGTCACCGCGCGCAAGGCGATCGAACTGCTGGTCGAGCAGGGGCTGATCCGGCGCTCGCGCGGCGCGGGCAGCTTCATCACGCCGCGCGTCGAAGATCCGCTGTCGCGTCTCACCGGCTTCACGAAGAAGATGCAGCAGCGCGGTTTCCGGCCCGATTCGGTCTGGCTCGAACGCGACGTGCGCGCCGCCAATCGCGACGAGCTGCTGCGCCTCGGCTTGTCACCCGGCGCGGCCGTCACGAGCCTGCGGCGGCTGCGGCGCGCGGACGGCATCGTGATGGCGGTCGAACATTCGGCGCTGCCGGTCGCGATCGTGCCTGATCCGCTCGTGATCGGCGACTCGCTGTACAGCTATCTCGAGCAGCGCGGCGCGGCGGTCGTGCGCGCGTTGCAGCACTTCCGCGCGGTCAACGCGTCGAGCGAAATCGCCGCGCTGATGGACATCGAACCGCGCACCGCGCTGCTGGTCATCACCCGGATCGGCTACTGCGCGGATCAACGCGCGATCGAGCTGACCGACACCTATTGCCGCGACGACTACTACGACTTCGTCGCTGAATTGCGCACCTGAGCTGCGCGGCCCTCGCAGGCCGCAAGTCCGGCGGACGCCATTTGCCGCATACGTATCACGCACCAGAGAGACTCATGCTGACCGGAAACATACTCACCACCGAAGGGTGGATCCACGGCACGCTCGAATACGAAAACGGCCGCATCACGACGCTGTCCGGCGAGCGCGTCGATCCGACGACGAACGACGCACCGTACATCCTGCCCGGCTTCATCGATCTGCACGTGCATGGCGGCGGCGGCGCCGACGTGATGGAAGCTGGCGACGCGATCGAAACGATCACCCGCACGCATGCGCGCTACGGCACCACGAGCCTGCTCGCAACGACCATGACCGCGCCGCGCGACGAGCTGATGAACGTCGTCGCCGGGCTCGGCAACGTCACGCGGGTGCGCACGCCGGGTTGCGCGCGCGTGCTCGGCGTGCATCTGGAAGGGCCGTACATCAACCCCGGCAAGCTCGGCGCGCAGCCCGACGCGGCGGTATCGGCGGTGTTGGACGAGGTGCTCAGGTATCTGTCGATCGCGCCGATCCGCGTCGTCACGCTGGCGCCCGAGATCGCCGGCCACATGGAGATCATCTCCGAGATGGCGGCGCGCGGCGTACGCGTGCAGCTCGGCCATTCGCTCGGCACCTACGACGACGCGGTCGCCGCGCTCAAGCACGGCGCGTGCGGCTTCACGCATCTGTTCAACGCGATGTCGCCGCTGCATCACCGCAACCCTGGCCTCGTCGGCGCTGCGCTTGCGCACGCCGAATACGCCGAAATCATTCCCGACCTGCTGCACGTGCATCCGGGGGCGATCCGCACCGCGCTGCGCGCGATTCCGCGCCTGTATGTGGTGACGGACAGCACGTCGGCTACCGGCATGCCCGACGGCGAATACCGCCTCGGCAGCCAGCACGTAACCAAGTGCCTCGGCGGGGTACGTCTGGCCGACGGCACGCTCGCGGGCAGCACGCTGACGATGGATCAGGCGCTGCGCAATCTCGTCTCGATCGGCCTGCCGATCGCCGATGTATCCCACCGTTTGTCACGCTACGCCGCCGACTATCTCGGCATCGAGGACCGCGGCCGCATCGCGCGCGGTGCGTGGGCCGACGTGGTCGTATTCGACCGCGAGCTGGCGCTGAGCGCGACCTACGTCGAAGGAGAAGCCATTGTCGAATATGCTTAAGGAAGCGCTCGCGTCCGCCGCAACAGTAGCCGAGCAGCTCAAGGACACCTCGCGCGTCGCGGCGCTCGCCGCGAAGCTCGCGCAGCAGCCGCGCCATGTCGCGTTGACCGTCGCGCGCGGCAGCTCGGACCATGCCGCCAGCTACTTTGCATCCCTGACGATGAGCCGCCTCGGCGTGCCGGTCGCGTCGCTGCCGATGTCGGTCGCGACGCTGCAGCAGGCGCCGCTGCAGGTGCGCGACAAGCTTGCGCTCGCGTTTTCGCAATCGGGCAAGAGCCCCGACCTCGTCGGCACGATGAACGCGTTGCGCGCGGCCGGCGCATTGACGGTCGCCGCCGTGAACGCACCGAGCTCGCCGCTCGCCGACGCGTGCGAATGGCATCTGCCGCTCGTAGCCGGTCCCGAGCTGAGCGTCGCGGCGACCAAGAGCTATATCGCCATGCTGTCGATCTCCGCGCAGCTGGTTGCGCATTGGCAGAACGACGCCGAGTTGCTCGATGGACTGAATACGCTGCCCGACGCGCTGGAACGCGCGGGCCGGCTCGACTGGTCGATGGCCGTGAACGAGTTGCGCGGTATCGAACGGATGATCGTGATTGGCCGCGGTCTTGGCCTCGCGATCGCGCAGGAAGCCGCGCTGAAGCTGAAGGAAACTTCCGGCATCCAGGCCGAAGCGTTTTCGAGCGCGGAAGTGCGTCATGGTCCGATGGAGCTGATCGACCGCGACTATCCGCTGCTCGTGTTCGCGCCGCGTGGCCCGGAGCAGGCGGGTCTGCTGCAACTCGCGCACGACATGAGCGCGCGCGGCGCGCGCGTGCTGCTCGCGGCGCCCGATGACGTCGCGCAAGCCTCGCTGCCGCTCGTCGCCACCGCACACGCGGCGCTCGATCCGATCGCCGCCATCCTGTCCTTTTACGTGATGGCCGCGGATCTTGCCGCCGCGCGCGGGCGCAATCCCGACGCGCCTCGCCATCTCAACAAAGTCACCGAAACTCACTGATGAGAATGACGATGCGACGTGTCGAGAAGTCCAACCTGATGAGCCATTCCGAGAATCACATTGTTTTGCTTGCACCGCTGACCGGCCCGGTCGTGCCGCTCGCGAAGGTGCCGGACCCGGTGTTTTCGGGCGGCATGTTCGGCGACGGCATCGGCGTCGATCCGCTCGCGGGTCGGCTCGTCGCGCCATGCGACGGCGTCGTCACGCATCTCGCGCGCACCGGCCACGCGGTAACGCTCGAGAGCGCCGAGGGCGCGCAGATTCTGCTGCATATCGGTATCGACACCGTCGGGCTGAACGGCAAGGGTTTTGCGCCGATGGTCGAGCAGGGCGCGCAGGTGCGCGCCGGTGACGTGCTGATCGAGTTCGATCTGGATCAGATCGCGCTGAATGCGCCGAGCCTCGTCTCGGTGATCGCGATTGCGAATTCGGATGCGTTCGAGATCATCGAGCGGGCGCCGAACGGGCATGTCAAGGCCGGCGAAACGACGCTGCTGGTGCTGCGCGCGCGCGAGGGCGTCAGCCACGACGCGGTGCGCGAGGCGAGCGCCGCGCACGTGATGGACGAAGCGCGCCGGCAGGTCACGCTGACGCATGCGGGCGGCCTGCATGCGCGGCCCGCGGCGCGGGCGCGCGAAGCGGCGCGCGGCTTCGACGCACGGGTCGAGGTGCGCTACGACGGGCGCAAGGCGCCGATCGAAAGCGTGGTGGGTCTGCTTGGACTCGGTGCCGGCGAAGGCGCAAGCGTCGAGTTGCTCGGCGTCGGTCCGCACGCGCAGGCGGCGGTCGATGCAATCGCTGACGAACTGACGCGCGAAGCGCACGGCGAGGTCGAACCGAAGCGCGAACAGAAAGCGGCGCGGCCAGCGGCCGCACCGGCGGCAGTCGTTGCGCCGCCCGCCGCGGGCGAGCCGCTCGCGCCGAACACGCTCGCGGGCGTGTGCGCCGCGCCGGGCATCGCGCTCGGCAAGCTGGTGCGCTGGGACGACGCGGATCTCGAGCCGCCGGAGCAGGCGAGCGGCACGTCGGCGGCGGAAAGCCGTCTGCTCGACAAGGCGATCGCGACCGTCGACGCCGATCTCGACACGATCGTGCGCGATGCGTCGCAACGCGGCTCGGTCGGCGAGGCGGGGATTTTCGCGGTGCATCGCGTGCTGCTCGAAGATCCGACACTGCTCGACGCCGCGCGCGATCTGATCAGCCTCGGCAAGAGCGCCGGTTTTGCGTGGCGCGAAGCGATCCGCGCGCAAGTAGGCATCCTGAGTAATGTGGAGGACGCACTGCTCGCCGAGCGGGCCGCCGATCTGCGCGACATCGAAAAGCGCGTGCAGCGCGCGCTCGGCTACACGAGCAGCGCGGCTCGCACGTTGCCGGATGAGGCGGTGCTCGCGGCCGACGAATTCACGCCGTCGGATCTGTCGTCGCTCGATCGCACGCGCGTGACCGCGCTTGTGATGGCGCGTGGCGGTGCGACCTCGCACGCGGCGATTCTCGCGCGTCAGGCGGGCATTCCGGCGCTGGTCGCGCTCGGCGACGCGTTGCATGCGATTCCCGAGGGCACTCAGGTGGTGGTGAACGCGAGCACCGGCCGGCTCGAATTCGCGCCGACCGAACTCGACGTCGAACGCGCGCGACGCGAACGCAGCCGCCTCGCCGACGTGCGCGAAGCGAATCGCCGCACGTCGCAGCAGGCAGCGGCGACCTCCGACGGCCGCGCGATCGAAGTGGCCGCCAACATCGCCACACTCGACGACGCGAACGCCGCGGTTGACAACGGCGCGGACGCGGTCGGCCTGCTGCGCACCGAGCTGCTGTTCATCCACCGCCCGGCCGCGCCGAGCGCGGACGAGCATCGCCACAGCTATCAGGCGATCGTCGATGCGTTGCGCGGCCGCGCCGCGATCATCCGCACGCTCGACGTCGGCGCGGACAAGGAAGTCGATTATCTGACGCTGCCGCCCGAGCCGAACCCCGCACTCGGCCTGCGCGGCGTGCGCCTCGCGCAGGTGCGCCCCGATCTGCTCGACGACCAGCTGCGTGGCCTGCTCGCGGTGCGTCCGGTCGGCGCCGTGCGCATCCTGCTGCCGATGGTCACCGATGCGGGCGAACTGATCCGCATCCGCAAGCGTATCGACGAGCTTGCACGCGAAGCGGGTAGATCGGAGCCGGTCGAAGTTGGCGTGATGATCGAAGTGCCGTCGGCTGCATTGCTCGCCGATCAGCTCGCGCAGCACGCCGATTTCCTGTCGATCGGCACCAACGACCTGACCCAATACACGCTCGCGATGGACCGCTGCCAGCCCGATCTGGCGGCGCAGGCGGACGGCCTGCATCCGGCGGTGCTGCGCCTGATCGCGGCGACCGTCGAAGGTGCCGCGAAGCACGGCAAATGGGTCGGCGTGTGCGGCGCGCTTGCCGGCGACCCGCTCGCGATGCCGCTGCTGGTGGGCCTCGGTGTGACCGAGCTGTCGGTCGATCCGGTCTCCGTGCCGGGCATCAAGGCACGCGTGCGCACGCTCGACTATCAGCTGTGTCGCCAGCGCGCCCGCGATGCGCTAGCGCTCGACTCGGCGCAGGCGGTCAGAGCCGCAAGCCGCGTCACGTGGCCCCTCGATTGAAACACTAGGGTCTGTTTACATATGGAACGCACGTGCGTTGCCGCGAGAAGGGCCGCTCGCAAGGACTGCGACGCCGCGAATACTCGACGTATTCGCAAGGAGCATGACGCAGCGAGCGGCCCTTCTCGCGGCAACCCCATTGCCTGGATTTCATTCCAGGGGAATGCCCGCTATCGGCCGCATGGCGGCGTCGCGCGTCGCTTACGTGGCGCGGCCACGCAGCGCTCCTTACTCCTTGCCCTGCGCCCCGAAGGAAGTCCCCTTGGGGGACGGCCGATAGCGGGCATTCGCACGTGCGTTCCATATGTAAACAGACCCTAGCGAATTTGAGAACCCGCACGCCGTGCGCCCGGCAGCACGTCTGCCTTCACGCGCGGCGCGATTCTCCGTATAGCTGCACCACTCAACCAAGACGTACCCCTACGAGACAAAATTGGAGATACCGATGGATGGAAATCCGTTTCTGAAGATTCAGCGCCTGGGACGCGCGCTGATGTTGCCGATCGCGGTGCTACCGGTGGCCGGCCTGTTGCTGCGGCTCGGCCAGCCCGACGTGTTCAACATCAAGATGATCGCCGATGCGGGCGGCGCGATCTTCGACAACCTGCCGCTCCTGTTCGCGATCGGCGTGGCGGTCGGCTTCGCGAAAGACAACAACGGCGTCGCGGGTCTGGCTGGCGCGATCGGCTATCTGGTGCAGATCGCGGTGATGAAGGACATCAATGACAAGCTCAACATGGGCGTGCTGTCGGGGATCATCGCGGGCATCGTCGCGGGGCTGCTGTACAACCGCTACAAGGACATCAAGCTGCCCGACTACCTGGCGTTCTTCGGCGGCAAACGCTTCGTGCCGATCGTGACAGGGGTGGTCTGCGTGGTGCTAGGCATCGTATTCGGGCATGTGTGGGAGCCGGTGCAGAACGCGATCGACGTGGCCGGCCACTGGCTCACGACGGCCGGCGCGCTCGGCGCCTTCGTGTTTGGCGTGCTGAACCGGCTGCTGCTCGTCACGGGCCTGCATCACATCCTCAACTCGCTAACGTGGTTCGTGTTCGGCACCTTCACGCCGGTGGGCGGTGCGCCCGTCACGGGCGACCTGCACCGCTTCTTCGCTGGCGATCCGACCGCGGGCACCTTCATGACCGGCTTCTTCCCGGTGATGATGTTCGGCCTGCCGGCCGCATGTCTCGCGATGTATCACGAGGCGCCGAAAGAGCGTCGCGCGATGGTGTTCGGCCTGCTGTTCTCGATGGCGCTCACGTCGTTCCTGACCGGTGTGACCGAGCCGATCGAGTTCAGCTTCATGTTCCTCGCGCCGGTGCTGTATGCGATCCACGCGCTTCTGACGGGTCTGTCGCTCGCGATCTGCTCGGCGCTCGGGATTCACCTCGGCTTCACGTTCTCGGCGGGCTTCATCGACTACGTGCTGAACTTCGGTCTGTCGACGAAGGGCTGGTGGGCGATTCCGCTCGGCATCGTGTACTCGGTCGTGTACTACGGTCTGTTCCGCTTCTTCATCCGTAAGTTCAACATGGCGACGCCGGGCCGTGAGCCCGCCGCTGCCGACGAGCAGGTCGAGTCGTTCGCGGCGGGCGGTTTCGTCGCGCCGGCGGCTGGTGCGGCCGTGCCGCGTGCGCAGCGCTATATCGCGGCGCTCGGTGGCGCGGCGAATCTGTCGGTCGTGGATGCGTGCACGACGCGTCTGCGTCTGTCTGTCGTCGATACGGAGAAGGTCTCGGAAAGCGAACTGAAGTCGATCGGTGCGCGCGGTGTGCTCAAGCGCGGCACGAACAACGTGCAGGTGATCATCGGACCGGAGGCGGACATCATCGCCGATGAGATGCGTACAGCGATCGCGCAGGGTCAGGGCGACGCGGTGAAGGTGGCAGGTGTTGCTGTATCGGCGCCGGCTGCTGCCGCAGCGGCTACCGCTGCCGCGCCGGTCGCGCGAAACGCTGGGCGCGCCGATGACGCGCAAGGCGGTCCGCTCGATCCCGATCCGCTGCGCTGGCTCGCCGTGCTCGGCGGCGCGGGCAACGTGATATCGCTCGATGCGGTGGCGGCGACGCGTCTGCGGGTGGTCGTGCGCGATCCGTCGGCGGTCGATCGTCAGCGCCTCGCGACGCTCGATACCGCGTGGGTGTCGACCGACACGTTCCATATCGTCGTCGGCGAGGCCGCGCAGCGCTATGCGCAGAAGCTGGCCGAGCGCCTGTCGTCGCAAGGCGGCGGCGCGGGCGCGGCGCCGGTGCCGGCGTGATCGGTTGATGGCTGTCGAGCGCTGTTGAGTTGCACGGCGATCGCAGCACGCCAATAAAAAAGCGGCACCTGGTCCCAAGGTGCCGCTTTCGCGTTGACGACCAGAGCGTGGCGCCTAGCGAGTCCCCCGCTTTGCCGAGCGCGCCACCTCGCGCGATTCGAGCCACATCACATTGATGACACCGAACGCCAGCGCGACGCCAACGCCGAGAATCCAGCTGACATACCACATCGCCAACTCCCGTTTTCTGTTGAAGCGTCGCGCCGGTCAATACATCGAATGGTGGTTTTCCTTGATCGCCGCGGCGGTCACCTTGCCGCGCATCACGCGATACACCCAGCCCGTATAGAGCAGGATGATCGGCAGGAACACGATGACGGCGAACAGCATGATCTCGAGCGTCATGCGGCTCGAGGTGGAATCCCACATGGTCAGGCTGCTGCGGCCGTCGAGTGACGATGGCATGATGAACGGGAACATCGAGAAGCCCGCGGTCAAGATCAAGCCGACGATCATCAACGACGTCGACAGAAACGCCGTCGCCTCGAAGCGCGAACGCGCGAGCAGCACCGCGAGCACCCCGCCGAGGAGACCCGCGAGCGGCGCAATCGCCATCCACGGGTAGAGCGCGTAGTTGTTCAGCCACAAACCCGGCGCGCCGATCACGGTCTTCATCAACGGATTGGAGACGGCGTCGAGCGGCGGCGCGTCGACGATCTGATAGCCGCCGATCATCGTCGCGACGAGCGCGCCCGCGACGAGAAACAGCACCACCGTGCACAGCGCCGCGAGCCGCAGCGCCTTCGACGCGCGCTCGTGAACCACCCCATCGGTCTTCCACTTGACGAACGCGGCGCCGTGCGCGGCCAGCATCGACACGCTGACGAGTCCCGTCAGCAGCGCGAACGGATTGAGCAGGCCGAAGAAGCTGCCGTGATAGGTGACGCGCAGATCGGTATCGAACGAGAACGGCACGCCTTGCAGCAGATTGCCGAACGCGACACCGAACACCAGCGCCGGCACGAAGCCGCCGATAAAGAGGCCCCAGTCCCACGCGTTGCGCCAGCGCGGATCCTCGCGCTTGCCGCGATAGTCGAAGCCGACCGGACGGAAGAACAGCGCGAACAGCACGAGCAGCATCGCGAAGTAGAATCCCGAGAAGGATGCCGCGTAGGCGAGCGGCCACGCGGCGAACATCGCGGCGGCCGCGGTCACGAGCCAGACCTGGTTGCCTTCCCACGTCGCGCCGACCGTGTTCACGACGATGCGTCGCTCGGAGTCGGTGTTGGCGATGAACGGCAGCAGGATCGCCGCGCCCATGTCGAAGCCGTCGGTGAGCGCGAAGACGATCAGCAGTACACCTATCAACACCCACCAGATCAGTCTGAGAACTGCGTAGTCCATATGGGTTTCTCCTCCGGGGCGGTGCAGCGGTGCGTCATGCGGCCGTGTTCGACAGTGGCTGCGTCACCGGCTGTCCGATCTCGTGGTGATAGCGGCCCGTATGCAGCGACGAAGGGCCGAGCCGCGCGTACTTGAACATCAGCATGATCTCGATGACGAACAGCCCCGTGTAGAACAGCACGAAGCCGCCGATGCTCAGATACAGATCGCGCGGCGTCAGCGTCGACGCGGCCAGGTTGGTCGGCAGAATGCCCGCGATGCTCCACGGCTGGCGGCCCATTTCCGCGACGATCCAGCCGAGCTCGGCGGCGAGCCACGGCAGCGGAATCGCGATGACCGCCCAGCGCAGAAACCAGCGGCGCCTTTCGAGCAGCAACGTGCGCTGCGCGCAGAACCAGAAGGCGAGCACGAAGGTCGCGAGGAACAGCAGGCCAAGGCCGACCATCATGCGGAACGAGAAGAACAGTGGCAACACCGGCGGAACCGTGCTTCTTGCCGCCGCGGCGATCTGGTCTGGCGTCGCGTCGATGACGCTCGGCGTGAACCGCTTGAGCAGCAGGGCGTAGCCGAGATCGTCCTTGTACTTGTCGAACTCCGCATGCGCCTCGTCGCTGGAGTCGCCGCCCTTTAGCCGCTGCAACGCCGAATAGGCGAGCATGCCGTCCTTGATGCGACCTTCGTTTTGGGCGATCAGGTCGCGCAGGCCGACCACGGGTTCGTCGAGCGAGCGGGTCGCGATAATGCCGAGCGCGTACGGCACACGGATCGCATAGTCGGTGCGTTGCTCTTTCTGATTGGGGATGCCAAATATCGTGAACGGTGCCGGCGCGGGCGCGGTCTCCCATTCGGATTCGATCGCGGCGAGCTTGATCTGCTGGACTTCACCGGTGCGATAGCCGGATTCGTCGCCCAGCACGATCACGCACAGCGCCGACGCGAGGCCGAAGCCGGCGGCGATCGCGAACGAGCGCAGCGCGAACTCGGTGTCGCGGCGCTTCAACAGATACCACGACGACACGCCGAGTACGAACATCGCCGCGGTCACGTATCCAGCTGATACCGTGTGCACGAACTTGACCTGTGCAACCGGGTTGAAGATCACCGAGCCGATGCTGTCGAGCTCCATGCGCATCGTCTGATAGTTGAACTTCGCGCCGACCGGATTGTTCATCCAGCCGTTGGCAATCAGAATCCACAGCGCCGACAGGTTCGAACCGAGCGCGACACAGAACGTGACGATCAGATGCTGGATTTTTGACAATCTGTTCCAGCCGAAAAAGAACAGACCGACGAACGTCGATTCGAGGAAGAACGCCATCAGCCCTTCGACGGCGAGCGGCACGCCGAAAATGTCGCCGACGTAATGCGCGTAATAAGCCCAGTTGGTGCCGAACTGAAACTCGAGCGTGAGGCCGGTCGCGACGCCCATTGCAAAGTTGATGCCGAACAGCTTGCCCCAGAACTGCGTCATGTCCTTGTAGATCTGCTTGCCGGTCATCACGTAGACCGATTCCATGATGACGAGCAGCCAGGCGAGACCGAGCGTGAGCGGCACGAACAGAAAGTGATAAAGCGCCGTGATGGCGAACTGGAACCGCGACAGTTCTACGACTTCGCTAACGGGCATGTTGATCACCTCGAGACGGATGCGGGGCGGGCACCGACAGCAGCGCCTGCGCGACCTGCTCAGGCGGCAGCATCATGTGCTGCGCCTGTGGATGATTGAAGAATGTGTACTTGAGCGCCATCAGTAGCACGAACTTGATGGCGAGAATGATGGCGATATCGCGCGCCAGCGTTGGACCGCGCACCCACCTGGTGAACCGGCCGCGCAAGCGCGACCGGACAGTGCTGCTGCGATTCAGGGCTATGGTCATGATCGGTCGAAGACGACTTCACGCCGGTGAGTCCGGCTGGATCCAGACCGCCCTGGCCGTCAGGCAGTCAGGCAGTCTGGCGAATGCATGCCGATTGTAGGAGGTGAACCTCGCGCGCTCAGATTTAGCCATGCGGCAACACGTCGCGAAACTTGCCGCGTCTGTGCAGTATTGCTACCGGACTTGCGATACGTCAAGAAACGCTTACCGGCCTCGACAAGCCGGCTTGCGGATAGGCCGACGCGAAGCGCGGCCGCGGGGACGCAAGAAAGGGCGAAAAGAATGAAAAAGCCCCGCCGTCTTGCGAGGGCGGGGCTTGAGCGCGATGGTCGCTAAATGGCGCGACCGATTAACGCGTGTCGTTTTTACCTATGTCATGGGCGGGACACAATTGACGCGCGCATGGCTTCGACGCTTTACGCGTATTCGGTCAGCGCGCCGCGCATCTTCTTCATCGCGCTGGCTTCGATCTGGCGGATACGTTCGGCCGAGACACCGAACTCGTCGGCCAGCTCGTGCAACGTGGAGCCGCCCGAGCCATCGTCGGCCACCTTCAGCCAGCGCGCTTCGATGATGCGGCGGCTGCGCGGATCGAGCGCGTCGAGCGCGCTTGCGATGCCGTCGCTTTGCAGCCGGTCGCGCTGACGCGAAGCCAGCACGGCAGTCGGCTCACTATGCGAGTCGGCCAGATAGGCGATTGGCGCGTACGACTCCTCGCCGTCTTCGACCTGACCTTCGAGCGCGATATCGCCGCCCGACAGACGCGTCTCCATCTCCGCGACCTCTTCGCGCTTCACGTTCAGCTCCTTCGCGAGACCGTCGATCTCGTCCGGCGTGAACGCGCCAAGCCCCTGCTTGTGGCTGCGCAGGTTGAAGAACAGCTTACGCTGCGCCTTGGTGGTGGCGACCTTCACCATGCGCCAGTTGCGCAGGATGTACTCGTGGATCTCGGCCTTGATCCAGTGCATCGCGTATGACACGAGGCGCACGTTTTGCTCGGGATCGAAGCGCTTGACCGCTTTCATCAGGCCGATGTTGCCTTCCTGGATCAGATCGGCGTGCGGCAACCCGTAACCGAGGTAGTTACGCGCGATGGACACGACGAGTCGCAGGTGCGACAGCACTAGGCGGCGCGCAGCCTCCAGATTGTCGTGTTCGCGCAACTCGGTGGCGAACTGGCGTTCCTCCGCCGGCGTCAGCATCGGAATCCGGTTGACCGCCTGGATGTAGGCGTCGATGTTGCCCAGGTGACCGGACAGCAGCGAGGAATGCGAGAGCGCCAGTGCACCTGCCGGAGCGGCCTTAGCCGACGACGGGCTCAAAGTACTCGGAAGGGTCATTGCATGGCTCACGTGTGAAGCTCCTTTGGAATCAGACAATAGCGGACTCAGTAAACGACTCCAGCGATGGATGTTAGCACTCAGATCTGCCGAGTGCTAATACTTAGAGGTCGCAGGGGCATCCGAGTTCCAGAAAATCCTATTGAGTTTTGACTTCTAATAGTCATCATACGCTCTATTTGCCTTGCGCGTTGGACCTGTACAAAGTACCGCCGGGAGCGGTTGCAGGCTCATGTTTGACTGACATCGTCCCGTTTTTAAAGAGAATAATTGCTGGTCATGGGCATTATCTGGGAAATACTTGCTCCTGAATTCGTGCTTGGAATAAAGGGGGCGCTCGCTTAATACGCGGCAGTATGGGGGACGGATGAACAGGCAGAATCTTGTGGTGCGTGGACTTACTCTACTTACTCTAAAAAGCACGTTTGCCGTTCTGCTCGTTCTGCTGTTGGGTGCGGCGGGCGCGTCCCAAGCTGAGCAGTTCGGCGTGCAGGTGGCCGCCGGCGTCGGCGACCATCACGTCAGGACGCTCGATCTCGGCATGGTCTGGGATCCAAACCTCACCTGGTGGCAGATCGGCGACTGGCATTTCGCGCTGCTCGGCGAGGCGCATGTCGCGTGGTGGCACACCAATGAAGGAAACGTTCACGACAACATCGGCGAGATCGGCGTGACGCCGGTGATCCGCTTCATCAGGTCGTCGGGTTCGGTGCGGCCATTCATCGAGGTGGGTGCCGGCGTCCGGCTGCTGACCAGCCCGCGCATTTCTTCCGACTTCACGTTGGGCACCGCGTTCCAGTTCGCCGAGATGGCGGGCGTCGGGCTGCAGTTCGGCGCTCGTGAGCAGTATGTCGCCGGCTACCGCTTCCAGCATGTCTCCAATGGCGGTATCAAAGAGCCGAATCCTGGTATAAATTTCAGCCAGCTATATTTGCAATATCACTTCTGACCGTGGCCGCCTGCGGCTCGCGGTGTTCGAGGGGCTCTGCAATGGCGGCAAAGATGATCGAAGCGATTCGCGGGCTCGAGCGAGAGCGTTTTCGCGCGATGGTCGATGGCGATGGGCAGTCGCTCGACACGCTGCTCGCGGACAACGTGAGCTACGTCCATACGAATGGCAAGCGCGAGACGAAGCGGCAGTTCATCGACGGGATCACCGCGGGGCGCCGTCGTTATCGGCAAATCGAGGTGCAGTCGCAGGATGTCTTGCCGGCCGGGCGCGAGACCTACGTCGTCACGGGCCGCGCGCTGATCGAGATGGAGGCGAACAACGGCGCGCTCCTGTTTCCGATTGCCTATACCGCGATTCACACGCACGAAGACGGGCAGTGGCGACTGATCGCGTGGCAGGCGACCCGTTGCGCGCTCGAGTGAGATTCTCATCGGGCGGGCGCGTCTCGTGAGCGCGTCTCCAGCGGCAGCGGAATGCCGGTGTGCACTCCGCTGCAGCAGGCTCGAGGCCCAACGCGAATTCACGCGGTCGCGCATTCGCCAGCTTTGTCGCGGCTGTTTGCGCCGTGCTCGTCTACATCGGCATCCGCGTCGCGCGCCTCGCGCGAGCCGCGCATCGCTAGCTCTCCCGCATACGGATGCCGCGCCGCCACCGGAAGCCGCGTGCAGCGTTCCGCCACGCGCCTGATCGTCGCGAGATCCGAGAAATCCAGACCGCTGTCGATACCCATCGCGTCGAGATTCATCGCGACTGTGACGAGATCGACGTTGCCGGTGCGCTCGCCATTGCCGAACAGACAGCCTTCGATGCGATCCGCGCCCGCCAGCAGCGCGAGCTGCGCCGCGGCCACGGCGGTGCCGCGATCGTTGTGCGGATGCACCGACAGCACGATGCTGTCGCGGTAACCGAGGTTGCGATGCATCCATTCGATCTGGTCGGCGAACACGTTCGGCGTGGCCGCTTCGACGCTTGCCGGCAGGTTGACGATCATCTTGTGATCGCGCGTGGGCCGCCACGTTTGCGCGACCGCGTCGCACACCTCGCGCGCGAACGGCAGCTCGGTCGTGTTGAAGGTCTCGGGCGAGTACTGGAAGGTCCAGCGCGTGGCCGGCCGCGCCTGCGCGTGTTCCTTGATGAGGCCCGTGCCTTCGACGGCAAGCGCCTTGATCTCATCCTTCGACTGCTGGAACACGATGCGCCGGAACGACGGGCAGATCGCGTTGTACAGATGCACGATCGCGCGCGGCGCGCCTTCGAGCGAGTCGAACGTGCGTGCGATCAGCTCCGCGCGCGACGGCACGAAGACTTCGATCGTGACGTCGTCGGGAATGCGCCGCTCGTCGATCAGCTTGCGCACGAAGTCGAAATCGGTCTGCGACGCCGCCGGAAAGCCCACTTCGATTTCCTTGAAACCGATCGCGACCAGCATCTCGAAGTACTCGAGCTTCTGCGCGGCGTTCATCGGTTCGATCAGCGCCTGATTGCCGTCGCGCAGGTCCGTGCTCATCCAGACGGGTGCGGCGTCGACCGTGCGACTCGGCCATTTGCGGCCGGTCAGCCGGACGGCGGGAAAGGGGCGGTACTTTTCAGCGGGATTGCGCAACATGGTGAGGTGCCTCATTCGTGGTGTCGTCGGCGGAGGGACGCGACGTCGAGCGGTTGGCCGACTGTTCACGCATGCACGCTGCGGATGCTGCCCATGCAACGTACATGTGATCCTCTCGCATCGTCCGCGCGGTAAACGGACGAATGCAAACGACGACAGGTTGTGGAGAACTACGACGGGGGTGAAGCGAAACTGCGGGAACTACGGGGAGGACCGCCGCCGACAACCGGAGCTGCCAGCGCGCGGCGCTACGCGAGACTTACGCCAGGCGTAGCGATAGGGGCCGCGCCAGGCGGCCGGAGATAATTCGGAGGGTGTTCGGAAGGGAACGCATGAGGCCAAATGTATGACGGCGTGCGTTGGCCTGTCAACCCGCGGCCGTCAGGCCGCCGTCTTCGCGATATCGACGATCAGCTCGACCTGCCGCTCGAGCGCGCCAGGCACCGGCGCTTCGCCGCGCAGCACGGCGTCGATCCAGGCGGCCGTGGTCGCCGCGTCGCGCGCTTCGGGCAGCTCGACTTCGGGCGCATCGGGCGACGAGCGCTCGTGCGGCAGCCGCGTCTCGCAGATGCCGTCATGCAGCCAGTCGACCTGCACCTGGCGGCGCGTATCGGCGACCGCCTCGCCTTCGGTGCCGCGCGCGAGCAGCGCACCGCCGACGGCCGCATCGGGATGCGTGACGAACAGCTGAGTGAGACTGTCGCGATACGGCGGATGCGTGTAGTTCACGAGCCGCAATCCCGCGGGCGCGAACGGCTGCAGCAGCTTGACGAGCGTATGCGTCGAATTGCGCACGCCCATGCGCCGGCGCAGCGCGAGCAGGCGCGCGAGCTTGGGAGCCAGTACGTCGATCGAGGCGAACGCGACGCGGCGCTCCGCAAGTCCAGCTTCGATCTGCGTGTGCGACTGCGCATGGGCGATGCGCAGATGTGTGAAGATTTCCGCGCTCGTCACCCGACCCGGATCCTCGGTGACGCCGTGTACCAGTACCGGCACGCCTTCGCGGGCGAGCAGCAGCGCGAGCAGCGGCACGAGGTTCGGCTGCTTGCGCGCGCCGTTGTACGACGGAATCGACACCGGCCGAAACGCGCCGTGCGGCAGCCGCACCGGCTCGAACGACGTATGCGCGGCGGCCAGCATCGCGGCGAGTTCGTCGGCGGTTTCGCCTTTCACGCGATACGCGAGCAGCACCGCGCCGAGTTCGAGATCGTCGACGCGGCCGTCGAGCATCGCGGTGTAGAGCGAGCGCGTGTCGTCGGCGGTCAGCGCGCGGGCGCCATTCGGGCCGCGGCCGATTTCCTTGATGAATCGGGCCCAGGGGAAGGGAGAAGTGGTATCGGTGGAGTCGGTCATCGTGCGCAAGAGGCGGGTGGCGTGCCGCGCCTGGCGGTTCGCTACGCCATTCGGGGAACAGTTCGGTGTGAGTATCGCATCTATGGCGAGCGGGCGAACAGCAACGAAGCGGGCACGCAGTGGCGCGCGACGTGCCGCCTGACACGCCCCCGCGCCGTGCCGCGGGTTACACTCGATGTCTCTCGCCGCCTCGGCGGCGCACATCGGAAAACGGAGAACGGGATGAGTTACGTATTTGCACCCGCACCGCAAGTCGCGGTGCCGGTCGTGGGGTCGGGCGAGCAGTTCGCGGTGCGCCGCATCTACTGCGTGGGGCGCAACTACGAGGCGCACGCGCGTGAAATGGGCCACGACCCGGACCGCGAGCCGCCGTTCTTCTTCACGAAGCCGGCCGATGCGATCGTGTACGTCGCGCCGGGCGCGACCGGCGAATTCCCGTATCCGTCGCAGACCAGGAACGTCCATTTCGAAATGGAAATGGTCGCGGCGATCGGCGAGGGCGGCAAAGACATCCCCGTCGACCGCGCGCTCGACCATGTTTACGGCTACGCGCTCGGTCTCGACATGACGCGCCGCGACCTGCAAGGCGAAGCGAAGAAAATGGGTCGTCCGTGGGATACCGCCAAGGGCTTCGATCACTCGGCGCCGCTCGGCCCGATCCATCCGGCTTCGACGGTTGGTCACATCGGCAAAGGCGAGATCTGGCTGTCGGTGAATGGCGAGGACAAGCAGCGCGCGGATGTGTCGCAGCTGATCTGGTCGGTGGCCGAGACGATCGCGTCTCTGTCGACGCTGTTCGAGCTGCGGCCTGGCGACCTGATTTTCACCGGCACGCCGGAAGGCGTCGGCGCGGTCGTGAAGGGTGACCTGATGAAGGGCGGCGTGGACGGGCTCGGCGAGTTCAGCGTGCGCGTCGTCTGAGAAGGCTTGCGTGCAGGTGGAGGAGGCAGACAACATGAAGCTCTACAGCTATTTCCGTAGCTCGGCGTCGTATCGCGTGCGCATCGCGCTGAACGTGAAGAACCTGTCGTACGACTACGTACCCGTGCACCTCGTGCGCGAAGGCGGCGAGCAGCTGAAGCCCGCGTATCGCAAGATCAACCCCGACTGCATCGTGCCGACGCTCGCCGACGGCAGTCATTTGCTGCCGCAGTCGCTCGCGATCATCGAGTATCTCGAGGAGACGCATCCCGAGCCGCCGCTGCTACCGAAGGCACCGCTCGATCGCGCGTATGTGCGCTCGGTGGCGCTGCAGGTCGCGTGCGAGATTCATCCCCTGAACAATCTGCGCGTGCTGCGCTATCTGAAGCACACGCTGCGAGTCGACGACGACGCGAAGGACGCGTGGTACCGGCACTGGATCGACGCGGGCTTCGCGACGCTGGAGACGCATCTTGCCGGCGACGCGCGCACCGGCAAACTGTGTTTCGGCGACGCACCGACACTCGCCGACGCGTGCCTGATTCCGCAGGTATTCAACGCGCAGCGCTTCAAGGTCGACACCGCAAAGTTTCCGACGATCCAGCGCATCTACGATCATGCGATGCAACTCGACGCGTTCGCGCGCGCGGCGCCGGGCGTGCAGCCGGACGCGGAGTGAGCCCGGGATCGCTGACACGTCGACGGTAGCTTGAAACGAAAAAAGGGCGCTCCGCTGAGTGCCCTTTTCCTTTGGTTCGCCGCGAGCGCCGAGCGCCGCAACGATCACGCGATCAGCCGCCCAGTAGCGCGTCCGAGAACTCCTCCGCGCTGAACGGCTGCAGATCCTCGACCTTTTCGCCGACGCCGATGAAATACACCGGAATCGGCCGCTGCCGCGCGATCGCCGCGAGGATGCCGCCCTTCGCGGTGCCGTCGAGCTTGGTGACGATCAGGCCGGTGAGCCCGAGCGCGTCGTCGAACGCCTTGACCTGTGTGAGCGCGTTCTGGCCGGTGTTCGCGTCGATCACGAGCAGCACTTCGTGCGGCGCGCCGTCCTGCGCCTTGCCAATCACGCGCTTCACCTTGCGCAGTTCTTCCATCAGATGCAGTTGCGTGGGCAGGCGGCCGGCCGTGTCGGCCATCATCACGTCGATCTTGCGCGCGCGCGCGGCGCCGACCGCGTCGAAGATCACCGCGGCCGGGTCGCCGCTTTCCTGCGCGACCACGGTCACGTTGTTGCGCTGGCCCCACACGGCGAGTTGCTCGCGCGCGGCGGCGCGGAACGTGTCGCCGGCGGCGAGCAGCACCGATTGGTCAAAGCTCTGCAGATGCTTCGCGAGCTTGCCGATGCTCGTGGTTTTGCCCGCGCCGTTGACGCCGGCGATCATCATCACGAGCGGCTGCGCGCGGCCGAGCATCAGCGATTTTTCGAGCGGCTTGAGCAACTCGACGAGCAGTGTGCGCAAGGCGGTTTTGACCTGCAGGGGGGCCGTCAGGCGTTCGCCGCGCACTTTTTCGCGCAGCGCTTCGAGCAGGAATTCGGTCGCCTCGACGCCGGCATCAGACATCAGCAGCGCGGTTTCGAGTTCCTCGTACAGGTCCTCGTCGATCTTCGTGCCGACGAAAATGCCGGTCAGGTTCGAACTGGTTTTCGCGAGGCCGCTCTTCAGACGCGTAAGCCACGAGCGCTTCGCGCCGGCATCCTGCACGGGCGGCGGGACGATTTCGACGGTGTCGAGCATGGCGTCTGGCGGCTCGGGCTGCGGCTCGATGATCGTCGTGGCCACAGGAGGAACGGGGGGCGCGGTGGGCTCGATGGGCTCGATGGGCTCGATGGGCTCGATGGGCTCGATGGGCTCGATGGGCTCGATGGGCTCGATGGGTTCGGCGGGAGCAACGGGCGCGGCCTCGGCCTCGGGTGCCGCGCCGTCTTGCGCCGCCAGCGATTCGTCTGCGGCGGTATCGGACTCTTTCGAGCCCTTGAATCGTTTGAAAAAGCTGAACATGATCTGACGTATGGGAGAGCGCGCCGATGCGCGCAGCCGGCACGGGACCGGCGAAGCGGTGGGCAGCGCCGGGATGCGAAAAGGCGGGGCGCTGGCAGCCGCACATTTTATCAGGCGTGCCGCGGCGCGTCGTATCGGCCGCTCGGCCAGGCTGGACGGGCGCCAACCCTGTGGTAACGTGAGCGCTCCGGCCCGCGCGCATCGACGCCGCGGGCGTGTTCATCACCTAGCTGAAACTGCACGATACTGGATGCCTCGTTTAGCACCTTCACGCGCCGCTGGCGCTTCGTCCAAAAGTGGCAAACCGCATGCCATTCGCATCATCGGCGGCGACTGGAAACGCACACCGCTGCCCGTGCTCGATCTGGACGGCTTGCGCCCGACGCCCGACCGCGTCCGCGAAACGCTGTTCAACTGGCTCGGCCAGCGTCTGGACGGCCAGCACTGCCTCGATCTGTTCGCTGGTAGTGGGGCGCTCGGCTTCGAGGCCGCGTCGCGCGGCGCCGCTCGCGTGCTGATGGTGGAGCGCCATGCGCGCGCTGCCGGCCAGTTGCGCGCAAACCAGCAGCGGCTCGATGCACGCATGATCGAAATCGCCGAGGCGGACGGCCTGCGTCTTGCGGCGAGTCTCGCGCCAGGCTCGTTCGACGTCGTGTTCCTCGATCCGCCGTTCGATGCCGACCTGCTCGGCAAGGCGCTCGCGGTGGCCGTGCCGCTCGTGCGCGCCGACGGCTATCTATATGTCGAGGCAGGCGAGGCGCTCGAACCGGCCGCTCACGAGCCGCTGTCAGGCTGGGAACTCGTGCGGCAGGGCAAAGCGGGCGCTGTGCACTTTCATTTGCTGCAGCGCGAAAATAAGGAATAATGCGCGTTCCAAAAAAGGGCCGGGCGGTTTATCGTCATCCGCGCCGGTGCGAAATGCGTCGCCCGGACGTGCCCTTTTGTCTGAAGAGAGGAGAAGTCTCATGGTAGTCGCCGTGTACCCGGGCACGTTCGACCCGCTGACGCGCGGTCACGAAGACCTCGTTCGGCGCGCGTCGAGCATTTTCGACACGCTGGTGGTGGGTGTGGCCGACAGCCGTGCCAAGAAGCCGTTTTTCACTCTCCAGGAGCGCCTCGCGATTGCGCATGAGGTGCTCGGCCACTATCCGAACGTCCAGGTGATGAGCTTCAAGGGACTGCTGAAGGACTTCGTGCGGAGCAACAACGCGCGGGTGATCGTCAGGGGGCTGCGCGCGGTGTCGGACTTCGAGTACGAGTTCCAGATGGCGGGCATGAACCGTTATCTGCTGCCCGACGTCGAGACGATGTTCATGACGCCGTCCGATCAGTATCAGTTCATCTCGGGCACGATCGTGCGCGAGATCGCGCAATTGGGCGGCGACGTCAGCAAGTTCGTGTTCCCGTCCGTCGAAAAATGGCTGAAGGAGAAGGTCGCTTCGCTGGATCCGCAGGACGGCGCTCAGGGGACCTGAGCCTGAGTCGCGCGAATGCCGGTTTTGACGGATCAAGACCGGCCAGGCCTCGGTGATCGGCGCCAGGTGCATCGGTCGGCTGTTCTAAGTAATGTTGGCGAGCCGTATTGGCGGCGAACGTCGATCCTGTCGTTATGCACGGGCATCGGTGTATTCGATGGTTCGCGCAAGCTGCGATGTCAATGATGATGCGAAGAACAAAGAATTGTCTCTTCATCGCAAACGGGGCGATCATCAATAGTCACGCCGGCTTGTCAGGTTCCTACGGGACCCTATCCGGAAAACGTCACGGGCGTGGGCAATCGATATACCTTTGTCCAATTCGCCGAGTATGAACTGACGAAGCGCACCAGTACGGTACGATGGATTTCAACAGGGTGACAGGTGCCGCATACGTGGAATTGCCGGAGCGGTGCAACTAGACGGGCATTGCAAGAGGAATGAGGCGTTTTTCCTAACCGGATAGTGGCGGCTTAACCGAAGCAGAAGAATGTCAGCTTCCCTTCGCGGCTTTCGTGAACGCCTCGGCAAGTTTGTCGAAGTGCCGGAGGGCCGCGGGCGTCAGCTCGACCTGTTTGCGGCGAGCGTCTTCGGTGTCGTTGAGCAGGAGCCAGCCCTTTTCGCGCATTGACGTGATACGGGCATGCAAGGTAGCCGGCGACCCCAGCGCACTTTGGGCCATCATGTCTCGAACCGACAGGCGTTCGTTTTTTTGCCTCATGCGAGCAACGAACTCCAGGATCTTTTCTTCGAGCGGATCGAGCGCGGGAAGTGAGGGAAGACCTCGCAGTGCTTCGGTCAATTGAAGAAATCGAAGATAGATATCAGCAGGGCGGCCCATGACCATCGCTCCAACGAAAACGCCGCTCACCCGAGCGCGGAAAGCGAACCTTAATGCCCTGCGACAACCGGGCTTCCCTATTTTATCTCCATGTCCAGCTTACGTTTGGGTTTGCTCCCGGTCGCGGGCACGGCCATCGCGTTCGCGCTGTCGCTCTGGATCAACCAGGAAGTCTTCACGCACATCGAGTTCGTCCGGGGCGAGAACTGAATCTACCTGCCGTCAGGAGTCAGACTATTGAGCACCTTGCTTCTGGGGGCGATGGCGCAATCGGCTTGCTATTAGCGAGCTGGCTCGTCGACCTCTTCTATTTCTTCCCTCAAGACCCTGTGCGGTCAATCGCCGGCGGAATCGTCGCTACGGTGGCGCCGTATGCGGTGTATCGCCAAAGCTTCTTCTTGATGTGTGGCAGCGATTCGTCCGGCGCGCTCAGCGTACGGCCTCGTACTCTTTTGCACGGGTATAAAAGGAAAAAGCAGGTTGAGCATGGGCTTTTGCCGTTATGCAACCGATCAAACGTAACCGACCGGTCGGCGCGAGCCAGAAAACCGGTCGGTCCGGACAGCGCGTTCCACGCGAACCATTTCTCTCAGGTTTGGCCGTTACAAAAACTATAACGATAAAGTCGCGCGTTGGCAAGGTTCGTGGGGGTGATCAACTCGAGCCGTCGGTGGAGGACGATTGGCTGCTTTCCGAAGGCGGATTCAACCGGTCGATGCAAAACCAGGATCGTCGATCAAGTGGCGAAGGCTGTAGGGCGCTACGTGCTCGTAGAGGATCGGCCAATCTACCGCGAGTAGCGGAATCGTTGGGTCTTTCCGACACCAGTACGCAACAAACCGCGCCCAGCCCCCGAGAAACATTCCGTTGCCAGAACTCAGCAGACACGGAGGGCGAGCGACAGGCGGAACCAGCATCCGCGGCGTTCCCGCCGCCAGCGTTTCAAGGGCGTCCGACGATTCGTGTGACGCCAGCAGACTGTCCTCGGTATCAGACAGGTATCGACGTACTTCTTCTGCGACGCATGTGCTGCGAAGTTCCAGGTAAGAGGCGCGGACTTCATCAAGTACTGAAGTGGGCACACACGAATAATTGGAGCCACCCAGCCTTTCCAAAGCAGCGCGCCTGACGAAGTCAGGAAGCGCCCCCAACCTTGTTTCGCAGCCGAGCAACGCACGCGCAGAACTTGAGGGCCTCGCGAAATTTTTTCCGTGAGCGTCACGATATCTGTGACCGAAAGCCTGCTGCTTGTGCTCGCGGAACGCCATACGGGCACGCTATGATGCATTCGGCAAAAGCAACCGAGGATGGCTCACCGCAATGTCTAGCTTACGTTTGCATTTTTGGTCGATCGCTGGGACGCTGATCGCGTTCCTGGCGTCGCTGTGGATCAATCAGGAGGTGTTTACGCACACGTCTTTCGTGCGAGGCGTCAACTGGATTTTCCTGCCGTCTGGTGTTCGGCTTCTCAGCACGTTGCTGGTTGGGTTCGATGGTGCACTCGGCCTGCTGCTTGCCGGACTGATTACAGACTTTCTGTACTGGTTTCCGCATGACCCGGTGCGTGCAATAGCAGGCGCTTTGCTCGGGTCACTGGCACCGTATCTGGTCTACAGGTTTGCGCTCGAGTATTTCGATCTGCGCGCATCGCTGACGAACCTGACGCCGAAGCGGCTGCTTGTTCTGGCCGTCGCCTATTCGGGAGCAAACGCGCTGTTTCACCACCTGTGGTTCGCGCTGGCCGGTACGACGAAGAACTGGTTCGAAAGCTTCTTCACGATGTTTGTGGGTGATCTGGCCGGCGCGCTAATCATTCTGTATGTGATGAAGGCACTGCTGGCCTTGTTGCCGAAACAGCCCGGCAATTCCCGCGTGTCGAATGGCATGTTCAGCATCCAGTTGGCGTTGAACAGCGCATACGCCAACCAGTTTGCGACGAAGGCTACCTGGCCGAGAAGCGCAGCCGTCCATGATCCTGGCGTGGGATTGCACGGCCGTGCGGGGGCGAAAAAGCTATAATGTATTGTTTTCTCTAGCAAAGTTGGTGGCGGCATGGCCCTGATGATTACCGACGAGTGCATCAATTGGCTGTGCTAAACAATTTTTGTGCCAACCGTCCATAAAGGCTTCTAGCTTTGCCAATTGCCAGAAATTACCCTCTTGCAACTCAATTGCAACTCAGAGGGAAAAATGGCAACTTTCAGCCAACGGAATGGCCGTTGGCAAGTAAAAATTAGCCGAAAAGGATTTCCTGCGCAATATAAGTCGTTTTCGACAAAAGCCGAAGGGCAGGTTTGGGCTCGCTCAGTTGAAGCGGCAATGGACGATGGAACGTGGGTCGATCCTGCTGGCACAACCGACATTACATTCAGTAAGCTGTTGGGGCGCTACAAAGAGTCGGTTACACAGACAAAGCGCAGCAGACGCAGTGAGGAATACCGCATCGGCAAAATTATGCGTCACAAGATTGCCGAGTACAGCATGCGCAATCTCACGACCAGCATACTTGCCGAGTATCGCGATCAACGGCTCAAAGAGGCTTCAAACTCATGCGTCTGTCGCGAGCTCGCGACAATCAGTGCCGTGATCACGCATGCGCAGCGCGAGTGGGGGCTTAGCATCAACAATCCGGCAAAGCTTGTGAAGAAGCCGCGATTGCCGCCTGGTCGAAACCGCTTGTTGAAACCTGCGGAGCTTGAACGACTATTGCATGAACTCAACGCAGAGCGTCACGAGTTGCGGAGCAAATGGCTTGTGCCGCTGGTTAAGCTCGCGCTTGAAACAGCAATGCGACAAGGCGAGTTGCTGTCACTGCATTGGAAGCACGTCGATTTCGAAGAGCGGACTGCCTATCTGCCGATAACGAAAAACGGTAAGGATCGCTATGTTCCGTTGAGCAGCGCAGCGATTGCGATTCTGGAAAGTCTGGATCGTGTTGACGAGCGTGTCATCCCGACAAGTCAGAACGTGGTTTTGTGTGCATGGCCGCGAGCATGTAGACGTGCCGGAATCGAAGACTTTCACTTTCACGATCTGCGGCACATGGCAACGAGCAACCTTGCAAAGAAACTGCCGAACGTGATCGAACTCGCGTCGGTGACGGGACATTCCAATGTGCAGATGCTGAAGCGCTACTATCACGTATCAGCAAGGGAGCTTGCTCAAAAGCTCGGCTGAGAATGAAACCGGACCTGCTTGTTGTTCGCGGTATGAGTTCGTGTACAGCGTAAACAACGGAAATGAAGCGAGAAGTTGTTGTCTGTGTAAGCCTCGCTCCCCGACCTTGCATTAAAAAACAAAGGGCGACAGCGAAACCATCGGATTTAAATTGGCTTAGCGTTGAGCTTTGCCAGTTGCTGTTGCAGCTTCTGCATCTTATGTTGGATGTCGGCGCGCTTGGCAGCGACCGTCTGGCGCTTGGCCGCTTTCTTTTGCGCGTCGATTCGCTGCTTCTCAAGGTCTGCGATCTCGGACAGGTTAGGCTGGGCCAGAATTTCTTGGTATCTCATGAGTATCGTCTCCATCGTTGTATGCCGGTATTTATGCGGCCGGAGACCGTGATCGACACATAAGGGACGTTCGCGTTTTGCGTAAGCGGCCATTCAACATCGAGCAGAAGTGTTACTTTTTACTATTCGCGCGGACCATTTTCATCGCAGCGATTACTGGTTCGATGAAGAACATGCGACCGGGCTTGCCATGCATATCCGTTGGCATTAATGGGGTAAGCACTGGGGCGCCTTCTCCATTCGGCCTGGAGATGTTCCACATTACGACCTCGGTTGCACCGGAAGCATCCGCCCCGACTACATGCAGTTGTTCCCCAATAATGGGCAGGGCGCGAATCGGGCGGTCGTTATGTTCTCTGAGATCACGTATCCAAGTTTCGCTTGTCCAGATCATTGCATAAGCCTTGAGATAGAACGCGCGGTCGGCGACATTTCGCCAAAAGAGAAACTTGTCAGCTTGATCGGCAAAGGCGGTCGACATGAAGTCAATTTGCTTCCAATCCTTGTCATAAAGAACAAGCATTGCCATGTGATTTCCATGATGCTCGAATGTGCACTGAGCCATCTTGGCTTGCACCGCCACAACCCCGGGAAGCGATGTGGGCTTCGGAGCCGCCGCCAATTCTTCCTTTAGCCGTAGCAATGCCGGCGGTGGCTTGTAATCCGGGTCTGCGTCCATTCGCACAATGGAATGCTTTCCGATGCCAGGCTTGCCGAATTTCATGCAGCGGACCCTTGCAACATCGGTCGACGAAGGATCGACCTCGGTCGGATGTGGAATGGAAGCGTCTAGCGCGGAATTCAGGTGTGCAGCAAGATCGCTACAGACCCGATGGAGTTGAGAGTATGCGTACGTGAGTGCGTAGATGAGCTCGCAATCAGGCAGTGAGTTCGCTACCCACAAACGTTGAATCTTGAGTACAGCGGCATCGGCAATTCCGGGCGGCAGCTTGCGGAGCGCCGCCTGAAGCAGCTGCTCGATGTCCGCCTTCAGCAAATCTTTTCGACCAGTCTCAAGAACCATGTCCTCGTCGGAAACATAGGAGAAGAGCACAGTTGCTCGCAGTGTGCTCTGCATTTCTAAGTCGCCTTCCTTCTCGATAACGTTTCTTGCGTCCTTGGCCCAACACATCACACGATCGTCTGCCCAAGACTGAAGTACATTTGCCTTGTACCACGTATCGAAGTCTGGAATCGTCGCTTTGTTTTTCTGGATGATAAAGGTAACTGTGCGGGATGTTTGGAGAAACTGATTGGTATTCAGTCGAAAGAGATCTGGTGAAAAATAAGCTTCACCGCAGTTGCGCAACAACTGGGCGAGATCACGGAGGCGGCGTTCCCATGGGCGCATGATGCTTTAATGTGGTGCGCTTTTCGGCGCTTGTAGGTGGGCGATTTTCAGCGGCATCCTGTGATGCTCCGCAGCCACATTGTCAACGATCTGGCGGCAGACGTCGAGCGACCGAAACTGGCCGGGTGCCGACTTTGCATTTTGCATGCGCAGCTTCAACCTTCGGGGGCTGCGATCGGCAGCACGCGACGGAGGATTCAAGCGGTCGATGCAACACAATGAGCGCTGCATAAGCAGCGGGAGTGTTGCAAATGAAGCAGAGGCGCCGGATCTATTACAGCGAGAGCCAGAAAGCGTTGATGTGGGAGCAATGGCGTGCAGAAGAGTCGCTGCAGCATACTGCCGGGCTTTTTAATCGAAATCATTCGTCGGTACAGGGAATTCTGGCGCAAACTGGAGGACTCCAGCCCGCGCCACGGCGACGATCAAGGCTGGCGCTAACGCTTGCTGAGCGCGCAAGCCCACCACCAGTTACTTCGCGGCGAATCCACTGCGCATAGTCTCGCTTACGGCTTCGATTTGTGCGTCCAATTCGCCCGCCGCGACAGCGGCCTTCAGTGCTTCGAGCGTAGGGATCAGATTGTCGGTTGAGCCAACTTCGATTGCCGTTTTTCCCTTCGCAAGTTCCAGCGTTTTCGCGCCGTAGCGGACCTGGATGCAGAGCTTGCCGTTTTCGGCGGTGAACCACCATGCGCGAACGCGCTTCTGCACTTCCACGTTACTGCGTTCGCCGGTTTCCGCATCCTTCACGGAACGGTACTTCGTGGGCGAGAACGACTTTCCTTCCTGCTGCGCTCTCGCCAGTTCCGTCTGTTCCCAGATCTTCGCGACCAGTCGGTTACGGCGTTGCACGATTTGCGGCAAAGCACCGGGCCGTTTCGTTGCGACAAGCTTCAGGGTGTTCAGCGTGCTCATGTAATCCTCTCCTGTGATGTGTATGCAGGAGAGGATGCGTTCCACCAACCAAGATATCAAGAAAAGAATGATACCTCCTTCGTATATCTAATCGAATTTCTGAGGGAGGGCATTGGTTGGCTGAATCTAACAATAGCAGCTGGCCTGTTCGGCTAGCTCGCACATCGGCTTGTCTTCGCCTGGGCCGACTTCACGACTCCCTTCAACTCGTTGCGACGTTCCGCTGGGCTATGTGCATACTGCAACTGGTTGCGCATCCGTGTCTCGACCTCGATAAAGTCGAGCCCCACTCGGAAATAGGAGTATGCAAGTACGAACCATTCGTGATGGCCTTCACCAGCAGTGCATTGTTGCCAGCGAGCTTCCGCACGTTCGATAATGCGTTTCCTTCTGTTGTTCTCGGTATCGGCTTCGTCGCACGCAGGGTTGTCGCGGCTCTTTATTGCATCGATCAGAGCCTTCAACTCTTCACCCCTGTTGGTCGTCGTTTCTACTTCGACATATTCCGGAAAATCGATGGTCATGTTTCCGATTGCGTGAAGTACGTTCCATACGGGCTGATGCCAGTACTTGGTATCGAAGAACGACCACTTTTTGCCGGATACGGACTGGCAAGGGGCATAGTAAAAGCTGTTGGCAGGGCGCTTGCTGACGTCAAGGCCAGAATTTCTAGCTTGCTCTGCTTTATTGGGAGAGCGACCGACGAACCAGCCATCGGAACGTACGCGGTCTGCGAGGACGTCCCAAAGCGCTTCGGCAATCTCAACCGTTACAGGTCTGTCGAATGGGATCACGATACGGAAACGCAGAGTGTTTTCCTTGCCGTTGTTGAAGCTGTTATAGGTAAAGTGCTTGATGTCGCTGAAGATCGCGCTTGCCTGTTGCCACGACAGCATGCCGCTATCAAAATCAAGCTGGATTCCCGTGACGTATTCAATGTCTGTCTTGGTCTTGGTCCGACTGTCGGACTTGAAGGACACGAAATTCAGCAGCGAGTTGTCCTTCTTGCCTCCGTACTTAACGTCAAAAGCCTCTGTGAAAAGTGCAAGCACTTCGTCCCAACGAGCGGCTGTAGCACTGGTGAGTTCGTTGTTACGCGAATAGATCGACGACTCGTGAGTAACGATAATGCCTTCGTCTATGGTATTTTTTGTTACTCGCTCCAGCGCCAGCAGGTATGCATTCTCTCGCTGCTTGGATTCCTTCTTGCGCTCATCCTGGCTTTTCTTGATTTGTTGCTTGGGGCGACCTCGTGTCTTCTGGGCTTCGCCCCATGCGCTTTCGACGTTATTGAGGGTGAACACCTTTGCGTTGGGGAACAGGTCGCTGAGAAAATCGGCCTGATCTTTGTCGCCGACTACGATACGGACCGTTTCCGTTGAGTGTGGCACGCGTAGCGATGTTCGCATCACAGCCTGATACATTGTCTCAAGTGCTTTTGCACGCTTTAGACTGCGGTCATCGACGCCGAATCTCCGCGCAACAAATTCGAAGTGTGCAGGGGCGTCGTTAAGTGCACTGAGAAAGGCAATGTTATTGATTTCGCGGTATTCGTTGATGCCGTGGCTGATGTTGCTGATACGCGTGCTGTTCTTAACCTTCCATTCGGAATCTTCCACATCGTTGTTTGCGACCCATAGAGACCGCTCGCCTTGGAACAGTTCGTCTACAGAAACGCTAAGGTTGTCAAATCGATTCGATGCCTTATCGCGTCGACTCTTCGACCATGTGCAGCCAGAAAAATAGTGGATTTCGATGCGACGATTGGCAAGCTCCGGGTGGGCCTTCTTCAGTACGAATTTTTTGTCATCCTCGAATTCGACGCCGTAGTGTTGCCACAGGAAGTACATCATGGACGACTTCGCATTCGCACCCATGATGCGGCATGTATTCCAGCCATGAAATGCGTCGGGCATCAAAAGCGAATGCATATGCAACTGGTACTCATTGAAATTACGCGTGTTCCAGCGGGCTTTGTTCAGGTACTTTTTGCGGCCGACATCAAGTGCGACAGCGAGAAAATCGCGCACCTCCTTGCCCTTCAGAAAGATGTCTGTTCCGACCAAACCCGCTTCGAGCATTGATTCAATTTCCACATTGCTGCCGGGTCTAATACTGAACTCAAGAAGGTGGTTGTCATCGAATTCGATGACGTCGAAATGCTGCTCAATGAAATCGTGATGCTTTTTCACGTTGAGATGCAGCGTACTGTCTACCTGTGGAATCTCGTCAAAGAACAGGTGAAGTTTGCTGCGCGTGGTCTCGGTCACGTGGTGCTGATTCGCGAAGAACGTATGATGGGTCGTGATCACCACGCCGCCTGAAGGTCGGCTCGCAAGCTTGCGAACTTCCTGCTGGTAGACAGCATATGTCTTGCCAGCCATTTTCGGATCGTCATTTGAGACATAGGTGACGGGAACCCCCAGCGACCTAAGTTGTGTGGCTGTCTCCTCGCAGAGCCGTTTTGTCGGTTGTGCGATTACGAACTTGAGGTTGGCGGTATGTGATTCGCTGATGTGTCGGATCATCGCTTGGGTCTTGCCTGAGCCGCAGACTCCATCGACGAGATAGATTTTGGTTGTGCTGTCCATATTTTTATTGTTGTAAGACTGTTAGATGACGGGAGCGCTCCCGGCCTACCTATTTAGCAAGACCGTAGCCAACCAAATCGAATGCGGGGCTGTACCCCCCCGCTTCCGACGCGCTCTAACAGTGTTCAACAATAAGACTGGATTGACCCGAAGCGGGTCTTCAGATTGCTGCAACAGGAATTGCTCCTGCCACGTCTATTTATGAAGCCGCAGCGCTACCGATACTACGTACATATCTGTACGTGTACGTCGACCGGCATCAGCGTTCGCGCTAACTTGCCCGCTGATATTTCATTTGCCTGTTCAACGAACGTCACGGGTCGCCGACAGTGCGAAACCAAAGCAAATAGCAAAAAGCTTTGCTTCTCGCGTAAGTGCTTGTTTCTTCTGACTGCGCAGGCAAGTCACAAAGTTGTTGATTTCTATAACCAAAGAACACATCCTCCGGTGCAGGAAATTCATTGGTTAGGGGAGTTCGGCACATGGCACAGGCAAAAACGTTCACCGAAAAAGAACTCAGGCGGGTACTCACATATATCTCGCTGCACCAGCACGCGGCACGCAATAGGACCATGCTGCTGATGACACATTGGGCTGGTATGCGTGTGGGCGAGGTAGCGGCCTTGCTTATCGGCGACGTGGTGAATGCCGACGGCTCGATTAAATCGGAGATCCGTCTCCTTGCCGAACAGACGAAAGGACGCCATGCGCGCACTGTGTTTATCGGACAGCGGCTTCGCAAGGAATTGACGGCGTACGTCGCGACGATCAAGTGTCGGTTGCCCGACAAGCCACTGTTCTATACGCAGAAGCGCGACGGCTTTTCAGCTAATACCTTGTGTCAGTACTTCCACTGGCTGTACAAGCAGGTCGGCATTGACGGAGCGAGCAGCCATTCCGGTCGGCGCACATTCATCACGAATTTGGCGAACAAGGGCGTCGGCGTTCGCGTGCTGATGTCGCTTGCAGGGCATCACAACATCTCGACAACTCAGGCGTACATTGACGTTAACGACGAGATGCAACGTGCTGCGGTCGATCTCGTGTGACCGCCACGGGAATGTTGACGCCCGGTAGAGCACAAGTCCGATGGGCGGATTGCCGCTGTCCTTACGCAGGCTCCTGCTTGGCCCCACGAGGCTCGAGAGCACGATGTTTGAAGTTCACGACTCACTCGAAATGCTCTTCTAATTAGTTGATTAGCGAACATCCTTACGTCAAGAATAATCGCTAGAGATTTCTAGTCTGGCTAGAGATTTCTAGTCTGCGCTAGCGGCATCTGAACTTGGAAATGTACCGAGCTAAGTGCTGCTGCGCCAATTTCTGCGCAGGGTGTCTATGGTGGCCGTGGAGCGAAGCACGGCAAGGGAACGTTATGAGCGCCCTCCGCATTTTTCTGCTATGCCTCATTCTCTCGCTGACCGGTGCTGCGAGTTTCGCCGAGTTTATTGACTCTAAGGCCCACGACATTCCTTTGCTCAAGACGCTGGCTCCGGCACTGGACAAGCATGGAATTGACGTCCGTGGCGGAGCGCTGTCGTCTGATGCCTTTAGCGGAAATCGCCCGCAATTGGCACCTCTGGACACTTTGCCAGCCGGAGATCTCGCCATTGCGGCGGCACCGAATCGATTCGGACAGTTGTTTGAGGTGGGTGTTTTCACCGACGCATATCTCGTTGCCACAAGGACGAGGAAGCATCGAAAGAATGTATCGGAAATTGAATTTCGACGGAAATGGGAAGCCGCTAACAAAGCAAATCGTGTATTTATTTCGTTCAACGGAAGCGATCTAGGATACGCGGAAATTGTCCGCTCAGCACTCGAGGCGAACGGATATCTCGCCTTTCTTTACAAAGATAGCGCTTCAAAGTATCCGAAGACCAATTCAGTACAAGTGGGGAAGTACTTCAAAGAAGCGGGCAATTACTTCGTTGTCGATTCATCCAACGCGCGAATAAGTCTTGGCGTGATTACTGAAGCTCTGGCGTTGGACGCAATGAAGCGCGGAAGCCACGCCACTTTCCCGTTCGATCCGGCGAAGAAATCCGAGTCTGACCAGAATGACAACCAAGATCGTGAGGGAAAACCGTGTTGCGAGCTCTGCACATATCAAGGTTCGGTTCTATTATCTTGTCGTCCGCTTGGATGCGGTTCGCAATGCTACGGTGCGCACTAGCGCATATCGCGAGGTAACTAAAAATCATAGAATGGAAGCGGCAACATCAAGGGCGTGCAGCTGACGTGTTCGGTGCAACGGGTTAACCTGCAAGCAATACACTCGTCGATTTGAAGGCGCTACACGGGAAGATCGAACGGTTGGCACTGGCGAATGAATTTTATGCGGTTCGTAGGGCAAAGCGGGTTGGCTGAGGGGAAAGAAATAATTGACCCGCACCCAGGCGTTGCCGGTTTCACGGCAGGGGAGATTGGTCGAGATTTGCGGTTCAAGTACCTGCCACGTGCCACGTGCGGTCAGTGACGCAGACCTAGCGCTGATGCGCCGCATCGATGAACTTCATTTGGACCCATCCGTTTGCTGGCTCGCGCATGTAGGTTCGGATGCTGGCGCGCGGGTCTTGTCGTCGGCGGCAAGCACGTGAGCACGGAGATGAAACGCATGCGCGTCGAAGCCCTGTATCGCAAGTCGAACACGAGTCACGAGTGCTTCCCACAAGACTTGGCCGTACGTGCTGCGCAACCGGAAGATCCAGCGCCGGGACCCACGTCCGCGGGCTCGACACGACTACGTTCTGACGGCGCGCGGATTCGTGTAACTAGCGGTCGCGAAGGACTGGGCAAGCCACCGCATGCTTGCGCATCGAGTAGCGATAACCCTCAAAGCCGAACATGCGGTTCGCGAGCTAGAGGAAGTCTTTGCGAAGTATGGGCATCTTGAAATCGCCAAGAAGCCGATAGGGCAGTCAGTTCACCAGCGAGGCGTTCACCGAGGCCGTGCTGGGCAAAAGCATCCTGTTGTCGAAGGACGGCAAGGGAAGCTGGCGCGACTCGTGTTCGTCGAACGACTCTGGCGCAGCGTAAAATACGCGGTCGCATACCTGACTGCACGGGAATCGATTAGCCAAGCACGGTGGTCGAGAGCTAAGCTCGAATCTGGTGTATGGGGGATTTGAGGCGGGAGATTGAAGGCGGTGGAGGTTTCAGCTGAGAATCTGATTGTCGAAGTCGGAAACCAGCAAACAACAAACCATCCACCATGAGCAAG
>NZ_VZQO01000050.1:0-61610 GCF_014397665.1 Paraburkholderia sp. UCT2
TTACTTCGATCAGCTGGGTGTGCCCCGACTCTCCTAACCTCAACTTCCCGAACCGCCCGGTGCGGACCCGCATGCCGGGTGGTGTGGCAGGGGCGCAGCCTCAGGCTGCCCCCTATGCCGATTGAAGCACGGGAATCGGTATCACCGCCGGTCGAACGAATACTTGCCGGGGCCGGTCACGCACAACAGCAGCAACCCGCCGATGATGCCGATGTTCTTGTAGAAATGAATCATATTGTCGTACTGCATCGCGCCCGTCATGTTCCAGTAGTGATGGCCGATGATTGCGGTGGCGAGCGTATACACCGCAAGCAGCAGCGCCAGCGGTCGCGTGAAAAATCCCACTAACAGCGCGATGCCCACCACAAGCTCCATCACCACCGCGATAACAGCCGACAACGCCGGCACGGGCGCGCCGGTCGACGTCATATAAGCGACGGTGCCGGCAAAGCCGGTCAGCTTCGACCAGCCGAACATCACGAACAGCACCATCAGCAGGATTCGAGCGACGAGAACGACGACGTCTTTCTGGTTTTCAAACAGTGTGTAGCGCATGATTTTTCCCGATAGGGTAGAGGGATGAAGCTCGCTGGAAATCGTCGTCCAGCGAGCCGCGTTCAGGTTTGAGTCAATCGCGGCGCAAGCGGAGCGCTTATGCCCACAACGCCGAGGTTTCGATATTACGCAGGTCGAACACGAGCACTTCCGCATCGCGGCCCTGCGTGAACGTCAGCGCTTCTTCACCCCGCACCCGCGCGCCGTCACCCTCGCCAAGCTCGACGCCATTCACCGTAACGCTGCCGCGCGCCACCTGAACATATGCATAGCGGTCCTTCGCGAGTTCGAGCCGTGCGGTTTCCTCGCCGTTGAACAGACCAGCATACACGCGCGCATCCTGTTGCAACTGCAGCGAACCGTTCGCACCGTCCGGCGACAGCACGAGCCGCAGCACACCGCGCTTGTCGGCCGCGCCGAAGTGCTGTTGCTGATAGCGCGGCTTCGTGCCTTGCTGGGCCGGCGCGATCCAGATCTGCAGGAAGTGCACCGGATCGCTCTTCGAATGGTTGTATTCGCTGTGCGCCACACCGGTGCCCGCGCTCATCAACTGGATGTCGCCCGGCACGATCACCGAGCCCGTGCCCATCGTGTCCTTGTGTTCGAGCGCGCCTTCGAGCACGTACGAAAAGATCTCCATGTCGCGATGCGGATGCTTGCCGAAGCCCTGCGCCGGCGCCACACGGTCGTCGTTGATCACGAGCAGGTCGGAGAAGCCGTTCTGCTTCGGATCGTGATAGTTCGCGAACGAAAACGTATGACGCGAGCTGAGCCAGCCGTGTTCCGCGCGGCCACGTTGGTTGGCGTGTCTGATTTCGAGCATGCTCTTTCTCCTTGAGTTTTGTCGTGCGATCCGGGCCAGATGTTTGGCTGCGATCCATGAACGACAGTGTAGGTCAATCCGGATGGCTATAATCATGATAAAACCGGAAACACTGTCGCATTGGAGTGGACAATACGATGCAACTCGATGACATGCGCATCTTCGTCGCGACCGTCGACGCCCACAATTTCACCGCCGCGGCCAACCGGCTGTCACTGTCGAAACAGTTCGTGAGCCGCCGTGTGATGGCGCTCGAGGAAGCACTCGGTGTGCAACTGCTGATCCGCAACACGCGCAAGCTGGCGGTGACCGATCTGGGTCAGGAGTTCTACGAGCGCGCGAAGCGCATCCTCGGCGAGGTCGAGGACGCCGAGCAAGCCATGTCGCTGCGCCGCGCCGGGCCGCGCGGGCTGCTACGCGTGAGTGCGCCGATGTCGTTCGGCATGATGCATCTGTCGCCGCTCGTCGCGGCGTTTCTGCGCGAGCATCGCGACGTGCGCTTCGACATGGAACTGAGCGACCGCGCCGTCGATGTGGTCGGCGAAGGCTTCGACATGGCGATCCGTATCGGCACGCTGGCGGATTCGTCGCTGATCGCGCAAAAGCTGATCGATGTGAAGATGGTCGCGTGCTGCAGCCCCGGTTATCTGCGCCGGCGTGGCAGCCCGGCCGTGCCTGGCGATCTCGCGAACCACGAATGTCTGCTGTACGGCCACGGCGGCGCGGTGAGCTGGGACTTCAGCGTCGAGGGCGTGGTGAAGAGCGTCGAGGTGCGCGGGCCGTTACGCGCCAATAACGGCGATCTGATTCGCGATGCGGCCGTCGCGGGACTTGGAATCGTTCGGCTGCCGGATTTCATCGTCGCCGATGCGCTCGCAAGCGGACAACTCGTGCCCGTGCTCGAAGCGTTCCTGCCGTCGGCGACGGGCGTCTATGCCGTGTATCCGCAGCATCGGCAAAGCTCGGTCACGATCCGGGCATTCGTCGAGTTTCTGCGCAGGCATCTGAGGAAGAAGCTCGCGACCGAACCGCGGACGCCCGTCGGCTAATCCCCTAAACCCTATCAACCGTTGCGGAAGATAAAGCTGTACGCGCTCAACGCCGGCACGCCGCCCAGGTGCGCATAAAGTACCCGCGAGCCGGCCGGAAATTCGCCGTTACACACCTTGTCGATCATGCCGTGCATCGACTTACCTTCGTACACCGGATCGGTCAGCATGCCTTCGAGCCGCGCGCACAGACGGATCGCCTCGAGCGTGCCGTCGTTCGGCAGACCGTATTCCGGGCCGCCGTAGCGCTCGTCGAGGACGACGTCCTTCGCGGTGATGTCGCGGCCAAGTTCGACGCTCTCGGCGGTCCGCTTCGCGATGCGCGTGATCTGCTCGCGTGTCTGCGCCGGTTTTGCCGATGCGTCGATGCCGATCACCCGATCGGCACGGCCGTCGGCGGCGAAACCGACGACCATGCCAGCCTGCGTGCTGCCCGTCACCGAGCACACGACGATGTAGTCGAACTTGAAGCCTAGTTCGGCTTCCTGCTGACGCACCTCTTCGGCAAAGCCGACGAAGCCGAGGCCGCCGAGCGGATGGTCCGAGCAGCCGGCCGGAATCGCGTACGGCTTGCCGCCGGCCGCGCGCACGCTGTCGAGCGCGTCTTCCCAGCTCTTGCGAAAGCCGATGTCGAAGCCGTCCGGCACGAGCCGCACGTCGGCGCCCATCATGCGCGACATCTGGATGTTGCCGACGCGGTCGTACACCGCATCCGAGTAGTTGACCCAGTTCTCCTGCACGAGCACGCACTTCAGGCCCAGATGCGCGGCAACCGCCGCGACCTGGCGCGTCTGGTTCGACTGGATGCCGCCGATCGACACGAGCGTGTCGCAGCCCTGCGCGAGCGCGTCGGGGATCAGATACTCGAGCTTGCGGGTCTTGTTGCCGCCGAACGCGAGGCCGCTATTGCAGTCCTCGCGCTTGGCATACAGCTCGACCTTGCCGCCGAGATGCTCGCTCAGACGCTTGAACGGTTGAATTGGCGTCGGTCCGAAGGTGAGCGGGTAGCGGGGGAATCGTTGCAGGTTCATCGCGGCTCCGTGGTGGGGTGATTTCCATGAGTTCATGTTAGGAAAAACCGTCAGAAATGAGCTTGCGAAAAAAATCGCGTAGACGTATTTTTCGAAAACAAGGAATGTCCGCTTCCTAACAAAACTTCGTACATATGGTCATGAGCGCAACGAAAGTTCGTGCTGGAGCGCCACCTTCGGGCATCGGCGCGATTCACCACCCGCTCGATCGCATCGATCGCGCGATCCTGCGGCAGTTGCAAACCGACGCGTCGATTTCGAACGTGGCGCTCGCCGCGAAAGTGAAGCTGAGCGCGCCGGCGTGTTTGCGGCGCGTCGAACGCTTGAAGGAATCGGGGCTGATTCGCGGCGTGGTCGCGCTGCTCGATCCAAAGGCGGCCGGCGCGGGCATGCTCGTGATCATCGGCGTGGTACTGGATCGCTCGACGCCCGAGTCGTTCGCCGAGTTCGAGAAGGCCGCGCAGAAAGTGGCCGGCTGCATGGAGTGCCACGTGGTGACCGGCGAGTTCGACTATTTCATGGTGATCCGCACGCGCGACAGCGACAGCTTCAATCGACTGCACGCCGAGCAGTTGCTGTATCTGCCGGGCGTACGGCAGATCCGCTCATTCATGGTGCTGAAGGAAATCCTGTCGACCACGAAATTTCCGCTGTGAGCCGCGCGGCCGCGCCGCCGGCCGGCGAAAGCGCGCATGCTGTCATAAACGCCGCGCCCGCGCGACCAAGCTTCGGCGCACCCGCATGCGGCCGTGGCAGCACCGTGCCAACGCGGGCGGGCGCCGGCACTTTTCCGGAGCGACCATCATGACTCGCAACAGACCGCAATTCCTTACATCGTTCGGCGGCACCTCGAAACGCACACGCGCGGCCGTGTTGTCGTTGCTGCTAGGCGCGGCCGCGCTCGCGTTGCCGCTCGCGCAGCGCGTCGCGTTCGCGGCGGAGAGTGCCGTCGTGATCGCGCCGCCCGCGCTCGACGAACCGATCCCGGCCAGCACCGCGCACGAGGAAACCGCGGTGTTCGCGGGTGGCTGCTTCTGGGGCGTCCAAGGGGTGTTCCAGCATGTGCGCGGTGTCACGCGGGCGGTGTCCGGCTACTCGGGCGGCTCACGCGACACCGCGCAGTACGAGACCGTCAGCGGCGGCGAGACGGGGCACGCCGAATCGGTGCAGGTCACGTTCGATCCTGGCAAGGTCACCTACGGCCAGTTGCTGCAGGTGTATTTCTCGGTGGTTCAGGACCCGACCGAGCTGAATCGTCAGGGGCCCGACAGCGGCACGCAATACCGCTCCGCGATCTTTCCGCTGAACGACGCGCAACGGCACGTCGCGCAAAGCTACATTGCGCAGCTCGACAAGTCGCACGTGTTCCCCGCGCCGATCGTCACGAAGACGGAGCCGTACAAGGGCTTCTATCCGGCCGAGTCGTATCACCAGAACTATCTGACCTTGCATCCCGATTCGGCCTACATCGTGTTCAATGACATGCCGAAAATCGCCAACCTGAAACGCCTGTTCCCCAACCTGTACCGCGACAAGCCGGTACTCGTCGAAGCAGGGCGATAACCCCTCTGAACGGCGGCGCCAGCGGCGCCGCCGCAGCGCCGGACCGTCTTCGGGTTACGCCTTGGGTCGCGCTCGTCATCAATCTTCCACAGAGTTGGCGCGTATCTTGCGCAGCAATGTTCCGTTGGCCATTGTCCGCGTCACCGCGGCGCGCAAGAACTATGCGCAGTGGCCATACTAGCGCGTGGGTCATGCGGGCTCGCCGCGCCTCGTGCGCATCGCGCTGCCCGCTTCATCGATTGGAAAAATTACACGCCGTAAGTAACAGCGCGGCGGTCGTCCGCGTTTTTGGGTCCGTGCTGGACCCCGGGCGAAAACCTAACCTCATCGCGACGAGCGAAATTGGAGGCTTCCGGTGGTCAACAGCCGTAGAAAGAAGCGGGGCGCCATGCCTCGCCATAAACAAACCGGCATCGCGGCGAGCTCGCTCGTCGCCGCGACCTTGGGCGCGATGGCCTGCGTGCCGGGTGTGGTCTTCGCGCAGACGCCGTCGCCGCTCGGCGAATGGCAATATTCAGTGGGCATTCCGCTGCAGAAGATGTGGCAGCCGAACATTCCCGATTGGCAACTGCGTTTCGGCGTGGCCACATCGTTCCAGCCGCGCTTCGAAGGATCGGACCGCTATCACCTGGTGACCGGCCCGAGCATCGACGTGCGCTACAAGGATCTGTTCTTTCTGTCGAGCGGCGAAGGTTTCGGCGTGAATTTCGCGCAGGGCGAGAACTGGCGCATGAGTCTCGCCGCGGTCTACGACCTCGGGCGACGCGGCCAGGACGATCCGCAGGAACTCAACGGGCTCGGCAACATCAACCCGGCGCCCGGTCTGAAGCTTTCGGGCGAGTACGTCGTGTCGAAGGATTTTCCGCTCGTCCTGCGCGCCGATATCCGCCGCTATTTCGGCGGATCGAACGGCTGGATCGGCGATCTCGGCGCCTATATGCCGATGCCCGGCAGCACCAGGCAGTTCTTCTGGTTCGCCGGCCCGAACGTGGTGCTCGCGGACTCCAGTTACATGAACAGCTGGTTCGGCGTCAATCAGGAGCAGGCCGCACACTCGCAGTATCCGCAGTATCACGCGAGCGCGGGCTTCAAGTCGGTGGGTTTCGGCATCAGCGCGATCTGGCTGTTCAGCAAGCACTGGTTTGCGACCGCCGACGGCGCGTTCGAGCAGCTCGTCGGCAGCGCGGGCAATAGTCCGATCACGCGCAGCCGCGCGACCGGCGTCGCCGACGTGTCGATCAACTACCGGTTCTGACGCACCGCCGGCGCGCAGCCATTGCGCCGTGACTTGGTGGGTATAGCCCTTGCTGACTCTGTGATCGCGCGCCGCGACGCCTCCGTCGCCGCGCGCTCGAACACAAGGAGTCGATCCCCATGGCAGGTAAAGCGAATACCCAGAAGGCCGCGGCCCAGGCAAACGGGGCAGCGCAGCCGAACGACGCGAAATCGAACGATCTCGAACGCAATCGCGTGAAGCCGCAAGGCGAGGCCCTGAGGACCAATCAGGGCGTCAAGATCGCCGACAACCAGAACACGTTGCGTGCGGGACCGCGCGGTCCATCGCTGCTCGAAGATTTCATCATGCGTGAAAAGATCACGCACTTCGACCACGAGCGCATTCCCGAACGGATCGTGCATGCGCGTGGCTCGGCCGCGCATGGTGTCTTCAAGGTCTACGAATCGATGCGCGAGTACACCAAGGCCGCGTTTTTGCAGGACCCGGCCGCAGAAACGCCGGTCTATGTGCGTTTCTCGACCGTGCAAGGTCCGCGCGGCTCTGCCGACACCGTGCGCGACGTGCGCGGTTTCGCGACGAAGTTCTACACGCAGGAAGGCAATTTCGATCTGGTCGGCAACAACATGCCGGTGTTCTTCATCCAGGACGCGATCAAGTTTCCTGACTTCGTGCACGCGGTGAAACCGGAAGCACCGAACGAAATGCCGACCGGCGGGTCCGCGCACGACGCGTTCTGGGACTTCGTCTCGCTCGTGCCCGAATCGGCGCACATGGTGTTGTGGACGATGTCGGACCGCGCGATTCCGCGCAGCTTTCGGACGATGGAAGGCTTCGGCGTTCACACGTTCCGCTTCGTCAATGCGCAGGGCAAAGCTCGTTTCGTCAAGTTCCACTGGCGTCCCGTGCTCGGCTCGTATTCGCTGCTGTGGGACGAAGCGCAGAAGCTCGCGGGCAAGGACCCGGACTTTCACCGCCGCGACCTATGGGAAGCGATCGAGCACGGCGATTGTCCGGAGTACGAACTGGGGGTGCAGATCGTCGAGGAAGCCGACGAGCACAAGTTCGATTTCGACCTGCTCGATCCGACCAAGCTGATTCCGGAAGAGCTGGTGCCGGTGAAAATCATCGGCAAGATGACGCTCAATCGCAATCCGGACAACTTCTTCGCCGAGACCGAACAGGCCGCGTTCCATCCGGGGCATATCGTGCCGGGCATCGATTTCACCAACGATCCGTTGCTGCAGGGGCGTTTGTTCTCGTACACGGACACTCAGATCAGCCGCCTCGGCGGCCCGAACTTTCACGAGATTCCGATCAACCGGCCGGTCTGTCCGTCCGTCAACAATCAGCGCGATGCGATGCATCGGCAGGCGATCCATGTCGGCCAGGCGTCGTACGAGCCGAACTCGCTGAACGACGGCTGGCCGAAGGAAACCGATCCGGCCGCTGAAGATGGCGGCTTCGACAGCTATCAGGAACGCGTCGAGAGCACGAAGATTCGCGTGCGCAGCGACTCGTTCGCCGATCATTTCTCGCAGGCCGCGTTGTTCTACAACAGCATGTCGCAGCCGGAAAAAGACCATATCGCGGCGGCCTATCAGTTCGAGCTCGGCAAGGTGACGAAGCTCGAGATTCGCGCGCGTCAGGTCAACGAGATTCTCGCGAACTTCGACGCCGATCTCGCCGCGAAGGTCGCCGAAGGACTCGGCTTGCCGGCGCCGAAACAGGGCACGGCGAAACTCGTCGGGCCGAAGACGTCGCCGGCGTTGAGTCTGCTCAATCGCGTGAAGCCCGGCATCAAGACCCGCAAGATCGCGCTGCTCGCCGCACCCGGCTCCGATGGCGCGGCGATCAAACAGTTGCAGCAGGCGCTCAAGGGCGAAGGCGCGACGCCGATGCTGATCGCGCCGACGCTCGCCGAGATCGATGGCCTCGCGCCCGACGCGACGATCGCCGGGCTGCCATCGGTGATGTTCGACGCGGTGATCGTCGTCGGCGGCGAGAAAGGGGCGAAGGCACTGTCGCAATCGGGCGATGCGCGGCACTTCGTGCTCGAAGCGTTCAAGCATCTGAAGGCGATCGCGGCGCTCGGCGCGGGGCGCGACCTGCTCGCGGCCGCGCAGTTGCCCGCGCAGCCGGACGGCGTCGCGACCGGCGAGGACTCGCAGTCCGCCGATGTGTTGAAGGCGTTCATCAAGGCCGCCGGACAGCATCGCGTGTGGTCGCGCGCGGCGCAGGCGGAATCGGTGCCGGCCTGAGCGGGCCGAGCCGGTTGCGCTGATGCGCTGCTGAAACGCGGCGCGTCGATACGCGTCGATGCAGGAATCTGGCCGGTGTTAGCCGGCCAGGTTGTTTTTGCATTCCGCGTCGCGCGCGTGCGGGTCGTCCTTGTATGATGACAGCGGTCGCATCGCGGCACTCGACACCGTGCGCAGACCCGAAAAATATTCTGCATCGACTCGATTCGCCATGCCACTTACAGAAAAAATGACCGCATCGCAGGCCGTCGATCAACTCCGTTTCCGCCGCATCCTTCGCCGCAATATCGCGCTGCCTTTGGGCGTCGGCCTCGTCACGATGGCGCTGTTCGTCGGCTTGATCGCGTATCTCGTGTCGACGATGAACTGGGCCGAGCACTCCGAGCGCGTGATCGGCGACGCCAACGAAATGCTGCGGCTCGCGGTGGCTCGCGAATCGTCGATGCGCGGCTTTCTGATCACCGGTAACGAGAGTTTCCTCGCACCGTATGAAAACGGCGGCCCGAAATTCAAGGCACAGCTCGAAGCGTTGAAAAAGCAGGTCGCCGACAACCCGCCGCAAATCGAGCGGCTCAAGCAGATCGAGGCCTTGCAGGAGCGTTGGAGCCGCTTCGCCGAACAGATCATCGACGCGCGCCGCCGCAACCAGGACTATGAGAGCGCGATCGCAGCGGGGCGCGGCAAGCTCGAATTCGACGAAACGCGCCGCGAATTCGGCGATTTTCTCGATGTCGAATTGCGCTTGCGCCAGCAGCGCGTCGAAGCGACGCGCAACGTGACGGCGACGCTGGTCGGCGTGTTTCTGCTGTTCAGCCTCGTCGTCAGCGGCCTGCTCGCGTGGCGAGGCCGTCGCGAACTGCTGGACCTGTCCGAGATCTATGACGACGTGCTGCGCCGTCAGGCCGAACAGACCGCGCTGCTCGAGCAGCAGGTCTGGTTGCGCTCGGGCCAGCGGCTGCTCGCGGACAAGGTCGCCGGCCAGACGAGCGCGCCGCTCGTCGGCCGCGCGATGCTCGAGTTTCTCGCTCAATATCTCGATGCGGTCGTCGCCGCGCTGTACGTGCGCGACAGGCAGAGCGGCACGCTGCGCCGCATCACCGCGTACGGCTATAGCCGTGACAGCGAGCAGACGGCCGCTCTGAGTTTCGAGGAGGGTGAAACGCTGGTCGGCCAGGCCGCGCGCTCGCGCCGCACGCTGGTGCTGCGCGACGTGCCGGCCGATTACGTGCGGGTCGTGTCGGCGACGGGCAGCGGCGCGCCGCGCAATCTGCTGATCCTGCCGATCGACAACGACGGCCAGGTCAACGGCGTCGTCGAAATGGGCTTCCTGCGCGAGGTGACGCCGCGCGACGAAGAGTTCATGGAGCTGATCCGCCACAGCATGGGCAATTTTCTCGAGGCGGCGCTGTACCGCGAACGCCTGCAGGATGCGCTCGCCGAGACGCAGCAGCTGAACGAGGAGTTGCAGGTCCAGCAGGAGGAGTTGCGGGTCTCCAACGAAGGGCTCGAGGAACGCGGCCGCGCGCTGCTGGAATCGCAACGGCGCCTCGAAGCGCAGCAGGCCGAGCTCGAACAGACCAACGTGCGGCTCGAGGAATACGCGCTGCGGCTGGAGCGGCAAAAATCGGATCTGCTGCGCGTGCAGAACGATCTGGCGGCCAATGCGGAGCGCCTCGAACAGTCGAGCCGCTACAAGTCCGAGTTCCTCGCGAACATGTCGCACGAATTGCGCACGCCGCTGAACAGCTCGCTGATTCTCGCGAACCTGCTGCAACAGAATCGCAGCGGCAATCTGACCGACGAGCAGGTGCGCTACGCGGAGACGATCCACGCGTCGAACAGCGATCTGCTCGTGCTGATCAACGACATTCTCGACCTGTCGAAGGTCGAGGCGGGTCAATTGACGGTCGAGCCCGAAACGGTGTCGATCGAGGCGACGCTGCAATCGCTCGAAGAAATGGTTCGGCCGATCGCGGCGACCAAGCACTTGCGTCTCGCCTTCGACACGTTGCCGGGCACGCCCGATACGTTCGTCACCGATGGCCAGCGGCTCACGCAGATCCTGCGCAACCTGCTGTCGAACGCGGTGAAGTTCACCGAGCGCGGCGTGGTCACGCTCGAGGTCGCCAGGGTCGAGGACAACGTGCTGCGCTTCGACGTGCGCGATTCGGGCATCGGTATTCCGGCCGACAAGCTCGACATGATCTTCGAGGCGTTCCAGCAGGCCGATGGCTCGACGAGCCGTCAATATGGGGGCAGCGGCCTCGGGCTGTCGATTTCGCGCGAGTTCTCGCGGCTGCTGGGCGGGCGCATCACGGTGGCGAGCGAAGTCGGCAAGGGCAGCGTGTTTTCGCTGTGGCTGCCGCTCGATGCGCGCGAGGCGCGCGTGAGCGCGGACAGCGCGATGACGAGCGTCGCCACGCTGAACGCGCTGAACGAGGGCATGGGCGCGCAGGCGACGGCGCAAGCGCCGTTGCTGCGCACGCCGCTCGACACCGCACCCGCTGCGGTGATCTCGCCAGCGAATCGTCTAGCAAGCCGGGCGCCGCCCACCGCGTCGCGCGAAGCCTTGCTGCCCGACGCCGCCGAGCCCGCCGCCGCGTCGATAGCTGACGATCGCGACAATCGCACCCGCGCAGGCCGTCTGATCGTCGCGGTCGAAGACGATCCGCCGTTCGCCGCGATTCTGCGCGATCTCGTGCACGAACTCGACTTCGACTTCGTGCACGCGAGCGATGCCGCGAGCGGCCTCGCGCTGGTGCGCGACATGCGGCCGGCCGCGGTGCTGCTCGACGTCGGTCTGCCGGACCGCTCGGGCCTCACGGTGCTCGAATGGCTGAAGAACGATCCGCTGACTCGCCACATTCCGATCCATATCGTGTCGGCCACCGATCACGCCGACAAGGCGCTGCACCTCGGCGCGATCGGCTACACGCTGAAGCCGACCGCGCGCTCGACGATGGAGGCCGCGATCCGCCGCCTCGAAGCGCGGCTGCAACAACGCCTGAAGCGCGTGCTGGTGATCGAGGACGACGCGCCGATGCGCGAAAGCATCCGCGCGCTGCTGCAAAGCGAGAACACCGAGATCGTCGCGGTCGCGACGCTCGCCGAGGCGTTCGAGCAACTGTCGGCGCTGACGTTCGACTGCGTCGTCACCGATCTCGCGCTGCCGGACGGCACCGGCTACGATCTGCTCGAACGCCTCGCCGCGAACAGCGCGCATGCATCGCTGCCGGTGATCGTCTACACGGGCCGCATGCTGTCCGACGAAGAGGAGCGCCGGCTGCGCCGCTACTCGAAGTCGATCATCATCAAGGGCGCGAAATCGCCGGAGCGTCTGCTCGATGAAGTCACGCTGTTTCTGCATAGCGTCGAGTCGTCGCTCGCGCCGGAGCAGCAGCGCATGCTGCGCACGGTGCGGCAACGCGACAATGCGTTCGAGGGCCGTACGATCCTGCTTGCCGAAGACGACGTGCGCAACATCTTCGCGCTGTCGCACGTGCTGGAGCCGCTCGGCGCGAAACTGCTGATCGCGCGCAACGGCCGCGAGGCGCTCGACGAACTGGAGAACGGGCCGGAAGTGCATCTGGTGCTGATGGACATCATGATGCCCGAGATGGACGGCCTGACCGCGATGGGCGAGATTCGCCGCAATCCGTGCTTCGCGCATCTGCCGATCATCGCGCTGACCGCGAAGGCGATGGCGAACGATCGCACGCGCTGCCTCGAAGCAGGTGCCGACGACTACGTGTCGAAACCGATCGACGTCGACAAGCTCGTCGCGCTGTGCCGCGTGTGGCTGCGGCAGCGCTGACGGCGCGAGCGTTAGCACGGAAGCGAGAAACGCGATGAAACCGTCCGCATCTGAGGCACCGCACCGCATCAGCGATTTCGACATCGAGCTGCGGCTGCTGCTCGAGGCGATCTATCTGAAGTATCAGCACGACTTTCGCCACTACGCGATGTCGTCGCTGCGCCGCCGCCTCGCGCAGGCGCTCGATGAATTCAACGTGGAGACGCTGTCGCAATTGCAGGACCGCATCATGCGCGACGGCAACGAGTTTTCGCGGCTGTTCCGCTACCTGACCGTGCAGGTCAGCGACATGTTTCGCGATCCGTCGTATTTCCTCGCGCTGCGCGAGCACGTGCTGCCGCATTTGCGCACCTACCCGTCGATCAAGGTGTGGGTCGCCGGATGTAGCACCGGCGAGGAGTTGTGGTCGCTGAAGATCCTGTTCGACGAGGAGGGTCTCACCGAGCGCACGCTGTTCTACGCGACCGACATCAACCCCGACGCGCTCGCGCGCGCGGAGGCGGGCATCTACGCGCTCGAACGCATCCAGGGCTTCACGCAAAACTATCTGGCGGCGGGCGGCACGCGTTCGCTGTCGGACTACTATCATGCAGCGTATGGCGGCGCGCGCTTTTCCGGCTCGCTCAAAGAGCGCGTGGTGTTCGCCGATCACAGCCTGTCCACCGACGAAGTGTTCCTCGAAGCGCATCTGGTGTCGTGCCGCAACGTGCTGATCTATTTCGATCGCGGCTTGCAGGATCGCGCGTTGGGGCTGTTCGAGAACGCACTGGTGCGGCGCGGCTTTCTCGGCCTGGGCAGCAAGGAAACCCTGCGGTTTTCACATCACTACCCGGCGTTCGACGAGTTTCGCGCGGCCGAACGCATCTATCAGAAGCGTTAGCGAGGTCGCGATGCCACGCTCGACCAGTGAACCCCCGCCCACCCAGGCCGCCGACGCCGGCACCGCCGCGCGGACACACGCGCGGCGCGGCTATCAACTGGTCGTGATCGGCGGGTCGGCAGGCGGCATCGAGGTGCTCAAGGTGCTGCTCGCCGCGCTGCCCGCGCGCTTCGCGGCAGCCGTGATGATCGTCGCGCATCTGCCGCCCGATTTGCCGAGCTATCTGGTGCCGGCGATCGCGCATCGCTGCGCGCTGCCGGTGCTCGAACCCGATGCGGGGGAGCTGATCCTGCCGGGCCGGGTGTACGTCGCGCCGCCCGGTTATCACATGCTCGTCGAAGTGGACCGCACGGTCGCGCTGTCGACCGCTGCGGCGGTGCGCTTCTCGCGGCCGTCGATCGACGTGCTGTTCGAATCGGCCGCCGCGGTGTACGGCGAGCGGCTGCTTGCGATCCTGCTGTCCGGCGCCAACGACGACGGCGCGCAGGGGCTCGAATGCGTGCGCGCGCTCGGCGGCGCCGCGTGGGTGCAGGACCCCGGCAGCGCCGGTGCACCGGAGATGCCGCGCGCGGCGATCGAGCGCGGCGCGGCCGACGCGATCTACAATCCCGAAACCTTGGCGAAGCGCCTTGCCGCGCTGCCGACTTCCCTCTGAACCGGTGCCATGACGAACTCACCTGTGAACATCCTGATCGTCGACGACATCGTCCACAACATCACCGCGCTGGAAGCCTTGCTCGCGCGGCCCGACGTCGCGGTGCTGGTCGCCGACTGCGGCACCGCCGCGCTCGATCTGCTGCTCAAGCACGAAGTCGCGCTGGCGATTCTCGACGTCAATATGCCCGGCATGAACGGCTTCGAGCTGGCCGCGCTGATGCGCGGCAGCCCGCGCACGTCGCACGTGCCGATCATCTTCCTGAGTGCGACCGCGCAGGACGCGTCGCGCACGTTCCGTGGCTATGAGGCGGGCGCGGTCGACTTCCTGTACAAGCCGTTCGATCCGCGCATCCTGCAGTCGAAGGCCGACGTGTTCGTGCAGTTGGAGCAGCAGAAGCGCGAACTCGCCGCGCAACTGGTGACGACACGCCAGATGCTCGAAGCGAACGAGATGCTGATGGCGGTGCTCAGCCACGATCTGCGCACGCCGCTCGGCGCGGTGCTGGCGTCGGCGGAATACCTGATGCGCACGGCCGCCGACGAGCAGGCCGCAACCGTGGCCGCGCGCGTGAAGAACAGCTCCCTGCGCATGGCGCGGATGGTCGATCAGCTGCTGAACCTCGCGCGCCTGCAAGGCGGACGTCTGCCGTTGCAGCCGCGCTCGATCGAACTCGCGACGCTGTGCCGCTCGGTCATCGACGAATTCGCATCGCAGAAGAGCGGCAAGCAGATCGTGTTCACCTGCACCGGCAACACGGCCGGCGCGTGGGATACCGATCTCGTGTGGCAGGCGGTGTCGAATCTCGTCAGCAACGCGCTGCATCATGGCGCGCCGGAGGGCGATATCGGCGTGGAGGTCGATGGCGACGCCGAGGATTGCGTGCGCCTGAAGGTGTCCAATCGCGGCACGATTCCGGCGGAGGTGTTTCCGCATCTGTTCAAGGCGTTCGTGTCGAACGGCAACGGCGCGCGCTCGCGCGAAGGGCTCGGGCTCGGTCTGCATATCGTGCAGGAGATCGCGCGCATGCATGGCGGCGGCGTCAGCGTCGTATCCACGGACGAATCCGGCACGACCTTTACGATCGAATTGCCGAGGACGGTGGCGTTGCAGCGGGGGTCGTTTACCCGGCGATAAAGCATCGCCAGGCCGGCGATCACGCCGGTGGGCCACCGCGTGCCCGCTGTGCTACGCTTGCCGCAACCCAATTCACGCAGCGCAAGCACGAATCCCCATCATGCGTTCCTGGCGCCTCGCATCACCGCAGCGCAGCGGTCAGATCAGCACCGCGCGCGCCACCGACCTCGTCATGGCGATCTCCCATCCGGATGCCGACGCGCTCGCCGCGAGCATTCTGCTGACGGTTGGCGAAACGTTGTCGCTGCCCGTCTCGCAGTGCACGATCTTCGCGTATGAGTTCGACGCGCGGCCCCGTACGGTGTCGGCGGCCGACCATCGGGGCGGGCATTTTCTGCGCGACGTCGCCGAACGCTACGCCGCGCATTTCTATGCGCTCGACGGCAATCGCGCGATCATCGGTCAATCGAACCACAGCCGGCGCACCGCTTTGCGCGATGCGCTGGTGCTGCATCAGCAGCGCGGCGACGAAATCGAAAACGAAGCGTACCGCGCGGCCTGCTACGCGCAGCCGAACGTATCGGACCGGCTGTCGTTGCTCGTGCAGCCGGCGGATAGCGTGTGGCTGTCGATCAACCTGTATCGCGACCGCGCGTACGGCGTGTTCGCGCCGGGCGAACTGGAGCGGATCGAAAGCGTCGCGCCGCTGTTCGCGCATGCGGCGAAGGGCCAATACGCGCTGAACGGGCAACATCAGCAGGGCACCGGTGCGGCGATGCTCGCGCGCGTGCGGCGCGCATGTCCGACGCTGACGCCGCGCGAGCTCGACGTGTTGCGTGGCACGCTCGATGGCGCGAGCGCGGCCGAGATCGCCGGGCAGATGGGCGTGAAGCCGGCGAGCGTCGTCACGTACCAGAAGCGCGCGTACGCGCGGCTCGGGATTTCAAATCAGCGGCAACTGTTCGCGCTGTGTATGCAGCCCTAGCTGCACATCTGTCGAAACTCGCGCCGAAGCGCGCGTCGCATCGCGCTTCGAGTCCGCTTCAACTCCGCTTACCCCGCGCCTCGGCCTGCGTCTCCCGATCCCAACGCTTCAACCACGGCATCACGAAATCCGCGAAGCCGTCGGCCGATGGCGACAGCGCACGCTCGGTCGACCGATACACGCACACCTCGCGAATCGTTTCAGGATCGACGATGCGCTTCATCATGAGCCCGAAGGTCCGCGCGAGCGGTGCGACATAGGCTGGCGCGAGCGTGACCGCCAGCCCTTGCGCGGCGAGGCCGAACGCGGTGGTCACGTTGTCGACGACATCGACGGGAATGATGCGCGCCTCGACGCGGGTAAGAGGCATACGATCGATTCTAAAAAAAAACTTACGAATCGTGAAAAATCGATTGATTGTGCGCGGCGCGTCGACGACCGACACTCGTGCGGGTCGACTTGGCCCGGCAAACCCGCTTAGACTCAAGGTTTGCCCTGTCGTCCCGCGGCGCGCGGACGACCGCTACAACAGGCCTGCAGAGGCCGTCTTCAAGGACCCGTCATGTTCGACCATATTCCCGCCTATCCGGGCGACCCCATTCTGAGCCTGAACGAAGACTTTCAGCTGGACCCCCGGCCGAACAAGGTCAACCTCAGCATCGGCATCTATTTCGACGACGCCGGCAAGCTGCCGGTGATCGACGCGGTGCGCCGCGCCGAAACCGCGCTGCTCGACGCGATCGGCCCGCGCTCGTATCTGCCGATGGCCGGTCTGCCGCTCTATCGCGACACCGCGCAGGCGCTCGTGTTCGGCGCCCACAGCGCGGCGCGCGCCGAAGGCCGGATCGCGACGCTGCAAACGCTCGGCGGCTCGGGCGCGCTGAAGGTCGGCGCCGATTTCCTGAAGCGCTATTTCCCCGGCTCGCAAATGTGGATCAGCGATCCGAGCTGGGAAAACCATCGCGTGGTGTTCGAAGGCGCGGGCCTCACGGTCAACACCTATCCGTACTACGACGCGCAAACGGGCGGCCTGCGCTTTGCCGAAATGTTCGCCGCGATCGACGCGCTGCCGGAAAAGAGCATCGTGCTGCTGCACGCGTGCTGCCATAACCCGACGGGCGTCGATCTGAGCCCGTCGCAATGGGCGGAACTGGTGCCGGTTTTGCAGCGCCGCAAGCTGATCGCATTCGTCGACATGGCCTACCAGGGTTTCGGCGCGGGCCTCGAAGAAGACGCCGCGCCGGTGCGCCTGCTCGCCGACGCGAACGTGCCGCTGATCGTCGCGAACTCGTTCTCGAAGAATTTCTCGCTTTACGGCGAGCGCGTCGGCGCGTTGAGCGTGGTCTGCAAGAGCGCCGACGAAGCGGCGCGCGTGGCGGGCCAGCTGATGTCGGCGGTGCGCGCGAACTACAGCAATCCGCCGACGCACGGCGCGCGCCTCGTCGCCAACGTGCTCGCCGATGCGACGCTGCGCGCGTCGTGGGAAGCCGAGCTCGGCGCGATGCGCGAGCGCATTCTGGCGATGCGCAACGTGATTCACGCCGGGCTCGACGGACGCGTCGATGAAGTGATGCGCGCGCGCTATGTCGCGCAGCGCGGCATGTTCACGTATACGGGCCTGTCCGAAAGCCAGGTCGAGCGTCTGCGCAACGAATACGCGGTGTACGTGCTGCGCTCGGGCCGCATGTGCGTCGCCGGGCTGAACGCGCGCAACGCGGACTATGTCGCTTCGTCGATCGCGGCGGTGGTGTCGGGCGCCTGAAGCGGTTCGGCGCTCGGGCCGCTGTTGCGGCACGCGTGAATATGATGGGCGGCGCGCACGGGCGCGCCGTCACAACGACAATCTTGGAGACACCGGCGATGGCCACGACCCTCGAAGCGCAACCGGCGAGCCCGCCCAGATCGGCCGCGATGCACCCGGACGAATGGCAGGCGCGCGTGCAACTTGCCGCGTGCTACCGGATTTTCGATCTGCTCGGTTGGACCGAGATGATCTACAACCACATCACGCTGCGCGTGCCCGAAAGCGTCAGCGGCCCGGAGCGCCAGTTCCTGATCAATCCGTTCGGGCTGCACTACAGCGAAGTGACCGCGAGCAATCTGGTGAAGATCGACGCGCAGGGGCGTGTGCTCGACGGCTCGCCGTATCCGGTGAATCCGGCTGGCTTCGTGGTGCATGCGGCGATTCACGAGGGCTTGCCCGACGCGCACTGTGTGATGCATACGCATACGACGGCGGGCGTCGCGGTCGCCTGTCTCGAAGAGGGCCTGCAGCAGACCAACTTCTATAGCGCGCAGTTGCACGACCGGATCGCGTATCACGACTTTGAAGGCATCACGATTCATGCGGAAGAGGGGCCGCGGCTGCTCGCGCATATCGGCGACAGACAGGCGGTGATCCTGCGCAACCACGGTCTGCTATCGTGGGGCCGGACGTTGCCGCAGACCTTCGCGATTCTGTGGACGCTGAATCGCGCGTGCGAGGTCCAGCTGGCGACGTTCTCGATGGGCCGCGCTCGGCCGGTGCCGGAGGAGGTCGCGATTCGCTGCTCGCGCGACGCGCTGCAGTTCGATCCGCGCCACGGCGCCGGACAGGACGTGTTCGATGCGCTGGTGCGGCGGGTCGACCGGATCGATGCGAGTTTCCGGCAATGATTGAAGCCACGCGTAAACGAGCGCGACAATCAACGCTGCAATAATCACAGCAACAGGCAAGGATTCAGGCGATGAAAGTAGCGATCTACGGCGCCGGCTCGATCGGCGGCTGGATGGGAGTGAAGCTCGCGCAGGCGGGCCATCGGGTCAGCGTGGTCGCGCGCGGCGCGACGCTCGACGCGGTGCGCCAGCATGGTCTGCGGCTGATCGAAGGCGGCGTGATCTACGCCGAGCAGGTGAAGGCGAGCGACAAGCCGGCCGATCTCGGCGTGCAGGAACTCGTCGTGATAGCGGTGAAGGGCCCGGCGATGGCGACCGTGGCCGCGCATATCAAACCGCTGCTCGGCCCCGAGACGATCGTGCTGACGGCGATGAACGGCGTGCCGTGGTGGTTCTGCGACGGCCTGGGCGGCGAACTCGCCGGCCAGCGCCTGAAGACGGTCGATCCCGACGGCGCGATCACCGCCGCGATCCCGGCCGCGCAGACGGTCGGCTGCGTCGTGCATGCCAGTTGCCTGATCGACGCGCCCGGCGTGATCCGGCATCACCAGGGCAACGGACTGATCGTCGGCGAGGCGTCGGGCAAGCCGAGCGAGCGTGTCGAGCTGCTCGCCGCGCTGTTGCAGGCGGCGGGCTTCCATGCAACGGCTTCGGCGCAGATCCAGCGCGACGTGTGGTTCAAGCTGTGGGGCAACATGACGATGAACCCGGTCAGCGCGATCACCGGCGCAACGACCGACCGGATCCTCGGCGACGAACTCGTGCGCGGTTTCGTCACGCACATCATGCTGGAGGCGAAGGAAATCGGCGCGCGCTTCGGCATCCCGATCGACCAGGTGCCCGACGACCGTCACGCGGTCACGCTGAAACTCGGCGCGATGAAGACATCGATGTTGCAGGACGTGCAGGCCGGCAAGGCGGTCGAACTCGATGCGCTGGTCGGCGCGGTGCGCGAACTCGGGCAACTGACGCGCGTGCCGACGCCCTATACGGATGCGTTGCTCGGACTCGCGCGGCTGCATGCGAGTACGTTGGGCTTGTATCCGAGGCAGTGAGGTTGTCGTTAAGCCCTCGGTTCGAAGAACGAAGAAACGCCGCGCGTTGACGCCAATGACAAATCTCCCTCTTGCATACGCGACGTTTCACGTCATGGGCGATGCAGTCGAGCCCACTTTCTGGACAGAGTATTTTGGCTTGTCGCCCGACACGGCCATAGCGAAAGGAGAGCCCTTTGTGACGCCATCAGGACGTCTTGGCGGTCCCGGACGTGTCGGCTTGTGGGGCGTGAGCAGCAAGCGGCACGTACACAGCGACGACCTCAGCCCGCATCTTCGCTATCTCACCCAAAGACTAAATCTTACTCGCGGCGATCTTCCGAAAGTCGTCGCCGAAAAAGGCGTGAGACTTCGCTTTTTCTGCTACTGGCGCAATCAAAGCGGAGATCGCGCGCCGGATATTCCACAGGATATCCGCGCGATGATGGAAGCCCTCGGCGGGACCATCGAGATTGACGAGTACCGCGATTGACGACGCAGACGCGAATCAGAATGATCCGCTCGTTACCGCCTCCAGGGAGGCGGTTTCTTTTACCCGCGCCAGGCCGTGGCGGCAACCGGCAGCTTCGCCGCTTCGATCAACGACAACGCGCGCCGCGAGTCGTCGAGTTCGGTCAGGCACAAGAGCGCGAGGCGCGCGAGATACAGCGACGCCTGCGCCTCGCCTTCGTGGGTCAGCGTGTTGCACAGCGTCGTATAGACGAGGTCGAGATCGGAATCGGTCATGATGTCGAAGGTCCTTGCGCGTTAGTTCTGCTGTGTCAGCGTGGCATCGAGCGCGCGCAGAACGGCCGCCGCGCTGCCGTTGCGCCAGCGCGCGAGCACGTGGCCGTCGGGGCGGATCAGATAGACGGTGCCGGGCCGTGCGCCGAGCATGTCGTGCAGGCGGCCGGTTGGGTCGATCGCTCGAGGGCTGTTTGCCGATTGCGCTTCGGCCGTGACGATATCGATCACGTTGAACGGAATGCCCCGGCTGGCTAGCGTGCTTTGCAGTTGCCGCCACGCGTCACCATCGTTCGCGTGGTCTGCGTCGAAGCGCAGCGCCGTGAAGCACGGTCCGAGCAGATCGGTTAGATGAATGCCGAGCCGTGCGCCATCTTGCGATTGTTTGAGCAGCCTGCCCTCGGGCAGCACGGTACCCGGCGTGGGGCCGCGATCGAACGCATCGACCCCGTCGCCTGCGAAGTTCAGCGGCGATTGCCGATACGCGATTGCATGCGTCTGGCGCGGATTGATCAGCGGCCGCACCGCCGCATGCCGCTCGGCGAGCCCGAGCACGGCCGTGCGCAGCAAGTCGAACGCGAAGGTCGGCGGCGCCATGAACTCGGTACTTTTCATGCCGTAGCTCAAGTTCTCGCGCGCCGCGTACACACGTTCGTCGCTATAGCTATCGAGCAGCGCTGGCGACGCGCTCCCGTTGATCACGCAGCCGAGCTTCCAGCCGAGATTGTCGGCGTCGTCGATGCCGGAGTTCGCGCCGCGCACGCCGAAGATCGGCACCAGATGCGCGGCGTCGCCCGCGAATAGCACGCTGCCATGCCGATAGCGTTCGAGCGTCAGCGCATTGGCCTTGTAGATCGTGATCCAGATCGGCGACCACGCGCCGGCTTCGCCCATCGAGTCGAGCAAGTTTTGCACGCGCGGTATCACGTTCCCGGGCAGCACGGCGGCGTCGGGGTCTTCGTCGTCGCGTAACTGATAGTCGATGCGCCACACGTTGTCAGGCTGCTTGTGCACGAGCACCGTCGAGCCCGGATTCGACGGCGGATCGAAGTACGCGAGCCGTTCGGTCGCGCGCGTGCTGTCGAGTTCGATATCGACGATCACGTAGCGGCCTTCGTAGGTCGTGCCTGTGAGCTTCAGCCCGAGCAGGTCGCGGATCGTGCTGCGTCCGCCGTCGCAGGCGACGACCCACGCAGCGTCCATCAGCCAGCTTTTGCCTTGCGGATCGGCAGGATCGGCGCTGCGCAAGGTCAAGGTCGCGCCGCCCTGCGGCCGTTGCTCGAGGCCCGTCACACGCGTTTGCCAGCGCACGTCGATCAGATCGGCGTGCCGTTCGATCTCGTCGAGCAGCAACTGCTCGATCTGATACTGCGCGATATTGATCATCGGCGGCAGCGACTGCTCGTCGTCCTGATGCATCGCGAAGCGGAACACCTCGGTGTCGCGATAGAAACTGCGCCCGCCGGTCCACGCCAGCCCCTTTTGCAGAAAACCGTCGACGACGCCGAGCCGCTTGAAGATTTCGAGGCTGCGTCGCGAGATGCAGATCGCGCGGCTGCCGGTGCACACGCTGTCGTCCGCCTCGATCAGCACCGAGCGCACGCCCTGGCGCGCGAGCGCAAGCGCGAGCGTCATGCCGACCGGACCGCCGCCGACGATCGCGACGGCGCGCGCTTGTGGATCGCGTCCGTCGATGAGCGGCGGCACCACGGCCGGATAGCGGCGCGGGGCGAACGGATAGGGCTTGAACGGGCGGGTCATGCGTGTCTCCAGTTTGCTTGCGTTATCGGTGCAGTATGCGTCGGCGTTCGCGCGCGGCTGTCCTCATTTTGGGTACAACGTCGCGCGCGAGCGTGAGGAGTGGTAGAGACCTGGACCTTCGCCGCTCGCTAGCCGTCCAGACAGGCGCGCAAGCTCCGCGCGAGGTGGCCCGCTTCACCTGCATTGGCGATGTTTGCGAAGCCCATCACAACGCCACGCGGCGTGCTACGCGTGCGACCATTCGCGTACCAGACCGAGAGCGGCAGAACGGCGAGCCCCGCTTCGCGGGCGCGCGCCGCAACCGCGACGTCGTCGACCGGGCCATCAGGGCCCTCGACGAACTGTGCCGCGAACTGGATTCCCCCTGGCGGCAGTTCGACGATCAGCCGTTCGCCGAACGCCTGCTCCAACGCGCGCACGATCAGCACGCGCCGCTCGGCGTATAACGCACGCATGCGCTTCAGATGTCGCGCAAAATGCCCCCGCTCGATGAAGTCGGCCAAAGCGGCCTGCAACACGGTTGGCGATCCGGCGTTCATGCTGCGCGCCACCCGCCCGACGCGCTCGACGGCCCGCTCCGGCACCACCGCATACGCGAGCCGCAAGCCGGGAAACATCACCTTGCTGAAGGTGCCGCAGTAGATCACGTGATCGCGACGATCGAGGCTCTTCAATGCCGGCAATGGCCGGCCCAGATAGCGGAACTCGCTGTCGTAATCGTCTTCGACGATCCAGCTGGACGCTTGCTCTGCCCAGCCCAGCAACGCCATGCGTCGGCGGAGCGATAACGTGTGCCCGAGCGGGCTCTGGTGCGACGGCGTGACCAGCGCGAAGCGCGCCTGCGGATCCAGCCGTGTGCCGTGTTCGACGTCGATCCCTTCTTCGTCCACCGGCACTGCGACGAGCTGCACGCCGGTTTCGGCGAGAAAACCGCGCGCGAGCAGATAGCCCGGATCTTCGTACCACACGCTGTCGTTCGGGCGGGCGAGACTGCGCAACACGAGCTCGAGCGTCGCACGGTAGCCGCCCGTCACGAACACCTGGTCCGGCAGGCAGGTCACCCCGCGCGACAGCCCAAGATACGTGGCGATGTGTTCGCGAAGCGGCCGGTAGCCGGCAGGATCCGGGTACGCGAGCATCGCGCGCTCGCCGCTGCGCGCGCGATGCGAAACGAGACGATTCCAAACCTTGAGCGGAAACGCGTCAAGCGCGGGCAGCCCGGGTTGCAACGGCCGGGGCTCGCCGCTCATGGCGGCGGCAATCGCAAGCTGGCGCGGCGCCGGTCGAGCGCCGTGCGATTCGGCTGGCGTCTGAGCTGCGGCAGCCGCTTTAACGCTCTGCGTGCCGTTCGAACTCTTTGTGCTTTGCGTACGCGAGCGCGTCACTGAAGCGGGCAGCGAGGGCGACACGAACGTGCCAGCCGCACCGTGCATCTGGAGGTAGCCTTCGTCGACGAGGACCGTATACGCCAGTTCAACCGTGCCGCGCGCCGTGTTCAGTTGCGTAGCGAGGCTGCGCAGCGCGGGCACGCGATCGCCTGCACGCAGATGCCCTGCGGCGATCGCGGTTCTGAAGCGCGCGCAGATCTGCAGGTAGATCGGCAACTGGAGCTGCCGATCGATATCGACGGTGAATGCGGTAGGCGATACGGTCATCACGGTCTTGCCGGCAAGCAGACCGGAATCAGGATGTCCTGGTCCGATCGACAATTCTTGGCACTTTTCGATAGTTCATGATCTTCTCACAATAGCCTCACACGATGCGACGGCGGCGAGTTCTTTCCCGCGATGCAACGGCCGCCAGCCGCCTGCCCGTGTCAACTGACTCTCATCTGGAGAATGTGCCATGAAGATCGTCGTAATCGGTGGTTCCGGCCTGATCGGCTCGCGCCTCGTCACGCTGCTCGGCGAGGCGGGTCATGAGGCACTTGCTGCGTCGCCGCGTACCGGTGTGAACGCCGTGACGGGGGAAGGTCTGAGCAACGCGCTAGCGGGCGCGGACGTCGTAGTGGATGTGGCGAACGCCCCTTCCTGGGAGCCTCAGGCGGTGCTCGACTTTTTCCGCACCTCGACGCGCAACCTCGGCAAAGCCGAAGTGGCTGCAGGGGTACGCCATCACGTCGCGCTTTCCATCGTCGGCTGCGACCGCACGCCGGAAAATGCGTATTTCGTTGCCAAGGTCGCGCAGGAAGAGGCGATTGAAGCGGCGGGCGTGCCCTATACGATCGTGCGCGCGACCCAGTTCATGGAATTCATCGGCGCGATTGCTGATTCCGGCACAGAAGGCGGGACGGTGCGCGTTGGGGACGGACTGTTCCAGCCGATAGCCGCGGACGACGTCGCAGCGATCCTCGCGCAGGTCGCTCTCGCCACGCCACTGAACGGCACAGTCGATATCGCGGGCCCGGACCGGGAACCGTTTGCCGCCATCATCAGACGTTATCTGAAGTCCGTCAGCGACCCGCGCCCCGTTGTGACGGATCAGGGTGCGCGCTATTACGGCGGCCGCGTCGAGGAACAGTCGCTCGTACCGCTCGGCGAGGCGCGGATCGGCCGCGTGAGCCTGGACCAGTGGCTGGCGCAAACTGAAAAGGGGTGATTTCAGGTCGATGCGAAAGCAGAATCAGCATGTCTGCGAATATGTTCGAGAACCGGTATGAGGTGAAGACGCGGTCCCTAACTGATGTTTGTTCGAGCTTCCGCGTTGCCAGTGCAGCATCCGGGCCGACGAGCTTCCACCTCGGTCGGAAAAACGCGGCTTCCCAACCGGTGGACGATCCGGCATCGACGTTTATGCCGCTCGCTTCGCGAATACATCCTTGAACACGGGCATCGCCGAAAAGACGTTCGGCCAGCCTGCGTAAAAGGCGAGCTGCGTCAGCATTTCGGACGCCTCGTCCTTCGTCAGACCGTTGTCCATGGCACGGCCGAGGTGATACGGAATCTGCGCGACCTGACCGCTGGCAACCAGGGCGCTCACCGTGACCAGGCTCCGGTCGCGTGGAGCGAGTCCTGGACGCAGCCAAAGGTCGCGGAACAGCACATCGGTCGTGTACTGAACAACGCCGGGAGCGACCGAGCCGAAGCTTTGCTCGACCGCCTGCGCACGCTGCTGCTCTGCGACTTCGTTCAGTGGTAGCGGCTCGACCTCGGCCCGAGGGACCTGATCGATACCGATGTCACGTTCATCGAAGATACGCTTCGTGACGACAGCGGCTGCGGTCGCGTTTCCCCAGCCGGAATAGAAGGCGAGGTGCGTGATCATTTCCGAAATCTCGGCAGGCTTCACACCGCTATCCAGCGCTAACCGGAGATAGAACGGCATCTCGATGGTCTGGTTGCGGGCGATGAGCACCGACAGCGTCACGATGCTCCGGTCTCGCGGTGACAGTCGCGGCCTCTTCCAGAGGCCGCCGAGCACGGTCTGGCTCGTATAACGCGCGAATGCCGGAGAAACGAGAGTGAGATCAACTTGTGACAATGGATCTTGCATGTTTCCAGTCCTTTCCATTGAGGTACAGGCAGAGAAGAACCGCATTACACCTGCTCGCTGCTGCCGAGGTACTGCTCGTCCGTGACCTTCTCCAGCCATTCGACGTTCTTGCCGTCGAGCGCTTCCTGAATGGCGATATGTGTCATCGCGGTCGTCGAAGTTGCGCCATGCCAATGCGTGTGGCCAGGCGGGCACCAGATCACGTCACCAGCCCGGATTTCGACGCGCGGCTCGCCTTCGCACTGGGTCCAGCCACAGCCGGCCGTAACGATCAAAGTCTGGCCGAGCGGGTGGGTATGCCAGTTAGTCCGCGCTCCCGGCTCAAAAGTGACGCTCGCGCACGAAACGCGTGTCGGCGGAGGCGGAGCGTTCAGCGGGTCGAGCCGCACCGTTCCCGTAAACCATTCTTCAGGGCCTTTCTTCGAGGGCTGGGAGCCCGCTCGTTTCAGTTCCAAGACTGTTCCTCGTCGGTATCGTCAGGGCGATATGCCACTGCAGCTAATCTAACTCCTGGTAATTGATGCGACTAGATGGCAATATCGGGATGCCCTTATGCTGTGGAGCATTAATTGAAAGAGGATTTCAACGATCTGGTCGGCTTCATGAACGTCGCGCGTGAGCGCAACTTCACGCGGGCGGCCGCGCAACTGGGAGTCTCGCAGTCGGCCTTGAGCCGGACGGTTGCCGGCCTTGAAAAGCGGATGGGCCTTCAGTTACTGATGCGCACTACCCGGAGTGTCTCGTTGACGGAGGCAGGCGAACGGCTACTGGCGGCGATTGCACCGCGCTTTCAGGAAATCGAAGCGGAGGTCGATTCTTTGCGCGCGATGACGAGCCGCCCAGGCGGAACTGTCCGGATCACGACCACCGACTACGCGGCAAACTCGTACGTTTGGCCGCGTCTGCAACCGTTGCTGCGCCAGTATCCGGATCTGAAGATTGAATTGCTCAATGACTACGGGTTAGCCGACATCGTCGCGGATCGGTACGACATCGGCGTGCGGCTAGGCGACCAGGTGGCCAAAGACATGATCGCGGTGCGAATCGCGCCTGATATGACGATGGCAATCGCGGGCTCTCCAGGCTACCTGCAATCGACCGCACCGGCGAAGACGCCGCAGGATCTAACGCTGCACAACTGCATCAATCTTCGATTGCCAACGCGAGATTCACTGCTCCCGTGGGAGCTACGGAAGGGGCGGCGAGAACTGCAGGTGCGGGTCGAAGGGCAGCTCACCTTCAATAGTGTCTACCAGATGATGGACGCAGCGCTTGGCGGGTTTGGGCTCGCGTACGTGCCCAAAGACCTGGCTGAGGCGCATGTCCGGGCTGGGCGCCTGAATTGGGTGCTGGAAGACTGGTGTCCCACGTTCGTCGGACATCACGTCTATTACCCTGGTCGCCGCAAATCATCCCGGGCGGTCGAGCTTGTAGTGGACGCATTGAAGAGCGGTTATCAGCGTCGAGCGCAGTGACCGCCAAATGGCGATCACGACGCAGATTTTCAGCACTGCGGTCACGGCGTCAGCCCACCCAGCCTCAGCCGGCGCTGGCCGTCTGCGACGGCTGCCGCATGGGCTGCCCAGCCGTCGCCGCGTGACATGCCTCGATCATCGCGCGGAACGTCGGCGACGCATGCAGTTCCCCGCCCGCATCGAGTTCGACGCTGCCGTCCGGCGCGTCGTCGACGCCGACGCCGACGCCGACCACCAGCGTCGCGCGTGGCCGCCATTCGCGCGTGCGCCGCAGCATGTTGCGCAGGTACAGCGGCGACTCGGGCGCGTCGAGCGACACGATGCAGATGATCGACGCGTCCTTGAAGCTCGGCTCGTCGGCGCGCGCGCTGCGATAGCCCGAGTGCGTCGCCATCAGCGGCGCGAAGCCCTGGCGGTTCAGCAGTTGCACGGCGATCGCGGTCGTCACTTCGTCGAACGCGCCGCGGCCGGGCACGCACAACACCGCGGCCTTGCCCGCTCCGTCCGGCGGTTGCGAGCGCGTGAGCAGATCGCTGCGGTATCGCTGCGTGGCACCCGCGCCCGGCGACGCCAGATCCGGCGTCCCGGCAAGCAGCGCGTTACCGGCGTCCGCCGGTTCGGCAGGCGACAGCGAATCGCGCAGCCCTTCGGCGATATCGAGGTTCTCGACGATATCGACGAGCGCGTCGTTGATCCGCTGCAACTGGTCGGGCATCAGCACGTCGCGCTGCGCGTCGTTGCGCGCGAGCCGCAGGCCTTCGAGCGCGACCTTGTCGTAGTAGTCGATCAGCGACATCTCGCGCAGCAGCCGTTCGGCCTGCACGATCGCCTCGTGCGGATCGTCGGCGAGCAGGCGCTGATAGAAGTTCTGCGCGGGCGTCAGCGCGGGCTGATCGCCGAGCAGCACGGTCAGGAAGTTCAGCCGGTCCGCGTAGCGCCCGAGCGTGACGACGCACAGCGTGAGCGGCGTCGACAGCACGAGGCCGATCGGCCCCCACAGCCAGCTCCAGAAAATCGCCGCGACCACCACCGCGAGGGGCGACAGGCCCGAGCGATGACCGTACAGCAGCGGCTCGGCGACCTGCCCGGCGACCACGTCGACGACGATGAACAGGATCAGCGTGAGGACCGCCATCGTCCATTGCGGCTGGATCGCGGCCGCGAGAAAGAATGCGAGGATCGCCGCGATCCAGATGCCGATGTACGGCACGAAGCGCAGCAGCGCGGCGATCACGCCGAACAGCAGCGCCCCCGGTACGCCGATGATCGCGAGCCCGATCGCGATGATGCCGCCCGCGCTCAGATTCACGCCGAGCTGCGCGACGAAATAGCGTGACAGGCGCCCGGCGGCGTCGTTGATCGCGGTAGTCGTGCGGTGCAGGTCGCGCGAACCGAACAGGCTGATCAGACGGTCGCGCAAATCCTCGCGCTGCAACAGGATGAAGATGGTCACGACGAGCACGATGAAGGTCGTCTCGATCGGCGCGATGGCCGGCGTCAGCGCGCGCTGCGCGAGTTGCACCGGCGTCGGCGCGGGCTCGTGCACCTCGACCTGTTGCGGCACCTGCGGCGCGTTGCGCGCGGCCCGGCCGGTCGGGCGTGGCGGCGCGGGGCGCGATGGCGCCACGCGCTGCAGCGCGCTGGCAGCGCTGCTCATCAGGGCGTCGGCGCGGCCCACGGTCTTTTCCTGCACGGTTTCGATCTTCTGCTCGATCGCTTCCTGGTACTGCGGCAGCGCGTCCGCGAGCTGCACGAGCTGCGCGCCGATCAGCGCGCCGACCGCGAGCAGCGAGGCGAGAGCGAACAGCACCGCGATGAAGATCGACGGCAACTGGCCCATGTGCAGACGCCGCAGCATCTGCACGAGCGGCGCGAGCAGGAAGCTCAGCAGCACCGACAACGTGATCGGAATCAGTACCTCCCGCCCGAAGTACAGCCCGCACACGACCACCACGCCGGTGATCAGCGACACGAGGCCATGCAGGCCCGGCGTGCCCGGCGGGTAAACGCGGTTGGGCCGCCCTTGCGGCGGCGGTAGCGATATTTTCATGTAAGCAGAATTCCGGTTGGGACGCGTTGACGACCGAGCGGAGCACTGGTCGTCAGCAAGACAGATGCCCGAATTGTAGGTGGTTTGGCGGGAGGGGGCTCACGCGTGGCTGCGCGTTGAGTCGCACAATGCGCTCGAGTCGTCAGCCGACATGCACCCGCAGCATCTCCAGCAACAGCGAACTCACGTACAGCAACAAGCCGATAAATCCGCCGACGATCGTCCCATTGATGCGGATGTACTGCAGGTCCTTGCCGATATTCATCTCGACCTGGTGCGACATCTCGTGCGCGGGCCAGTTCTTCACCGTATCGCTGATATGGCGCGTGAGGAACCGCGCGAAGTCCGGCGCCATCGCGCGCGCCGCTTCCTCGAGGTGATCGTTCAGCGATTGCCGCAGCGCTGGATCGCGCGCGAGTTCGCGGCCGACCCACGCGCCCATCGCGGCGACACGCGCATGCAGTGCCGAATCGGCGCTTTGCAGATCGCGCTTGAGCCACGCGCGCAACTCGCCCCACATGTCCTTCACGTAGCTGCCGAAAGCCTCGCCTTCGACCAGATAGCGCTTCAGTGCTTCGCCTTGCTGCAGGAACACGGGATCGGTCTTCAGCCGCACGATCAGCTTCTGCACCGCGTGGTCGAACTTGTCGCGCAGCTCGTGCGTGGGGTTCTCCGCGATCTGTTCGAGCATACGGTTCGCGGCGCTCGCGATCGCCTCCGCCCCCTTGTCGCCGAGCCATACCGACGGCAGAAACTTCTCCATCGTCGGATACTCGCTTTTCACCCAATCGACGATGCGCGCGGCAATGAATTCGCGCGCCGGCGCCTCGCGCAGCACCGCGATCACCTGATCGATCGCGGTGTCGAGCAGTTCCTGATGGCGGCCGTCGCGCGTCAGCGTGTCGAGAATCGCACCGAGCGATTGCGACAGATCGACCTTCGCGAGCACGTCGCGCAACCCGTCCCTGATGAAGTTCTGAATGCGCGCGTCGTCGGCCACGTCGAGGATGCCGCCGGTGAGCCGCACCACGTAGTCGCCGAGGCGCGCGGAGTTGGCCGATTCGCTGAGCCACGCGGTGATGGTTTGCGCCGGATCATGCCGGCGGATCAGACCGACCAGCGACGGCACGTCGAGAAACTTGTCCTGCACGAAGTGCGCGAGGTTGTCGGCGATCTTGTGCTTGTTGCGCGGGATGATCGCGGTGTGCGCGGACACGAGCGGAATCGGCACGCGGCGAAACAGCGCCGCGACCGCGAACCAGTCGGCGAGCGCGCCGACCATCGCGGCCTCGGCGACGGCCTTGATGCCGTCGACCCACAGGCCGCGCGGCAGGAATGCGGCGACGACGAAAACGCAGGCGGCCGCGAGCAGCAGCAGTAAAGGCGTGCGCTTGGCCTTCTTCAGTTCGGTGGTCTTGTCCATCGGGCGCGGTTGATCGTGTCGGGCGGGGCTGTAAAGTCGGCGGGCTCCGCCGGTTCGGTTGCAATGATGCGGTACGGCCCGCGCGCGCGTCCAGCCTGGATACGCGCGCGCGCAATACGCGCCGTCGCTTCGGCAAGGTAACATTCGCGATTGGGCTCCTCGGCGAAATCAACGCAAGAGGACGCAACGCAATCGCAATGGAGGCACAGTGATCAGGTTTCTGCACACCGCGGACTGGCAGATCGGCACGCAATTCGGTCAGTTCGAACCGGACGAGGCCACGCATCTCGCCCAGGCGCGCTTCGACACGGTGCGCCGCATCGCCGAAGAAGCGGCCGCGCGCAACGTCGACGCGGTGCTCGTCGCGGGCGACGTGTTCGATTTGCAGACGGTGTCGGATACCGTGATCCGACGTTTGTTCGCCGCGCTGCAAGCGTTTTCCGGAGCGTGGATCATGCTGCCGGGCAATCACGACGCGGCGCTCGTCGAAAGCGTGTGGACCCGCGCGCAGCGGCTCGATTGCGTGCCGCCGAACGTGCGCCTCGTGCTCGAAGCCGGCGTCGTGCTGCTCGACGCGTGCCGTTGCGCGCTGCTGTGCGCGCCGCTCACGCAGCGCATCACCTACGACGACACCACCGCGTTCTTCGATTCCACCGATACTCCGCCCGGCTATCACCGCGTGGGGCTCGCGCATGGCAGCGTCGGCGGCATTCTGCAAGACGGCATCGATTCGTCGAATCCGATCGCGCCGACGCGCGCCGCCAGTGCGCGGCTCGACTATCTGGCGCTCGGCGACTGGCACGGCCATCTGCGCGTCGATGAACGCACGTGGTACGCGGGCACGCACGAGCAGGACCGTTTCCGCGCGAACGAGCCGGGCTTCGTGCTCGACGTTACCGTCAGCGATCCCGGCGCGGTGCCGCAGGTCGACGCGGTGCGGGTCGGGCAATACCGGTGGCATCGCTGGGACGAGACGATTTCGGTGCCGACCGATGTCGATGCATTGAAAACCCGCCTCGCCGAACTCGGCGCGAATGACGTGCTGCGCATCGAGGTCGGCGGCGCCGCGGCGCTCGCCGATGCCGAGGCGCTGCATGTCGCGGTCGAACAGGCGCGCGCGCGCATGCGCGCGTTGCGTGCCGATCTGGGCAGTCTGCACGTGCTGCCGACCGCCGACGATCTCGCCGAACTCGGCGCGCAAAGCGGCTATCTCGCGAAGGTGGTGGCGCGGCTGCGCGGCCTGCAGGAAGACGCGCAGGCCGATCCGCAAGAGGCGCGGCGCGCGGCCGAGGCGTTGCTGCTGCTGGCGCGTTTTCAGCGCGACCAGCGGCAACGCGATTCGCAGGCCGCACCACCCGCGCAGACGCGCGAGCGGCAGCAACCTGAAGCGCCGCGTGAAGGAGCCCCCGCATGAAGCTGCAACGTATCGCGATTCAGGAATTCAGGCAGTTCGGCGGGCAGATCGTGATCGACGATCTGCAGCCCGGTCTCAATCTGTTCATCGGCCCGAACGAGGCCGGCAAAAGCACGATTGCCGAGGCGGTGCGCACGGTGTTCCTCGAACGCTACAAGGCGTCGCATCTGAAAGACCTGTTGCCGTGGGGGCTCGCGAGCGGGCAGCCGTCGGTCGAGGTCAGCTTCGAGCTCGATGGTGTGGCGTGCCGTCTGTCGAAGCAGTTCGTGTCGCGTCAGCGTTGCGAGCTGAGGATCGGCCAGGCCGTGTATAGCGAGGACGAAGCCGAAGACAAGCTCGCCGCGCTGCTCGGCTTCTCGCGCGCGGCGCGCGGTCCGATGAAAGCCGAGAACGCCGGCGTGCCGGGTCTGTTGTGGGTGCAGCAAGGCGGCACGCAGGAGATGCGCGATTCGACCGGGCACGCGGCGCAGTATCTGCGCGACGCGCTCACGCAACTGTCGGGCGGCCGCGAAGCGGGCGGCGAGGACGCGCTGATCGCGGCCGTGCAGCGCGAACTGCGGCAACTGCTGACCGCGCGCACGCAGAAGTCGACCGGGCCGCTCGCCGAGGCGGAGCAGAAGCTCGCCTCGCTGATCGCGAGCCGCGACGAGCTGCAACAGCAGCGCCAGCAGTTCGACGACAACATCGCGCGCCTCGCCGCCCAACAGCAGGCCTTCGACGACGCCGAGCGCAGGCGTCCGTGGGAACTTCACGAGCAGAAGGCCGCGCTCGCGCAGCAACGTGCCGCGGCGGTCGAACGACTCGAACGCGGTCTCGAAGGGCTCGCGCAGTCGCTGAAGATCGGCGAGGCCGAACTCGCGTTGTCGGTGCAGCAGGAGCAGGGCGCGCTCGAACTGGAGGCGGCCATCGCGCGCGAACGCGAGCAGCTCGACGCGGTGCGCGTCGAGGTCGCGGCCGCGCAAACCGCGCATGTACAGGCGCAAAGCCGTGTGGCGCAATTCGAGCAGGCATCGGCCGAGGCGAACCGCGCGCTCGAACTCGCGAACGCGGCCGTGACCGCCGCCGATCTGCGCAGCCAGGTCGATTTCTATCGGGCGGAGGGCCAGCGGCTCGAAGCGTCGATCGGCGAGGCGGACAAGGCGAACGCGGCGGTGTTGCAGGCCGCGCGCGAGGCGGCGGCGCTCGAACTCGACGACGCGCAGTTCAAGCGCCTCGTCGCGCTCGACGGCGAACTGACCGTGTTGCGCGCGCGGACCGAAGCGGCGATGACGCGCATCGAGTACAGCTTGAATGGCGAGTTGAGCGTCGGCGATCAGACGATCAGCGGCACGGGCGTGCTGCATGTCGACGATGAAAAGCGCATCGGCCTCGGCAAGCTCGGCGAATTGCGCGTGATTCCGGGCGTGTCCGATCTGTCGGCGCGGTTGTCGGAGCTGGCGTCGCTCGAGGCGAAGCACGCGCAGTTGCTGCGCTCGCTCGGCGTCGCGTCGGTGGGCGATGCGCAGGCGCGTCACGAGCAATGGAAAACGCTGGTCGCGCAACAAAAGAGCCAGGCGAGGATTCTCGAGGTCCATGCGCCGCAAGGCATCGATGCGTTGCGCGCGGCGCTGGCATCGACGGCGGCGCGCTTGCAGGCGTCGAGCGAGCGGCTTGCCAGTCTGCCCGACGTGTCCGCGGCGCCACCGCTCGACGACGCGCGCCGCAACGCCGACATCGCGCGCGACGCGTTGGAGATCGCGCGCAAGGTGCTCGCGCAGGCGGCGGGTGCGCAATCCAGCGGCGTTGCGAAGGCCGATTCGCTCACGGCGCAGTTGCAGCGCAAAGAAGCGCAGCTGCACGACGAGGCGTTTCGGCGCAACCGCGCGCAATGGCAGGCGCATATCGTCGAGCAACGCATCAAGGTCGATGCGCTGAAGAACCAGCGCGGCGAGCGCGAGCGCGAACTCGATGCGGCGCGTCTGGACGACCCCGTGGCGGAGGCGAAGCGCTATCGCGCATCGGCGGACCTCGCGCGCAACGAGCAGCACGAACGTCAACTGCGGATCGCGGAGCTGCGTAGCCAGCTCGAAACGATGGGCGCATCGGGCCTCGGCGAACGGCTTGCCGCGCTCGAAGCCCAGGTCGAGCAGGCCACGCGTCGCAAGGACGAACTGCGCCTGCGCGCGAGCGCGCTGAGTCTGCTCGACGAAGTGCTGGTCGACGAACGCGATGCCGCGCTCGCCCAACTGCGTGCGCCGTTGACCGAGCGGGTCGGTCACTACCTGAAGCGGCTTTTTCCGCAGTCGAGCCTCGCGCTCGGCGACGATCTGATTCCGGCGATGCTCGATCGCGACGGCCGCGCGGAACTGCTCGATGCGCTCAGCTTCGGCACGCGCGAACAGCTCGGCATCCTGACGCGGCTCGCGTACGCGGATCTCTTGCAGGCCTCAGGCCGGCCGACTCTGCTGATGCTCGACGATGCCGCGGTACACACCGATGCCGCGCGCCGCGACGCGCTCAAACGCGCGTTGATCGACGCGGCGACGCGGCATCAGATTCTGGTGTTCACGTGCCATCCGGAGTTGTGGGACGACCTGGGCGTCAGGCAGCGGGCGGTGCAGGATCTGAAGGTGGCGTGAGCGGGGCGGGCCGGTACCACCCGGTCCGGTCCGCTTACTCGTACCACCGCGGCGTGTACACCCACTGCGCGCCGTGATGACCGCAAGCGAATCTTCTCGTCAGCGACGACCCGACGATCACCATCGTGCGCATATCCACATCGGCCGAGCGAAGCTCGCCGAGCGTCAGCGTGCGCAGCGTGCCGCCGGGCCGGCCGATATCGCGACCCAGCACCACCTGGGTCGATGGCACGCGATACTCCCGCACGATGTCGAGTGCCTTGTCGAGTTGCCAGGGACGCGCGCGCGAAATCGGGTTGTAGAACGCCATCACGAGATCGGCTTGCGCCGCATGGCGCAGGCGGGTTTCGATGATCGTCCACGGCTTCAGGTTGTCGGACAGCGACAGCATGCAGAAGTCGTGGCCGAGCGGCGCGCCGGCCTGCGCGGCGGTCGCGAGCGCGGCCGACACGCCCGGCACGATCGATAGTTCGACGGCCGCCCACGCGTCGTTCCGGGAAGCTTCGAGCGCTTCGAGCACGGCGGCCGCCATCGCGAACACGCCGGGGTCGCCCGAGGACACCATCACGACCGAGCGGCCTTCGCTCGCGAGCCCGAACGCGTGCCGCGCGCGCTGCATTTCCTCGCGATTGTCGGTGCCGTGCACGCGCTGACCGGCGCGCAGCGGGCCGGCCATTTTCACGTAGGTGTCGTAGCCAAGGATGTCGGTCGCTTCGTTCAACGCGGTGCGCGCGGCCGGGACCATCAGCTCGGCCCGGCCGGGACCGAGGCCGATCACGGTCAGACGGCCGCGGGCACGGCCGAGCGTCGCGGGGTCGATGGCGAGCGGGGAGAGGGCGAGCGCGACCCCGGGGTGTGCGTCGTCGTGCAGCGTTTCGTGGGGGACGCGTAGCGCGGTATGCAGCAACCTTGCGGCACTTGATTCGCCCGGTTCGGCGCTGGCATCGGCGAAGCGCAGCGGCACCTCGAGAAGCCTTGCCGCTTGCGCAAGCGCCGGGTCGGCCATGCTCGTCGATGGCGCGAGCAAGGCCGCAAGCGAAAGCATCGCGAGACCCTGCGCGTTCAGTGCCGCGCGCACGCGTGCGACGATCGCGTCGGCGGCATCGGCATCGTCGCTGGCGACAGCCGCCACCACACTGCGCGGATGAATCACGAGCTCGTCTTCACGCCCATCCCACGCGCGCGGCGTCACGCGAATCGCGAGACGCGCCGACGCCGAGCGCGGCAGTTGCGCGTCGTCGAGCCACGGCGCGTCGCCTTCGATGCGCGTGCTTTCGCCCGCGAGCAGATCCGACACGAAGCGCTTGCCCTGACCCAGGTCGGCGAGCGCATAGCCATCGGGCGGATTGAGCACGCAGGTGCCGAAGCGCAGCTCGCCGCTCGTCGTGATCGCGGGCTGTACGGCCAACGCCGCGGCGATGTCGCGCGCCATCACGTTGACGCCCGCGAGGCCGCCGAGCAGCGGCACGACCGCGCTGCCGTCCTCGGCGACCGCGAGCACCGGCGGCTCGGCGCCTTTGTTCGACAGCAGCGGCGCGAGGCAGCGAATCACGATGCCGGCCGCGCACAGCGCGACGATCGGCGTGCCGCGCGCATACAGCTCGCGCAGATGCGCGCCGAGTTCGCTGTACGAGACGTCGGCGTCGACGCGCCCCTGCAGCGCATGGACCTGGCAGTCCGTGGCAACGCCGGCCGCGGCATGCGCGCCACGCTCGACATACGACGCCTGAATCCGCCGCGCGGTCGCAAGCGCGCCCGTACCGAGAATCACGATGGCGGGCGCGTTCATCCTTGCCATTTTTGCCCCGGCACGACCAGCAGTGAGAAATACGGCGACGCCATCGGATCGACTTCCGCGAGCGGCACGATGCGCTGATTTCGCATCGTCGCGCGTTCGACGTACAGCGCGCGCTGCGCGAGTCCGAGTTCGTCGAGCACGCGCCGTACCTTGTCGAAATTGCGGCCGAGTTTCATGATGACCGCCGCGTCGGCGTCGGCCAGACGGCGGCGCAATTCATCTTCGGGCAGCACGCCCGACAGCACCGACAAGCTCTGATTGCGATACACGAGCGGCGCGCCGAGCACCGCCGCGCCGCCGAGCATCGAGCACACGCCGGGCACTACCTCACTGTCGTAGCGCGCCGCGAGCCGGTCGTGCAGATACATGTACGAGCCATAGAAGAACGGATCGCCTTCGCAGACCACCGCGACGTCGCGGCCCGCGTCGAGATGGCCCGCGACGATTTCGGCGGCGGTGTCATAGAAGTCCGCGATGATCGCTTCGTACGACAGCGGCGGTTCGAGTGCTTCGGTGGTGACCGGATAGACGAGCGGCAGATGCTGCTGCGCGTCGTGCAGATATGCCTCGATGATGCCGAACGCGTTGCCCTTCTTGCCCTTCGCGACGAAATACGCGACCACCGGCGCCGCTTTGAGCAGCCGCAGCGCCTTCAACGTCAGCAATTCCGGGTCACCGGGACCGACGCCGATGCCGTACAGCCGTCCGCGACTCGTTAGCTGGCTCGCCATTTATTCGACCTCCGTCGCAAGCGCGTTGACCGCGGCAGCGGCCATCGCGCTGCCGCCGCGCCGTCCGTGCACGACCACATAGGGGACGCCGCGGCTGTTTTGCGCGAGTGCCGCTTTCGATTCCGCCGCGCCGACGAAGCCGACCGGAAAGCCGAGAATCAGCGCCGGCTTCTGCGCGCCGGCATCGAGCATGTCGAGCAGATGAAACAGCGCGGTCGGCGCATTGCCGATCACGACGACGCTGCCCGCCAGATGCGGGCGCCACAATTCGAGCGCGGCGGCCGAGCGCGTGTTGCCGATTTCGCGCGCGAGCGCGGGCACGTCCGGGTGCGTGAGCGTGCAGATCACTTCGTTGTTCGCGGCCAGCCGCGCGCGCGTGATGCCTTGCGCGACCATGCCCGCATCGCACAGGATCGGCGCGCCTTGCGCGAGCGCGCGGCGGCCCGCGCTGCCGGCGCCGTCGCAGAACGCGAGGTCGTCGATCACGTCGACCATGCCGCACGCGTGGATCACGCGCACCGCGAGCTTTTCGAGGTCGGCGGGGATGCGCGCGAGGTCGGCCTCCGCGCGGATCGTCGCGAACGATTGGCGATAGATCTCCTGACCGTCGCGAATGTAATCAAGCATGTGGAGTACTCCGGGCGAGGCGCGCGAGCAGCGCGGCGGCCTCGTCGATCGTCAGTTGGGGTGCAACGCATTGGCCAAAGCCGGGGCGGCCGTCGCGTCGATAAAGGTCGTAGAGGCCGGGCGCGGCGGCGAGCAGCGTGTAGGGCGCGCGATGGGCGGCCGCGCAGGAGCGCGGACAGCCCGTCAGATGCACGTCGACGCCGGCGGGTAAGCGCTCGGCGAGTTGCAGCGCGTCGGTCTTGGTGTCGGCGAGGCCCTTCGCGCAGCCGGCCGAACCGGCGCAGGCGATCACGTGCGTGATGGCCTGCGCGGGATCGCACGCGAGACCGTGTTCGATCAGCTTCGCGAGCACGGCGGGCACCGCCGTCGTCGCGATGTCGGGCAGCAGCACGCTTTGCCATGGCGTCGCGTGCAACCTGCCGTTGCCGTGTTTTTGCGCGAGCGCAGCCAGGGCGCGCAGCGTGGCCGCATCGATCCGGCCGAGCGGTGGTTGGCCGCCGACATGCGACGTGCCTTCGCCGCGCTGGGCGTGCGCGCCGAGCCGCAGCGATGGGTCGGCGGCGATGTGTCGTTGCCAATGGCTCAGCGATGCGTCGCGCGCGAGCGGGAAATCGACGTAGCGCTGCGCGTGCCGCAGCAGCGCTTCGGCGCAATGCGTAGCGAGCAGGTCGCGCATGCGGGTCGCGTCGGCTGCGGCGAGGTCGAGGAACGTGTGCAGCAACGCGCGCAGGAGCGCGGGCACGCGCGACGCCGGCACCGCCGCGAGCGCGCCCGTGCCGTTGGAATCGCGATGGTCGCGCGGGTTCGAGTTCTCGCCTGCCGGAGCCGGGCACCCCGCGAGGCCGAACACGAAGCGCACGCCTTCTTCGTCAGCCGACGCCGCGAGCCACACGTCATGCGGATGATCGACCCGCGCAAGCTGTTCGCCGCCGTCGAGCAGCAGCGCGAATTTCGGCGACAACGCTACCAAGCGCGCATCGCCTTGCAGCAGCGTCAGCAGTTCTGCGCACAGCGGCGTCGTGTCGATCAGCGCGTGCGGATCGCGGCCGGCGGCGGGGCTGATCATCACGTTGCGGACGTCGTCGGCGGAACTGAGCGCGCCGGCCGGTCCAAGCCCCGCGCCGATCAGCGCCGCGCTCAACGCCGCTTCGTGTCCGTTACGCACGCCGCGCAGTTGCAGATTCGCGCGATTGGTCAGCTCGGCGACGCCGTTCGCGTGCCGCGTGCTGGCATCGGCGATCGCGCGTGCCTGCGCCGCGCTCAGCACGCCGCCCGGCAGTTTGATGCGGCAGATGCCGCCGTCGCGCGCGGGGACGATGCGCAGCAACCCCGGACATGCCGAGGACCGCGGTGTCGTGACCGCGTGGGACGAAACGGTGGGAGGCGAAGCTCGATTCAAAGGGGCACCGGGTTTAGCGTCGCGCGACGGCATGGCTGCGGCCTCGCTGCATGCTGCCCGACGAGGGCCGGCGTGAACGGTGCGGCCGAAAAGCGCTTCGGGCCGACCGTGGGCAATGAAAGCGGCCATTATATCTTTACGCTGTGGCCGCAGCGCCTGTTTGCCGGCCATCGCGCGATGCCGGTGATCCCGGCGGCATGGCGCTCCGTCGCGAAGCCGCGGGCCGCATGGCGGCGGTATCATGCGGACTTTCGCAACCCGCGCTCCGAGCCTGCGCAAAGCCGCATGCGTGAGCCGGTGCAATCGCTAAAGAATCGACGCAACTGATGAGGATGGATGCATGCCGGCATGGCTGACCGTAGTGGGCATTGGCGACGACGGCTTCGCCGGTTTGGGGCGGCCCGCGCGGCGTGCGTTGCTGGGCGCGTCGGTCGTGTACGGCGGCGAGCGCCATCTGGCGATGCTGCCCGCGCGGCTCGCCGCGCGCCGCGCCGCGTGGCCGCGTCCGTTCGATCTCGCGCCGTTGCTCGCCGAGCGTCCGCACGCGGTGTGCGTGCTCGCGAGCGGCGACCCGATGCTGTTCGGCGTCGGCGCGACGCTCGCGCGGCAGTTGCCGGCCGGCGAGCTGAGCGTGCTGCCGGCGCCGTCGTCGTTGTCGCTCGCGGCCGCACGGCTCGGCTGGCCGTTGCAGGATGTCGCGACCGTCTCGCTGGTCGGCCGACCGCTTGCCGCGCTGAATGCGCATCTGCGTGACGGCGCGCGCCTGTTCGTGCTGAGCGCGGACGGGCGCACGCCCGCGGCACTGGCGGCCTCGCTCGATGCGCGCGGTTTCGGCACGACTGCCATGACCGTGCTCGAACATCTGGGCGGCGCACGCGAACGGCGTGTCGATGGCCGCGCGGATCAATGGCCGGCCGGCGAGATGGCCGCGCTCAATCTGATCGCGCTCGAGTGCCGCGCGTCGGCGCATGCGCCGCGTCTGCCGCTGACCTGCGGTTTGCCCGACGACGCCTTTATCCACGACGGCCAGTTGACCAAGCGCGACGTGCGCGTCATCACGCTCGCGCGCCTCGCGCCCGCGCCCGGCGAGTTGCTGTGGGACGTCGGCGCGGGCAGCGGTTCGATCGGAATCGAATGGATGCGCGCGCATCCCACGTGTCGCGCGATCGCGATCGAAGCGAACGAAGCGCGGCAGGGCTTCATCGAACAGAATCGCGATGCTTTGGGCGTGCCCGGGCTGCAACTCGTGGCCGGCCGCGCGCCCGACGCGTTGCGGGGACTGCCGGCGCCGCACGCGGTGTTCATCGGCGGTGGGGTGACGGAGCCTGACGTCCTCGACACCTGTTGGACACAACTGCGCGAGGGCGGCCGGCTCGTCGCGAACGCGGTGACGCTGCAAGGCGAGGCGGTGCTCGCCGCATGGCGCGAGCGGCATGGCGGTACGCTGACGCGCATCGGGCTCGCTCACGCGCAACCGCTCGGCGGCTTCGATACGTGGCGCCAGGCGTTGCCGATCACACTGCTCGACGTGACCAAACCCGCCAAACCATCGGCCGATTCGTGATGCGCGACGAGACTCCCGAGCAGCCGGCGCCGCTGCGCAGCGGCTATACGACCGGCAGTTGCGCGACCGCGACGTCGCTCGCGGCCGCTCGTCTACTGCTGGCGGGCGAGGTTAGCGAGGTCGCGGAGATCGTGTTGCCGAAGGGCCAGCATGTGCCGATGCGGCTCACGTTCTGCCGGCTTGCCGCGACGGACGGCGAGCGGATCGCCGAAGCCGGCACGATCAAGGACGCCGGCGACGATCCCGACGTGACCCACGGCGCGCTCGTGTTCGCGCGCGTGCGCCTCGTGCCCGGGCCCGGTGTGATCTTTCGCGCGGGGCCGGGCGTCGGCACGGTCACGCGCGCGGGGCTCACGCTGCCGGTCGGCGAACCGGCGATCAATCCGGTCCCGCGCCAGATGATCACGCAGCACCTCGTCGAACTCGCCGCGCGCCATGCGTATGGCGGCGGCTTCGAAGTGACGGTCGGCGTCGAAGGCGGCGAAGCGCTCGCGCTGAAAACGATGAACCCGCGACTCGGGATTGTCGGTGGACTGTCGATCCTCGGCACCACCGGCATCGTGCGGCCGTTTTCGTGCTCGGCGTATATCGCGTCGATCCATCAGGGCATCGACGTCGCGCGCGCGAACGGCTATACGCATGTGGCCGCCTGCACCGGCAACGCGAGCGAGGACGCGATGCGCGCGCACTACGGCCTGCCCGACATCGCGCTGATCGAAATGGGCGATTTTGTCGGCGCGGTGCTCAAGCATGTGAAGCGCGCGCCGGTCGAGCGACTGAGCATTTGCGGCGGCTTCGGCAAGCTCAGCAAGCTCGCGGCCGGCCATCTCGATCTGCATAGCCGCAACTCCAGTATCGATCTCGAACAACTCGCCGGCTGGGCTGCCGCGCATGGCGCCGACGCCGCGCTGCAAGCGGCGATGCGCGCGGCCAACACGAGCCAGCAGGCGCTCGCGCTCGCTCACGCGAGGCAGGTGCCGCTCGGCGATATCGTCTGTCAGCACGCGTTGGCCGTTGCTCGCGATATCGTGCCGCCGCAGGTCAACGTCGAAATCTTCGCGATCGACCGGCAGGGCAACATCGTCGGAGTCGCGCGATGACGCGCATCCTGCTGCTCGGCGGCACCGGCGACGCGCTGAAGATTGCGCGCCAACTCGGCCCCGCGCATGTGTACAGTCTCGCGGGACTCGGCAAGGTCCCCGACGACTTGAAGTGCGCGGTGCGCGTCGGCGGTTTCGGCGGCAGCGCGGGTCTGGCGCGTTACCTCGCGAGCGAAGCGATCGGCCTCGTGATCGACGCGACGCATCCATACGCGGCGCGGATCAGCGCGAATGCCGTAGACGCGTGCCGCGTGGCGAAGGTGCCGTGCTGGGCGCTGCGGCGTCCAGCGTGGCAGCCGCAAGCCGGCGACGACTGGCGCATGGTCGATGACTGGAACGAACTGATCGACACGCTCGCGCCGTTCAGGCGGCCGCTTTTCACGCTCGGGCGCGAACCGCTCGCGCATCTCGACGAGATTGCGCCGCATCAATTCTGGACCGTGCGCGTGCTCGATTCGCATCCGGACACGGCGCGCTCGCGCGTCCTCGCGGCGCGCGGACCATTCACGCTCGACGGCGAACGCGCGCTGTTCGCGCTGCAGGCGTTCGACGTTGTCGTCAGCAAGAACAGCGGCGGCGGCGCGACCGAGGCGAAGCTCGAGGTCGCGCGCGAACGCGGCTTGCCGGTGATCATGCTGCGACGGCCGGTGTTGCCCGAGGTCGATCGCGAGTTCGCCAGCGTTGCCGATTTTCTCGATGCGTTGCCCGAGCAGGCGAATGCGGATTCGGGTAAGTGAGCAAATAATTGGAGTACTGAATGACAGTGTTTTTTATCGGCGCGGGTCCGGGCGACCCGGAACTGATCACGGTCAAAGGGCAGCGTCTCGTGCGCAGTTGTCCGGTGATCCTGTATGCGGGGTCGCTGGTGCCGGCCGCGGTGCTCGAAGGTCATAGCGCGCAACAGGTGATCAACACCGCGGAGCTCGATCTCGACCAGATCGTCGCGCTGCTCGCGGCGGCGCACGCGAAGGGCCAGCATGTCGCGCGCGTGCATTCGGGCGATCCGTCGCTGTACGGTGCGATCGGCGAGCAGATCCGCCGTTTGCGCGAGCTGGCCATTCCTTACGAAATCGTGCCCGGCGTGACCGCGACGGCCGCATGCGCGGCGGCGCTCGGCTGCGAGTTGACGCTGCCCGGCGTGTCGCAGACGCTGATCCTCACGCGCTACGCGAGCAAAACGTCGATGCCCGAAGGCGAGCAACTGGGCGATCTCGCGCGGCATCGCGCGACGCTGGCGATTCACCTCGGCGTGCGGCATCTCGCGCGCATCGTCGATGAGTTGCGGCCGCATTACGGCGGCGCGTGTCCGGTCGCGGTGATCTATCGCGCGAGCTGGCCCGACGAGGAAAAGATCACCGGCACGCTCGACGATATCGTCGCGAAGGTGCAGGGCGGCGCGATCGAGCGCACCGCGCTGATTCTGGTCGGCCAGGTGCTGGCCGCCGAAGGGTTCGCCGATTCGACGCTGTATGCGAAGGGCAGTTGACGGGGCCGTGAAAGCCTTTCTGGCGTCAGGAAGCCGCGTGGATTGTCGATCATAAATCCGGGTAACAACGCGCTGGAGCCGCGCACGCGCGACGGGGCTTCACCTCTGGTGCTCGCGAACGCACGTGGTTCGCGATGCCGCGCGACTCAGTCCTCGAGCGGCGACAAGGCCTTGAGTGGTGCCGGCTGGTCGTCGCCGAATCGGATCGTTGGCACCAGCGCGAGCAGCACGACCACGAATAGCGCGATCACGAACATCGACACGAAGGTCAGATGCAGCGACTGGTGCAGCACGAGCCGGACCAGATCGCTGTCGCCGAGATCGGCGGCGCGGTTCTGCAGCAGCGCCTTCAGCTGATCCGACGTGACCGTCGCGACGCCCTGCGAATGACTGAGCCCGAAGTTCAGCACCGCGCCGAATAGCGTCGCGCCGAGCGTGCTGCCGAGATTGCGCGAAAACAGGTTCGACGCGGTCGCGCTGCCGCGTTCGTCCATCCTGACGATCTCCTGGATCAGCACGAGCGAACTGACGCTCGACGTCCCCATGCCAAAGCCCATGATCAGCGACGCGAACCCGGCGACGAGCGGCGACGCGCCCGGCGACAGCAACAGCAGCAGCACCGCGCCGAGCGGCACGAACGCGCTGCCGCAGATCAGGATGCGCCGCAGACCGAGCCGGTGAAACGACTTCGCCGCGAACGTCGCGCCGGCGGGCCAGCCGACCATCATCATCGTCAGCGCGAGGCCGGCCACCACGGGCGAACGATGCAGCACGCCCTGCACGTACATAGGCAGGAACGTGGTCGCGCCCATCAGGATCATGCCGGCCAGCACCGTCGCGCTGTTGCATGCGGCGATCGGGCGGCGGCTCCATAGCGCGAACGAGATCATCGGTTCGGCCGCGCGACGCTCCTGCAGCACGAACAGCAGCATGCACAGCACGAAGACGCCGCCTGCGAACGAGGCTGGCGCCAACGCGTCGTCGCCGGCGTAGGTCAGCGCCATCATCAGCGCTGCGATCGCGGCCATGAACAGCGCGGCGCCGGCGAAGTCGATGGACGGCCGCGCGTGCCGTTCCGATTCGCGCAGGAACGCGATGAAGCCCGCCGCCGACGCGAGCCCGATCGGCACGTTCATCCAGAAGATCCACGCCCACGACAGGTTGTGAATGATGAAGCCGCCGACCATCGGACCCACGACCGCCGAAATCGCCCACACGCTCGCGAGATAACCCTGTACCTTGCCGCGTTCGCGCGCCGGGTACAGATCGGCGACGACGGTCAGCGTGACCGGCTGGATCGCGCCCGCGCCGATCCCCTGGATCAGGCGGAACACGATCATCGCCGGCATCGACCACGCGAAGCCGGCGAGCACCGAGCCGACGAGGAAGATCGCGATGCCCGCGAGGATCACGGGCTTGCGCCCATAGAGGTCAGCGAGCTTGCCGAACACCACGGTCATCGCGGTCTGCGTCAGCAGGAACGACGAGAACACCCAACTGTATAAATGCAGGTCGCCGAGTTGCGAGACGATCTGCGGCATCGCGGTCGACACGATGGTCGCTTCGATCGCGACCATCGCCATCGAGGCCATCACGGCGGCGATCACGAGCGGGCGTGAAGATTGAGTATTGCGGGACATGAAGGGCGTAGTATCGATATGTTGAATGCGTCGACGGCCCGGAGGAGGCCTTGCTGCGACGCATCGGCGCGGCCGCGCGTGGCGGCCGGTCAGGAGTATGCACCTTGCGGAGAATGCGCGCTCGCGCCCGGGCAGCCGGCGAGCCGGCCGGATTGGGCACGACCGTTGCGTATTCGGATTTCCCTTTGACACACGGAGGACAATCATGAGGATCGAATTCACCGGACGCCGGGAAGTGGTGGCTGCTGCGCGCGTCGCCTACGAGGCCAATGTGGACGGGAAGGACGTATGGTGCAGCGTTTCGCTCGACGCGCTCAATGACCATTTCGGCAATGGCAGCCTCGGCAACGGCGCCCCGTCTGCTCACGATCTGGTGGGAGCGTTCGAGGCGAACCGCGCCCGCATTGAAAATGCTACGCGGCGGGTGCTCGAACGCAACGGGGGACGGTCCGTGGAGCTCGAGACGCGCGACTTCGATTGAGCGACCCGCTTGCTTGTATTGGGTCAAGCGATTCGTGCCGCGGTGGAAAGGACTCTTCCATCGCGGCGACTATATCCGCGATGTCGGCGCGGGCTACAGTATCGACGCACACACCGCTTAACGCGTGTGAGCGAGAGAGTTGGACCCGGCTGCCGGCAGCCGGGTCTTTTTTTATGGCGCGTGCGAGCACGCCCATTATTTCGCTGGCAATTCGCCGCACGAGCGTGCGACGATTAGCACGGTGATTCGCGCGACGATTGAAAGGCTGCGGTATAGTCGCGGCAACTTTAAATCCGTCTCTTCGATTCTCTGGAGAATATCGTGCAGGAAATCATCGAAGGTCTGATCCGCTTTCAACGCGAGGTCTTTCCACAGCAAAGCGCGCTCTTCAAGCGTTTGTCGACCGCGCAGAATCCCAGCACGCTCTTCGTGACGTGTTCGGACAGCCGCGTGGTGCCGGAACTGCTGACGCAGACCGAACCGGGGTCGCTGTTCGTGATCCGCAATGCGGGCAACATCGTGCCGTCGTACGGTCCGGAGCCGGGCGGCGTGTCGGCGACCGTCGAATATGCGATTGCCGTGCTCGGCGTGACCGACATCGTGATCTGCGGCCATTCGAACTGCGGCGCGATGACGGCGATCTCGTGCTGCACGAATCTGGAGCACATGCCGGCGGTCGCGAGCTGGCTGCGTCACGCGGATGCGGCGAAGGCGATCAACGCGTCGCGCCACTACGGCTCGGATGCGGAGCGTCTCGAGGCGCTGGTCAAGGACAACGTGATCGCGCAGCTCAGCAACATCCGCACGCATCCGTCGGTGGCGGTCGGACTCGTGAACAAGACGCTGCGGCTGCACGGCTGGATCTTCAATATCGAAAGCGGTGAAATGCTTGCGCTCGATGGCAAGACCGGTAACTTCTTGCCGCTTGCGGATAATCGGGAAATTTGTGCGGGTTAAAGCGGCATTAAAACGGGTTTTTAGTTTGAAGGATTAACACTCGGCTTGCTAAAAGCCGGCGCGGCGGCGCGGTTTCAACCCCACCGCGCCGCCCGCCACGACCATTCCTATCAGCTCGACGTCACCAGCGAATCCGACGGCACGATCTTCAACACACCAGGGCTTTTCGCAGCCGGGTTCGACCACAGCAGATGCATGCTGAAGGTCGGATCGTTGTAGTACGCGACCTGCAGCACCGGCAGCTTGAGCGCGGGCATAATCCTGTTTTCCATCACCCACGCTCACCGAACCGTCCATGCCGCCCGTCGCCGCCGTCCGCCCGAGCGCCGTACCGTTGCGCAGTGTCGCGCTGATCCTCGTGTCGATGTTCTGCTTCGCGCTCGTCGACGCCCTCGCGAAATCGCTTGCGCTCGCCTATCCGGCCAACGAGGTCACGTTCTTCCGCATGCTGTTCGGTCTGTTCCCGGCCGTCGCGATGTGCCTGCGCGGCAAGCCGCTCGCCACGCGCTTGCGGCAACTGGACGTGCGCGGGCAGACCCTGCGCGCGCTGACGCTGCTCGGCGCATCGGGTCTGTTCTTTGCGGGGCTGCCGTATATGCCGCTTAGCGAGGCGGTCGCGATCGTCTATTCGGAGACCTTGCTCGTCGTCGTGCTGGCGCCGCTGCTGTTGCACGAAACGCTCAAGCCGCGCGACGCGCTGGCCGCGGCGGTCGGTTTCGCCGGCATGCTGCTCGTGGTGCGCCCTGACGGCTCGCATGCGAGCTGGCTCGGGCCTGCGCTGCTGATCGCGAGTGCGTTGTGCGGCGCGCTGTCGATCATCCAGATCAAGCGCATCAAAGCCAGCGACGATTCGGGCACGACCGTGCTGTACTTCACGCTGGTCGGCACGGCCGTCATGGGCGCGTCGCTGGTCTTCGCGTGGCGCACACCGTCGTTCGATGCGCTCGCGATCATGGCGCTGCTCGGTGCGCTTGCGACGGCGGGCCAGTTGCTGATGACGATGGCGTTCCGCGATGCCGATGCCGGCGCGCTCGCGCCGTACAACTACACGAGCATCGTGTGGGCCGCGCTGTTCGGCTACCTGGTGTGGGGCGAGACGATCGGCGGAATATCGATGCTCGGTATCGCGTTGATCGTCGGCAGTTCGATCGCCGTCGCGATGCGCCGCAAGCCCGAGGAAGGGCCGCTCGTCTGAGCTGCGCTTGCGTCGCTGAAAACAGGGTCGAAGGCGGCGCCGGAAGAACCGCTTGGGACTGCGATTAAAGCGCGCGTTTGAACGGAAGAATACCCGTCGGTTTCGGACACATCCCCGACCAGATCCGCCGATTCGTCAGTTGTTGGGTCTAAAAAGGAAAACACTGTCATTCGGATCGCCCACACTTTGACTAATGGGTCGGTCGATCGGTTGGAATGGGGAGCGTGCCTTGTATAGCGAACCGAGAATGATCGTGTTGATGGGCCTCGTCTTCGGCGCGGTGACGATTGGGGCCTATGTGTCGCAGCTGGACAACGACTGGTCGTCCGGTCGGGACGTGAGTCTCGTCGCCGACGGCGAACGGGGTGTCAGCGCGACGGGGGCGGCGGGGCAGAGCGAAGGCCGGCCCGGCGCGGTGACGGTCGCGCCGGCAACGCGCCGCCATGCGCTGCGCGACGACGTGGCCGCCTTGCGGGCTCAGCCGGCCGCGTCGATTGGAGCGCAGGCGGGCGACGCTCTGGCCATCGCGGCGCTACAGTTCGCGCGGGAGTCGAACAAGGCGCAGCAACAGCAACAGCAACAGCAGTTCCCGCACCCGCAGCCGCAGCCGCAGCAGACGAGTTTGCCGCCGCAGCCTGCGGTGACTTCGAACCGGACCCAGGCGCCACCCACGGCAAAGACCGGGCACGCACACCATAGCCGCGTTGCGTCGGGTACCACGACGAAACCTCGCTCAGCGCAAAGTGTTGCGACGACATCGGGTAGTCATGCGCGGGGCGGCAGCCACCGGAAAAGTTCTACTGCTGAGCGGTCTGGGAAGAAAGCGGCCAGCGTCGTGCCAGAGGCGCGGCCGTTGCCGCAATATGCAACGCAAGGCGTCGAGTCGCCATGGTCGATGCCGCGCGCGGGGCTGACCAGCCCGTCCGCAACTCAAGCGGTCGCCAGCAACGGCCCCAAAACCCGCGCCGAAGTAGAGGCCGAACTCGTGCGCGCGCGTGAGAACGGTACGATGCCCGCGTTCGGCAGACCCGAGCCATCGGGACCTGGGGCGCACTGAAGCGGGCCTCGCGCCGCGTCCCCGGCAACCGTTAGATCAACGACGCGGCGAGCCGCGCGAAGGTGGCTTCGTCGGTGCGATCGAACGCAAGCAGCGTGACCGATACGCGCCCCGCCGCGACGGTTGCCGTTTCGCTGTCGGCATGGTTCTCGCGCGGGCCACGATCGAAGCGCAGCCAGTGATACGCGATGCCGCGCGGATCGACTTCCGGCAGCACCTCGATGTCCCTGACGAGCCCGACGCCCTGGCGCGTCGGCGTCAGCGGACCTGCGTCGGCGGCATCGACGTCGGGGAAGTTGATGTTCAGGCAGGTTGGTGCCGCATGGTCGATCGCGAGCAATTGACGGATCACGCCGGGTGCGAGCGTGCGCGCGGTGTCCCAGCGCACGCGCTCGCGATCGCTGAACGCCTGGCTCAGCGCGAACGACGGCAGCCCGAGCAGCAGACCCGTCATCGCCGCGCCGACCGTGCCCGAGAACATCGTTTCGATGCCGAGGTTGCCGCCGCGATTGACGCCGGACAGCACCAGCGACGGCGGCGCCTCGCGCATCAGATGACGCACGCCCATCACGACGCAATCGCCGGGCGTGCCGGTCACGCCGAAACGGCGTTCGCCCTGGCGGCTCACGCGCAGCGGCGAATGCAGGCTGATGGAATGCGAGGTACCGCTCTGGTCGTGCTCGGGCGCGACCACCCAGACTTCGTGCGCGAGCTCGGCGGCCACGGCTTCGAGCACGGCGAGGCCGGGCGCGTCGATACCGTCGTCGTTCGTCAGCAGCACTCGCGGCAGCTTGGATTCGTAAGCGGACATCGCGTCAATCTCCTGTGGCTCGGTGAATGAATCGTAGGGAAGGGACGCCCATTATCGGGCTTTCGTCGGACGCGCGTACGATGACGATGAGCCGCCAACGACCCAGGACGACCCCCATGCAGATCGACCCGTTTGAGATTGCGATCGCCGATCAGGACATCGACGATCTGCGCCGCCGCATCCACGCCACCCGCTGGGCGCCCACGACGCCCGCGCCCGCCTGGCAGCAGGGCGCCGACCCGGCCTGGCTGCGCGAACTCGCGACCTATTGGGCCGGGCAATTCGACTGGCGCGCGGCCGAACGCAGGTTGAACCAGCTGCCGCAATTTCTCGCCGACGTGAACGGCCAGACCGTGCACTTCGCGCGTCGGCGCGCCGCCAGTGTCGCGCCCGGCTTTCAGGCTTATCCGCTGGTGATCACGCACGGCTGGCCCGGTTCCTTCTTCGAGTTTCACGCGCTGCTCGATCAGTTGTGCGATCCGGTCGCGTTCGGCGCCGATCCCGCCGACGCCTTCGACGTCGTCGCGCCGTCGCTGCCGGGCTTCGCGTTTTCGCCTGCGCCCGCGCAGACCGGCATGTCCGCGTTCCAGGTCGCGGACCTGTGGGTGTTACTGATGCGCGGGCTCGGCTACGAGCGCTTCGGCGCGCAGGGCGGCGATCTTGGCGCGGGCGTGTCGATCGCGTTGGCCGCGCATCATCCGCGGGTGGTCGACGGCATCCATCTGAACTTCCTGCCGAGTTCCTATGAGCCGGCGATCGGCGCGGTGCAGCGGGAGCTGACGCCGGCCGAGCAGGACTATCTGCGCGAGAAGAACGACTGGGCCGCACTCGAAGGCGGTTACGCGCATCAGCACGGCACCAAACCGCTGACGGTCGCCGCGTCGCTGAACGATTCGCCGGTGGGACTCGCCGCATGGATCGGCGAGAAGTTTCGGGCGTGGAGCGATTGCGGCGGCGAGGTGGAAAGCGTGTTCTCGAAAGACGATCTGCTGACCAATATCTCCCTGTACTGGTTCACGCAGTGCATCGGCCCGGCGATGCAGATGTATTGGGAAAACCGCCTGCAGCCGATGCGTTTCTCCGACGGCGAGCGCATTGACACACCAGTCGGCTTCGCGCTGTTTCCGAAGGAGATCAATCATCCGCCGCGAAGCTGGCTCGAACGAACCTTCAACGTCGCGCAGTGGAGCGAAATGCCAGCCGGCGGGCACTTCGCGGCGATGGAAAAGCCCACGTTGCTCGCGGCCGAGATTCGAAAGTTCTTCAGGCCGTTGCGGCAGAAAGCGCGCTAGGCAGCGTCGATCACTAACAGCGAAGGCGGCTCATGCCACCTTTTTTATGCATTCGGCGCGCGTCGAACGCCTCGGCGCGGCCGCAACGGACAACGCTATTCATCGACGACAGCCAGGCTAGCGTGGACGGCGCGCTCGCGGCCGGTTTTTAGGGCTTCCGGTGCGTCGACGCGGCGAGCTTGTCGATCGAACTCGCGCGGCGCGGTGTGTTATAGCAGTTGCGATGACGGTCGAACTTTCATGCACGAGGGCACCATACACGCTATGGCACATTCGTCGAACCACGATTACCGCCGCCGTTTTCTGCGAACGGCGCTCGGGCTGCCGGCAGCGCTTGCGCTGTCGCGCGTCACGTCCGCGCAAACCGAGGCGCACGCGCAATCCGGCACCGCCTTACCCCGCATGAGCCGCCGCGCGATCCCGTCCACCGGCGAAGCGCTGCCGGTGATCGGCTGCGGCACGTGGCGCACCTTCGACGTCGGCGACGATGCCGCCGCCCGCGCCCAACTCGCCGAGGTGCTGCGCATCCTGTTCGAAGCGGGCGGCTCGGTGATCGATTCCTCGCCGATGTACGGTTCGTCGGAAGCGGTCGCGGGCGCGCTGCTCACGCAGCTCGACGCGCATCGCAAGGCGTTCGTCGCCACCAAGGTCTGGACCGAGGGACGCGAGGCCGGCATCGCGCAGATGGAGGAATCGCTGCGGCGTTTTCAGCAGCCGCATGTCGATCTGATGCAGATCCACAATCTGCTCGACTGGCGCACGCAGCTCGCGACCTTGCGCGACTGGAAAGCGCGCGGCCGGATTCGCTATCTCGGCATCACGCATTACACATCGAGCGCGTTCGACGAAGTCGCGGCGGTGATGCGCAGCGAGAAGCCCGACTTCGTGCAGATCAACTACGCCGCCGACGATCGCGCGGCCGAGCAGCGCATCCTGCCGCTCGCGGCCGATCTCGGCATCGGCGTCGTGATCAATCAGCCGTTCGGCGGCGGCGGTTTGCTGGCGCGCGTGATGAAAATGCCGTTGCCCGCATGGGCCGGCGAAATCGGCTGCGCGAGCTGGGCGCAGATTCTGTTGAAATTCGTGCTCGCGCAGCCGGCGGTGACGGTCGTGATTCCGGGCACCGGGCGGCCGCAATACATGGCGGACAACGTGCGCGCGGGATCGGGACCGCTACCCGACGACGCGATGCGCGCGCGGATCATCGCGGCGGTCGGCGGCTGACTTGATGCGCAATCCAGTGCGCAATCCATCACGGCGATTACTTGCCGCTTGCTATTCGCATACAGGTGCCGCCTCCCACAAACGCCGCACGACACGGGAATAAATCCCGCCACACGCCAGTCATGCCTCACGAACCGGGTTCGGTTCGGCGAATCCTTATCGTGAGGTCATCATGTCGTCACATCATTCATTCGATCCGGCGCGTCGCGGCGCGCTGAAGTGTCTTGCGTTCGGTGGCCTCGGCACCGTGTTCATGCTGTCGGGCGGCGTGCTGACGCCGGTCGAACTCGCGCTCGCGGCCAACGCGAACACCGCGACGCCAACGGCTGGCACGCCGCTTTTCCTGCAGATCAGCGATACGCATATCGGCTTCAACAAGGAGGCGAATCCCGACGTCGCGGGCACGCTGAAACAGACGATCGATTACGTCAACGCGATGCCGGCGCGTCCGCCGCTCGCGATTCACACCGGCGACATCACGCATCTGTCGAAGCCCGCGGAATTCGATCTGGCCGCGCAGCTGATGTCGGGACTGAAGATCACCGAGCTGCACACGGTCCCCGGCGAGCATGACGTCACCGACGGCCCCGGCACGGAGTACTTCAGCCGCTTCGGCAAGGCTTCGGATAACCGCGGCTATTACAGCTTCGATCACCAGGGCGTGCATTTCGTCGGGCTCGTCAACGTGATGCATTTCAAGCCGAACGGCCTCGGCGGTCTCGGCGACGAGCAGCTCGAATGGCTCGAAAACGATCTGAAAGGCCGCTCGTCGAGCACCCCGGTCGTGGTGTTCGCGCACATGCCGATGTGGACCATCTACGAGCCGTGGGGCTGGGGCACCGGCGACGCGGGACAGGCGATGAGCTATCTGAAGCGCTTCGGTTCCGTGACGGTGTTGAACGGCCACATTCATCAGATCGTGACGAAGGTCGAGGGCAACGTGACGTTCCATACCGCGCGCTCGACCGCCTATCCGCAGCCGAGCGCCGGCCAGGGCGATGGCCCTGGGCCGCTGAAGGTCGCGAGCGACCAGCTGCCGAAGATGCTCGGCGTGACGAGCGTCAGCATCGCGCGTCATCCGCTGAAGGCGACGCTCGACGACACGACGCTCGCCTGACGACGCGCGCTACTTTTACGCTCGAGGAGATCAATGATGCTAACCAGGATGATGGGCCGCGCGCTCGCGATTCTGCTCGGCAGTGTCGCGATTCTGGCGGTGTCGGCGGGGCCCGGTTTTGCGCAAACGACGATGCCGATGCCGGTGCAGAAACAGACCGTCGCGTCGACGCCTAACGCGATCGTCATCAAGAACTTCATGTTCTCGCCGATGGAACTGACCATCAAGGCGGGCACGACGGTCACATGGAAGAATCTCGACGGCGAGCCGCACAGCGTGGTCAACGACGCGGGCCTGTTCCGCTCGGCCGCGCTCGATCAGGACGACACCTATCAGTTCAAATTCGATAAACCGGGCGTGTACAAGATCTTTTGCGGCATCCATCCGAACATGAAGGCGACCATTACCGTGCAATGATCCAATTGCCGCCAAGCCCTTGCTCAGCAAGGGCAGTTCGGATTTTGCTCCGAACTCAACCCTGGATCGCGAGCACTGTTATTCAGTAGGCGGCTTGGCCTGTCCCCAGTCGACGGGGTGGTGCAGCGAAATCTGCAGACGATCGCGCAATTCGGGATGGACAGACGCCTGGTTGAGAACAGCCATGCCTCCGATTTGACGCAAGGTTTCGTCCGTGATCGGCGCGCGGCAATCGTCCGAACCCAGAGGCACAGTCATTGCCATTCCGCGCGCTATCTGCCGATCTATTGCCCCCTCGACTTCCTCGTGCGACACGGTACATACCTGGATTTCACAGGCATCCTCGTTATAGAAAATCACGGTGGCACGCTGGCGCTTTATCATCTCAGAAACCTCTGCAGCTCTGGTAATTTTGAAATGCCGTCTGTTTGCACATGGCATAAGCACGGGGGTCTTGGGTCATCGCTCGTACGAAGTTGCATTGCTCCAAATCAAATTCGTACTCGGCAAAACAATTTGCCTCAGTTGTCCATCGTGCATCGTGTTGCGGTCCTGGTAGTTCTGACTGTACGGAACGCCGCTCACGCGGTATGCAGCTCGCTCAACCGGCACAGCAGAATCCCATAGCCGGTCAGATGCCCGAGGTACACGCTCGTAAACACGTCCGACGCGGGCAGGTCCTCGGTCAGCTGACGCAGGTCCTCCATATGCAGCGGCGGCGCGTCGAGCGGCGGACGCTCGACGCGCAGGTCCGCCGCCTCGGCCAGTTGCCGGTGCGCGTTGACGAGCCGCGCGAGCCGCGCGAGAAACATTTCGCGCCACGCGGCGTCGAGCGCGGCGAACTGATCGTGAAACGTGTCCATCGTTTCAAGAAAATTGACCAGCGAATCGAAGGTCTCCTGATAGCTCGCGAACACTGGCAGCCGTGCCGCGTTGCGCTTCAGATGTGGCGACACCCACGCCTGCTCGAGGTCGGTCTTCAGCAGCAGGTGCGCCTGCTTCAGGTTCGTGCTCAGCGTGCGCAGCCTGGAGGCCGCCGGCTTGATCTGCGCTTTGTCGAGCTGTCCCGCGGCCAGTTGCGCGACGACATCGGTGGCCTGTTCGTTGCCGTCGTTGACGAGCGTGTTCGCCCAGTAGCCGTGATCGGGCGGAAACGCGATCTGCTGGATGACGAAGCCGAGCAACATGCCGAGTACCACGCCAATCAGGCGCTGTTCGAGCAGCGGAAGATGTTCGCCGGTATAGAGCACGAGCGTGATCGGCACCGTGATGCTGGTCATCTGGAACAGCGACGGCCGCAGCGCGACGATGCCGAAGATCACGACCGGCAGCAGCGCCGCGCCCATCCACAGGTGCGGCGCGGTCAGCCAGATCAGCAGCGTGCCGATCGGCATCGCCACCACGTTCGAAAACACCCGCTTGTAGAAGTAGCTACGAGCCGCCGAAATCGAGCTACCGAGCGCCAGCGTCAGCATCGTCGAACCGGCGAGCGGCACGGCCGCGTCGGGAAAGCCGAGCAGGTATGGGATGCCGAAACCGATCCACAGGCCGAGCGTCAGCTTCGCGTACTTGGCGGTTTCCGACAGAGAAAAGCGCGCGAGCGCGCGGCGCAACGGCGTAAGTGGCTGGTGCAGATACCTGTTCGACATGATTTTTATGCTGACCGATGACGTTGGGCCGGGCATTGTTGGGCCTGGCACGGCGCGGCGTTCGCGACATGCGCGCACGTGACCTTACCATCCGGAGCGGACGGCTTCGGGAATTCGCACGGCAGCAGGTTCGCGGAATGCTGCTCGAGGCGCGCGGCGCGCGCAGTCCAACGCGGGTTTCAAGCGGCGGTTTCGGCGTCGCGCGCGCGTTCGCCGCCAGGCCCGGTTGTTGCATGCGAAACGGCGACCGCGTTGGCGCGTTTCGCAGAATCCGCGTCGCATCGGGCGTAGCGGCCCACGGCAGGCGCACTGCTGGCTGTCGGGCTCTGTGCCGGGTTGGAGTTTTTACCGGCTTTGCACGCTTTTTTGCCAACCCACACGGCATCTGGCGGCGTCGTTTGGAGCACCACCGAAGCGAGGCGGAAACGCAACGCTGCTATGTTGTCGGCCGTTCGCGACAGGATTACATTCATTGAGCATTGCGTGCAGCGGCAGCCTGCGAGTTCGGTGTACGCGCCGGCTCGTCAGCGCGCCAGTTTGTCTGCAAGAAGTGGCATACCCGGAGCGTATTGCGATGGCTACCGATCCCGACGATATCGACTTGCGTCATTCCACAACGGACGGCCGGTCCTCCTTCGAACCCGACGGCCCTGACGAATCGGGCGTGCCGCCCCCGCGCTTCGGCCGCCTTGCCCTGTGCCTCGCGGCGGCCGGCGCGCTGACCTTCGGTGTGATGGGCACCGTCGCCTACGGCGTCTGGTTCAACCAGGATCAGCAGACGTACGCGGATGCCATTGCGGGCGCGCGCCGGGCGCTCGGCTCATCGGCATCGGCCCGGGTGCCGACGGTGGCCGTCGCGCACGCGCCGGAGGAGGCCGCCGCGCCCTTCGCCATGCCGTCAGCCAGGCAGCCCGCCGCGCCAGACGTCGCGCTCGAAGCGGCCGGCGCGAACGGCGGCTTCGAAGACACCAACCCGGCCGTGTGGTCCGGGCAGATCCACGCGAGTACGCCTGACCCGAATCTCACCGCCACGCTGGCCGATACGCCGGTCGATACCTCGGCGGATATGTCGGCGGATATGTTGGCCAACCCACCCACAGCCCCCATTGTTCCCACGCCACCGCCGGGCTACACGCGGCACGTCGCCAATTCCACCGCGAAGCCCGCGGCCGGTCACGACGCGAAAGAAGCACGGCTCGCACAGCAGGAGCGGCGCGCGTCGCCGCAGCACAAGGGCGGTCTGTTTGCGCGGATCGGACAGTTCTTTCGACGCGTGAGCTATCGTCAACATGACAACGGCCGACGGCAACAAGATATCTACTCCCATCCCTGAGCACGCGGTCGTCGGGCCAGCGGGGCGAGCAGGGCTGCGCGGCGCCGCACACGCGCGCGTGCCGGTGTGGCGCTTCCGGCCGGGGCCCGCGAGCGTCGGCGTGGCCGCGCTGTTGTGTCTGCTGTTCGGCCTGCTGTATGTGGCGATGCAGATCCGCACGGTGTTTTCCGATCAGTTGAAGCAGGAGTACGCGGGCCTCGTGCTCGAAGCCGCCGGGCGCGTCGACAGCGCGCGCGAACAGTTGGCCGCGTGGCAGCGTATGGCCGACACTCCGGCGAGTCACGACGCGTCGTTCGTGCCGGCCTATGACGCGGCGCGCGCTGAACTCGCGCGGCGTATCGCGGCGCTCGCGGCCCTCGTCAACGCGAGTCCGTCGCCGGCGCCGCCCATTCCAGCGATGTCCACGGCGCAGCCAACGCCCGAAGCCGTCGCGGCGGTGCTCGGCAGCGTGTCCGCCTACTGGCGCGCACAACGCGACGCATCGAGCGCCGACGTGCGGCTGCGCGTCGCGCACGTCGCGCGCACGCTGATCGCGCTCGCCGCGCTGCTGTTCTGCATGCTGATCACGGCGCTCGGCATGTACGCGAAGCGTAACCGCCAGCTCGCGGGGCAGTCGCACGAGTTCGAGCTCGCGTCGCTGCACGATTCGCTGACCGGCCTGTCGAACCGCCGCAAGCTGCTGGCCGCGCTCGACTCTGCCGCCAGGCACGCGCGGACCGCGGCCGTCGAGCAGCGCCTCGCCGTGCTGTATATCGACCTCGATGGCTTCAAGCAGGTCAACGATTCGTTCGGGCATCGCACCGGCGACGAATTTCTCGCCGCGGTATCCGCCCGGTTTCGCGCCTCGGTGCGCAAAGGCGATCTGGTCGCGCGCATCGGCGGCGACGAGTTCGCGGTGCTGGTGCGCACCTTTGCGGGCGATGACGAGCTCGCCGAGATCGCGCGCCGGCTGATGGCCTGCGTGGTCGACACCGACGCACAGATGGGAATCGGCGGCGTGCGCGCGAGCGTGGGCATCGCGAGTTATCCCGACGACGTCGAGGATCACCGCCGTCTGGTCGCCGCCGCCGATGCCGCGATGTATCAGGTCAAGCGCGACGGCAAGAACGGCTTCGCGTTCGCGGCGCAGACGGGCAGGGAAGCGACGTTGTGAACGTCACTGGCCTTCGTTGCGCCACTCCGTCAGCTTTTCGCGCTCGTTGAGTTCGATGAACGCCGGCCGTGCGCGCAGCCTGCGGATATAGCTCGCGAGATGCGGCCAGCCCACCGTCGCCGGGTGGGGCATGTTGCGGGTCCAGCGCATCAGCACGAGCGCGAGCAGATCGGCGGTGCTGAGCTTGCCGCCCGCGAGGTATGCGTGGCCGTCGGCGAAATGCCCGTCGAGCCGCGCACACGCTTGTTCGATGCGGCGTTGCGCGAGCGCGCGCACCGCCTCGGCGCCCGCGGGGTCGCCGTCGCTGCCGGCGTAGAACCAGTCGCGCATCGCGGGCAGCAGCGTATTCGCGAGGTAGATCATCCATTCGAGCCATTCCGCGCGTGCGGCCGAGCCGGGTGCGGGCGCGAGGTCGGCCTCGGCGTGGCGCTCCGCGAGCAGCATCAGCAGCGCGGCCGATTCATGCCGCGGCACGCCATCGACGACCAGCGTGGGCACGCGCCCGGCCGGATTCAGACGCAGATACTCGGGATCGTGCTGCTGGCCCGCGTCGATATCGACGAGGCGCGCTTCGAACGGCACGCCCATTTCGAGCAGCATCCAGTGCACGGGCATGCTGGCCGCGCCGGGCGAGTAGTAGAGAACGTAGGACATTCGGGGCTCCGTGGATCGTTGAGAGCGCGGTCGAGCCGTGAACAGAAAGAATAAGGGGCTGTCGCCGAAACGAACAGCCCCTTCAGATGCGTCAGGCGCCAGCGTACGCAAATGCGGGCGCTCGAAACAGCAAGCCTCGAATCACGCCCGCGGCCCGGTCTTTCAATGCGCCGACGCGTGCTTCTCCTGCTCGGCTGCGCTCGGCTGCGTCACCGCGCTGACGATCACGAACACGATCACGTTGACCGCGAGCGCAAGGAAGCCGATGTTGACGTCCTTCAGCGCATCGGGCAGGAACGGCATCAGTTGACCGACGCTCCAGTGCATCGTCGTGGTCAGCGCGACCACCGCGACACCCGCGACGATGCCGCAGAACGCGCCTTGCCTGGTCGCGCGGTTGTGCGGGAACAGGCTGCAGAGCACGGCCGGGAACAATTGCGTGACGAAGCTGTAGCCCATCAGCAGCAGCGCGACGATGGTTTCGCCGCCGTTCAGCGTGAAGGTGACCGCGACCAGCGCCACGACCGGTACGAGGAAGCGCGCGATCACCGCGACCGACGCATCCGACGCGTTGCGGTTCACCATGCCGCGATACACGTCGTTGGCGAGCAGCGTCGACGCCGAGGTCAGGATCATCGAGCCCGGCACCAGCGCGGTCAGGATACCGGCCGCGCCGATCACGCCGACGAACCACGGATCGAACGTCTGCAGCGACAGGCGGAACAACGACAGGTCGATGTCGGCGCCCTTCAGGCCCGGCACGCGCAGCGTCGCCGCGAAGCCGACGAAGAACACGAACAGCAGGATCAACTGATAGAGCGGCAGAATCGCGGCATTGCGGCGGAAGATTCGCTCGTCCTTCGCCGTGAAGATCGAACCGAACGTGTGCGGCCACATGAAGAAGCCGAGCGCGGTCAGCAGCACCGTCGACTGGAACCACACGACGCTCGAACCGCGCGCCGGGAAGGTCAGGAAGCCGGGACGGGCGGCGTCGATCGTGCGGAACATCGCGCCGAAGCCGCCGTAGTAATGCAGCGGCAGATAGATGCCGAGGAACAGCACGATCGCGAGAATCAGCAGATCCTTGGCCACCGAGTTCCAGGCGGAGCCGCGCACGCCCGACACGATCACGTAAGAGGTCACGACGATCGCGCCGATCCAGATCGCCGCCGTCGACGAGATCGCACCGTACGACGCGGTCGAGACGATGATGCCGAGGCCCTTCAATTGCAGCACCAGGTACGGGATCAGCGCGGCCACGCCGACCAGCGCGACCAGCGTGCCGAGCGCCGGGCTCTCGTATTTGCGCGCCAGGAAGTGCGGCTGCGAGACCAGGCGGTGCGTCTTCGCGTAGCGCCAGATCGGCGGCAGCATCCAGTACGACAGGATGTACGCGAGCGTGCCGTACGCGAGGATGTAGTAGACCGGCGCCCCCTTGCCGTACGCGAAGCCGCTGCCGCCGAGGAACGTGAAGGTCGTATAGATTTCGCCGGCCATCAGCAGGAACACGAACGCGGTGCCGAAGCTGCGGCCGCCCACGCTCCACTGCTCGAGGCTCATGTCGTGGCCGCGCCTTGCGCGCACGCCGAGGAACAGCGCGAATAGCGTAACGGCGGCGATGATGACGAGTGCGCTCATGGGCGAACCTCCTCGCCATCGGCGGCGACGTGTCGGTTGGACGGATCGAGGTTGTAGATGATCGCCATGATGATCGCGCTCAACACCACCCACATGACGATCCAGGCCAGCACGAACGGCATGCCGAGCACGAGCGGCTCGACGCGATTGACAAACGAAATGCCGACCAGGATGCCGACGAACGGCAACGCGGCAAGTACACGAAGCAGCATGTGGACAACTCCTCTAACCAGTAGGTATGTGTCGTTGAAATTCCGGCTTCGCTGAGGACTGTATGCCGGATACTTCGGTCCCGTAAAGCAGGTCAAAATAAATGTCGGAGTTTCGACCGCTGCAATTGCATTTTTCCAGCCCGGATTGCTGCAGTGCAAAGCGGGACGCGCCGTGTCGCGCAAGGTGTCGCGCGGCTTTTCTGCAGGCCGACTGGCGCGCCGCGATATGATCTGCGAGCATTGCAGCATTTTCCGGACCGCGCGATTCCGGCCGGGTTCATGACCGGCGGCGCGCCCAGGCGCGAACTCGCGCGAGCACACGCAGACAAGCAGGCACACGGACACGCACATGGTCGAAAGTCTGATCTCGGACATCATGTTTGGCTTTATCGGCTTAATCAGCATCATCAATCCATTCAGCGGCGCGTTTGTGTTTCTGGACCGGACCGCGTCGTTGACCCTCGACGAGCGCACCGTACTCGCCCGCAAGATCGCGATCAACGCCGCCGTTGTGCTGCTGGTGGCATTCTTCATCGGCACGCCGATCCTGCATTTCTTTGGTATCTCGATGGAGGCGCTGCGCATCGGCGGCGGGCTCGCGCTTGCCGTGGGCGGCTGGCAAATGCTCAATGCGCCGGACACGCCGGCGGTCGAGCAGACGGAAGTCAAGCGCGTCGACGCCGAAACCGCGAAATCGCGCGCGTTCTTCCCTCTGACCGTGCCGCTGACCACTGGCCCCGGCTCGATCGCGACCGCGATCGCGCTGTCGGCGAATCGCACGCACAAGCTGTCGGCGTTCGTGATGTCGGGCATCGCGTCGGTCGCCATCACGTTCGCGGTGGCCGTCTGCGTGTATCTGATCTACAGCCGCGCGACGATCCTCGCGCGCTATCTCGGCGTCGAGGGCACCAAGGTCGCGTTGCGGGTGTCGGCGTTCCTGCTGCTATGCATCGGCGTGCAGATCATTCTGACCGGCGTGTCCGAATTCCTGATTCCGATCGCGACGATGCGCCCGCCGGCGGGCTAGCGCCGCATGCCGGCGCCATGCATGCTGTGGCGGCGGCGCCGCAGGTGGATCGCCTTCGGGTGGTTCGTGCGGAACGTCGACCGGATCGTCCGGGATCGGATCGGGGTCGATCTTCGGCGGCGGCGTGTTCGGCGCGATGTCGGGGTCGACTTCGGGCGGCATCGGCGCATGCGGATGCAGCGGCAGTGGCAGCGGCAACGGCTGCATCGAAATTTGCGCGTGAGTTGGCGTGTTCAGGTCGAATGTGCCGATTGCACTGGGCGCTTGCCGGCTCGTATCAGGTAAGTCCATCAGTCCTCTCCCAGGGTCTGTTTACATATGGAACGCGCGTGCGTTGCCGCGAGAAGGGCCGCTCGCAAGGATTGCGACGCCGCGAATACTCGACGTATTCGCAAGGAGCATGACGCAGCGAGCGGCCCTTCTCGCGGCAACCCCAGTTCTGAATTTCATTCCAG
>NZ_VZQO01000051.1:0-61118 GCF_014397665.1 Paraburkholderia sp. UCT2
CTGGCCTCCGCGTCGGAAATCGCCGGGTGCGGCACGTCCGCACCGTGCGGCTCTGACAGCAATGCTAACCCGCGTTTGATTCCGTTGCGGCAGGCCAGCCTCTGTCCCGCAGGAAGTCATACTGCCTTCCAGGTGCCATCGGCTATGCGCTCGATTACATAGCGCTTTATCTGTTCGTATGCTGGCGCAAGCTTGCGCTGCAGCTTCAACCGCTTCGCCTCTCCACCCGCCTGCGCCGCCTCAGTCATGACTGTCCTGGTTGCACCATGAACGATTTGCGCGGCGCCGCGCGACGCCAGCCTCAAGTACCGACCGCCCCGGGCAAAGCATCGTTCGCCGAGGCCGCCGCGCTGCCCGCCACGGAGTCCGTTGGTGCCGGAATGCAGAAATCCCGTGAGGGCCGGACCGTCAGCAAGCCGGGCAACGGCGGCGGACCATCATCCATGATCATGTGGAATGCGCGTGTCATGTCGTCCGCAAGCGGACGGTCGTCACGGTAGGTCGGCAAGACAGCGCGAACCTGGCTATACAACGCCTGCGTATACGGCGCGCGCTCGGCCGCGATAGGCTGCAGGTCGTATGCCTGAACCGCGGCAAGCAGTTCAATGCCAAATATGCGGCCGCTGTTGTCGATGACGGCCAGCGCCTTGAGCGCGGCCGGCGTGGCGTGGCAAAGGTGATCTTCCTGCAAGCCGGACGTCACACCGCCGTCGAGGCTCGCGGGCGCGGCCTCGCGGCGGTTCTGCGCGACCAGCGCCGCCGCCGTGTATTGCGCGATCATGAAGCCCGAGCGCGTGCCGCTCGCTTGCGCGAGAAACGCGGGCAACCCGCTCACGAGCGGATTGACGAGACGATCGAGACGCCGCTCCGCCATCGCGGCCACCTGCGCGACCGCAGCCGCGAGGCTGTCCATGGCGAGCGCGATCGACGCGCCGACGGCGTGCGCCTGCGAGAACACGCGCGGCTCCTCGGGCGTGCCGGCGATGATCGGATTGTCAGTCGTCGAGGCGAGTTCGCGGTTCACGACTTCGGCCGTCGCAGCCAGCACATCGCGCGCCGCACCGTGCACATGCGGAATCGTGCGCATGCTGAGCGGATCCTGCGTACGCCGTCCGAGTGCCGCCGCCAGCAGACCGCTGCCCAGCAGCGCCGCGCGCATGCGCGCGCCGACCTGCGCAAGGCCCGGTGAGATGCGATACGCGAGCGAGCCCGCGTCGAACGCCACCATCTGGCCGCCAAGATTCTCAAAGCTCATCGCCGCCACGGCGTCAGCCCAGTCGAGCAGCCGGTGCGCGCGTTGCAGCGCGAGCGCCGCGAGCCCGGTCACGCACGGCGTGCCGTTCACGAGGCTCAAGCCTTCTTTCGCTTCGAGCGACAAGGGTTCGAGCCCCAGCCGGCGCAGCGCCTCGGCGCCGCTGATGCGCTCACCACGCCAGTTCACGTGTCCCGCGCCGACGCACACGAGTGCGATATGCGCCATGTGGCTCAGATAGCCGACCGAACCGAGCGCGGGCACTTCGGGCAGGCAATCGGTCTGGAGCAGCGCGACGAGCCGCTCGACGAGCTCGACGCGCACGCCCGAATGCCCGTGCGCGTAATTGTTGATGGCTGCGGCCATGATCGCGCGCGTCTCCTGCGCGCCGAGCGACGCGCCGACGCCCACCGCGTGGCTCATCAAAATGTTGTGCGAAAGCGTGTGCTGTTCGGCCGGCGACACCACCACGTCGCACAACGCGCCGACCCCGGTGTTCACGCCGTAGGCGCGCATGCCGCGCGCGATGATCTGCTCAACGAGCGCGCGCGCGGCGCCAATGCGCTCGCGCGCTTGCGCGGAAAGCTCGAGCGGTGCGCCTGCCGCGACGGCGCAGACTTCGCGCCAGTCCAGCGGGTTTCCGGTACGGATGACGGTCATGATGAACCCCGACGATGGATCAATGTGCGTTGCGGTCCTGATGGCTCGACACGAACTGGCGGAAGCGCTCCGACTTCAGTTCGCCGAATACCTCCGCGGGCGTGCCGTCCGAATCGACCTGGCCCTGATCCAGGAACATCACGCGATTGGAAACGTGTTTCGCGAAGCCCATCTCGTGCGTGACGACGAGCATCGTGCGGCCCTCGTCGGCAAGCGTGCGCATTACGCGCAGCACTTCGCCCACGAGTTCGGGATCGAGCGCCGAAGTTGGCTCGTCGAACAGCATCACCTTCGGATGCATCGCGAGTGCGCGCGCGATTGCCACGCGCTGCTGCTGGCCGCCCGAGAGATGTGCGGGATAGTGGCCGCGCTTGTCGGCGAGGCCGACCTTCGCGAGCAGCGCCTCGGCTTCCTCGACCGCTTCGGCGCGGCTGCGCTTTTGCACGCGCATCGGGCCTTCGATCAGGTTCTCCAGCACCGTCATGTGCGACCACAGGTTGAAGTTCTGGAACACCATGCCGAGCTGCGAGCGCACGCGGTCCACCTGGCGGCGGTCGCCCGGTTGCAGCTTGCCGTCACGGCGGCGCTTCATCTTCAGCGCTTCGCCGGCAAGCGCGACGGTGCCGTCGTCGGGCATCTCAAGCAGGTTCAGGCAGCGCAGGAACGTGCTCTTGCCCGAGCCGCTCGCACCCAGGATCGAAATCACGTCGCCTTCGTGGGCGTCGAGCGAAATGCCCTTGAGCACGTGATGGTCGCCGAACGACTTGTGGATGTTCCTCACGGACAGGGCGACCGGTGCGACTGCGTTCATACGATTCTCCGGAAAGATGGGCCGATCAAGACGCGACGCGGCGGGTTTCGAGTTGCGTGGCGGGACGGCGCACGACGGTGGGCGCGGCGCGCAGATGGCGCGAGAGGCGACGCTCGACGAGGCCGATGAGGCGCACCACGAGGAAATTCAGGCATAGATAGATCAGCGCAGCGCACGTGAACACCTCCGTCGTGCGATAGGTCTGCTGAATGATCTGTTGCGCGACGCCAGTCACTTCCCAGACGGTGACAAGGCTTGCGAGCGCCGTCGACTTGACGAGCAGCACGGCTTCAGTCGAATAGGCGGGCAGGCACTGCCGCAACGCGATGGGGCCGATCACACGGCGCAGCAGCGCGAAGCCCGACAGGCCGATTGCATGACCCGCCTCGATCTGCCCGACCGGCACGGCCATCAGGCCGCCGCGGATGATCTCGGCGGTGTAGCCCGCCGTGCACAGCGCGAGCGAGAGCACGGCGCACACGTAGGGCTCGCGCAGCACGGGCCACAGGAAGCTTTCGCGGATCACGCCGAACTGTCCGAGCCCGTAGTAGACGAGAAACATCTGGATCAGCAGCGGCGAGCCGCGGAACACGAGAATATAGGCGCGCGCGAAGCGGTTAGGCAGCCAGTGCGGCGAGACGCGCATCGTGACGATCACGAGCGAAAGCAGGCCGCCGAGCACGAGCGAGGTGAAAAAGAGGCTCAGCGTGGTCGGCACGGCGGCAACGAGCTGGCGCGTCGTGTCGAGAAGAAAATCGAAATCGATATGCATGATGAGGCCGCCCTTGCGTCAGTTGCGCGCGAAGTTGCGCTTGAAGGAGCGGCCGACGATCGTCTCCGCCCGGCCGAACACACGGTTCGAAACGCCCGTCATCGCGAGATAGAGCGCTCCGCCAACGACGAAGAACAGGAAGTACTGGTGTGTCGATCCCGCCGCGACCTGGCTGGCACGCAGCAATTCGACGAGACCGGTGACCGAGATCAGCGCCGAGTCCTTGAGGCTCAACTGCCACACATTGCCGATACCCGGCAGTGCGAATCGCAGCACCTGGGGAATAAGGATGCGGCGCGCCATGGTAAGCGTCGGCATGCCGATCGCGCGCGCAGCTTCGAGTTCGCCGCGCGAGACAGCTAGCACGGCGGCGCGATAGACCTCCGTCTGATACGCGCCGGAAATCATGCCCACCGCGAACGCGCCAATCACGAACGGCGGCACGCCGATGAAGCCGTCGGCACCGAACCACTGCCCGATCGAGGACACCAGCGTCGAGCCGCCAAAGTAGAACAGATAGATGACAAGCAGTTCCGGCACGCCGCGGAAGACGGTCGTGTAGAAGTCGCCGATCACGCGCGCCGTGCGAAAGCGCGAGAGCTTTGCCGCTGCGACGAGCGCGCCGAATACCGCGCCGATCGCGAGCGCCGCAAGCGTCAGCACCACCGTCATGAACGCACCGAGCAGGAGCAGGCCGCCCCAGCCATCGGTCCCGAAGCCGAGCATTTCGAAAAGAGCCATCACGCCACCTCAACCAAGCCTGCGAAACAAGCCGCGCGGCATCAGCCTTTCGAGCCGGATCAGGCCGAAGCGCGCGGTCACGTTGTGAGCGACGCTCAGGGCGTCACGTCGGTCTTGAACCACTTCTCCGAAAGCTTCTTCACGGTCCCGTCGGTAATCGCCGACGTTATCGCCGCGTCGAACTTCGCCTTCAGGTCCGCGTCCTGCTTGCGGAACGCGAGGCCTTCGCCCGGCCCCCAGATCAGGCCGCCGATCTTCGGGCCGGCCGTCACCGTCGGCACCGTTTCCTTCTTGTCGGCATTTGCGGCGAAGTACGTCACATCGTCGAACGACGCGTCGATGCGGCCATTGGACAGATCGAGATCGCGTTCCGGCGAGGTCTTGTAGACGCGGATCGACGCGACATCCTTGAAGTTCTCGTTGATGAAGCGCGTATAGACCGTGCCCGACTGAATGCCGATGGTCTTGCCCTTGAGCGCCGTGCGCAGCGCCTGGACGGCGGGCGCGTTCGACTTGGCGTCGGTGTCGAGCTTCAGCGGCGCCGGGGTGGCGGTTGCCTTCGGCAGGATCTTCGTGTCGGTGACCGCGAAGGTCGCCGGCGTGGACGCATACGGCTTCGAGAAGGCAATGATCTTCTCGCGCTCTGGCGTGATCGAGATCGCATCCATCAGAACATCGAACTTTCCGGCTTGCAAGCCGGGAATCATGCCGTCCCAGTCCTGCGCCACGAGATTGCACTTGAGTTGCGCCCGCGCGCACAGGTTAGCGGCGAGTTCGGGTTCGAAGCCGCCCAGCTTGCCGCCCGGCAGCGTCATGTTCCAGGGCGCGTAGCCGCCTTCGAGGGCGATCGTCACTGTCGTCCAGTCCTTCGCCTCGGCGGTGTTGCCCGCAAGCGCCGCCGCTCCAAACGCGGCACCGATCAAACTCTTGACCAACCATCTGCACTTCGCCTGCATGTCCACACTCCTTGGATTGCCGAAAACTTCATTACGGTAGCGCGCCAATCGCGGTTTCATCTTGTCTAGACAAGATGCGGGAAGTCGAATTTTGGCGCAAGCGCAATTTCTGAAAATGTCGCCGATTCAGGGTATCCACCAGGTCAGGGTCTCGGATCTGACGCTTTACCCCGCCTGGCGGCGAACGCACAGTGGCAGTCACGGGTAATCGCATCAGCGACGATGCCGATGCAGTTCGTCGCTGGGCGATAGCCGGGGAAGGCCTTGTCTACAAGTCGCGACTGGACCTCATCGACGATCTGAAGGCAGGTCGACTGGTGGAGTTGTTTCCGCCGGAGTATTGCGAGCCTTCGCCGCTGCACTTGATTTGTGCTCACCGTGCGCGACTGACACCGACGATCAGCGCGTTGAATGCCTTCCTGCGCGAGCGCTGCTCTGCATTGCTGGCCGGCTACCCCTCGAAAGGCTCCCGCCACCGACAGCAATCCGCCAGGTGAACTGGCCGTTGGAATGACGACTTTGTGTGTTGCGCGAACGGCAACTCCCGGCCGAACTGCGCCTTCCGAGCCCCTACCGTTCGGCGTTGAGCAGCCGCATCATCATTCCCACGTTGCGCCGAGCGACATCCCGCTCCAAGTCTCCGCGTTGCGGCCATGCAGCCGCACGATCGCGAGCTCCGGCGCATCGACAATGACGTGCACGATCCCGCGCTGCCTTTCCATTGCGAGCGTCGACTCCCGCTCGTTCTGTTCGGCAAGAGCCTCGGCGCCGCGGGGGTGGAAGCGCCTGTCGACCAGCTGCATCTCGCCGACGACGTTGCGCTCGCGGTCCGCGCGAACGTCGCGGTCATTACGACGCTCTCCGCACAGATCGCCATCGTGGAAAAGCGTCTTCGGGAAAACGTCGCACACACGCGGACTGCGCCCTCTTTACTCCAGTACCCGGCATTGGACAAACGCTTGCGACCGTGATCGTGCTGGAGACTGGCACGCGCCGCCTTCGTGCCGGAAGCCAGTAAGGCCGTAATCAGGTCAGCCCCAATCTTTGTCGCCGGATAGAAGTCAAGATCCGGAATGAAAGGAATTGATGGGGCACGCTTAATTCGCACCCTTTGTCTTATAACAGTTTCACGAATTGATTGAATTAAATGTCATTTCACTTATCCTGTTTCCATAGTCGCGCGATGGTCCAAACCAGCACTCCTCTCGTCGGAGGTCACGGCCAATGAGTCCCGTCGTCGTCACCCTGCTCGTGCTGCTGGGCGTCGGGCTACTGCTCGCGCTCCGCCTCATGGGCATCTACAACGGGCTAGTGGTCGCCCGGAACCGCTTCGCGAACGCCTTCGCCCAAATCGACGTGCAGCTCAAACGCCGCTACGAGCTGATTCCGAACCTGGTCGAAGCGGTCAAGGGCTACATGGGTCACGAAAGGGAGACGCTCGACGCCGTCATCAAGGCCCGCAACAGCGCGATGGCAGCCGAGCAGAAAGTCGCCGCCAACCCCAGCGACCCGGCGGCCATCAGGGGGTTTAACGAGGCCGAGGCCCAGCTCGGCGGCGTTCTGGGCCGGCTCTTTGCGCTATCCGAAGCGTACCCGGACCTCAAGGCCAACCAGAACATGCTCGCCCTGCAGGAGGAACTGAGCTCGACCGAGAACAAGATCGGCTTCGCCAGGCAAGCCTTCAACGACGCCGCCACCGACTACAACAACCAGCGCGAGGTCTTCCCAGCCGTCATGGTGGCCGGCATGTTTGGTTTCAAGGAAGCGTCACTGCTCGAAACCGCAGAGGCCGAGCGCGCAGCGCCCAAGGTGTCGTTCCGGTAACCCGGAACCGCCACGGCTCCGTGCGCTTCACGCTCTCAAAACCGCGCCGACCATGGCCACCAATTTCTTTCAGCAGCAGGATTCGGCACGGCGCAAGACCTTCCAGCTGGTGGTCTATTTCGCCCTCGCGATCCTGATTCTGATCGCCCTCGTGTACGGTCTGTTGGTGGCGCTCAGCACGTATGGCGCTCACGAGCCAGTGTCCTGGTGGCAACCTGACATGCTCCTGCTCGCGGCGCCGGCGGTGGGCATCCTGGTCGGCGGTGCCAGCGCGCTCAAGGTGGCCCAGCTCGCTTCTGGCGGGCAGGCCGTCGCCTTGATGTTGGGCGGTAAGGAGGTGCCCGGCACGACCACCGACGCGCGGCAGAAGCGGCTGCTCAACGTCGTCGAGGAGATGGCCCTCGCTGCGGGAGTGCCGGTGCCCCCCGTATATGTTCTGCCGGAGACCGGCATCAATGCCTTCGCGGCCGGCTACGCCCCGGGCGATGCTGTGGTCGCCGTCTCCCAGGGCTGCCTCGACTACTTGACCCGTGACGAGCTGCAGGGCGTGGTGGCGCACGAGTTCAGCCACATCCTCAACGGCGACATGCGGCTCAACATCCGGCTGATCGGCCTGATCTTTGGGATCATGGCGTTGTCCATCATCGGCCGCAGCCTCATGTTCGCTTCCCGCGGACGCTCGTCGGGAAGACAGGATTCCCGCGGCGGCATGGTGCTACTGGGACTGGGCGTGTTTGTGCTGGGACTGGTGGGAGCGTTCTTCGGTCGGCTGATCATGGCAGCGGTGTCCCGGCAGCGCGAGTACCTGGCCGACGCGAGCGCCGTCCAATTCACGCGCAACCCCGACGGGATTGGCGGGGCGCTCAAGAAGATCGGCGGGCTGGCCGAGGGGTCGCGCATCGACACCCCCCGGGCCGCCGAGGCTGGTCACATGTTTTTCGCCAACGCTTTCGCCGGCGAGGGGCTCGCCGGACTGCTGGCCACCCACCCGCCCCTCGTCGAGCGCATCCGCCGGCTCAATCCCCCGTTCGACGGCCAGTTCCCGGAAGTGCGACCGGTCGATGTCGATCGGGAACAACTCAAGGGCACCCGCCCCAGCCGCGTCCCGCCGTTCGCCGGGGTTCCCACGTTACCGGGGCTGCCGCAGGTGCCGGTGCCGGTATTGGGCTTCGCCGCCGATGCGGCGTCCCGCGTCGGCCACATTGATCCACAAGTGATTGACTACGCCCACGAGCTGCACGACAGCATGCCCGAGGTGCTCCGGGTCGCCGCTCAGGAGCCGTTCAGTGCTCGCGCCCTGGTCTATGCTCTTCTCATGGACCCGCGGGCGGACCTGCGGGAACTCCAGCTGACCCAGCTGAAGGCCGACGCTGAGCCCCAGGACTTCGCGGAAGCCTTGCGGCTGGTTGTCCCTGTCCAGGTACTGCCGGACACGCATCGGTTGCCGCTACTGGACCTGACCTTGCCAGCCCTGCGGCAGATGTCGCCGCGCCAGCACCGGGCTTTCCGCGCCCAGGTCGAGATGCTAGTGATCGCCGACCAGCGGCTGAGCCTGTTCGAGTACACGCTCCGCTGTGTGCTGCATCGCCATCTCGACGCCCAGTTCCTGCCGCAGCGTCAGACGCGTCCAATGCACAGTTCGCCGCAAAAACTGGCGCAGCCGGTGGCGACGGTGTTAGCGCTGTTGGCCTGGGAAGGCCAGCCGGAACCCGACCAGGCCGCCCGGGCTTTCGATACCGGCATGCGCGGCTACATTGGCGGCGACCACACCCACCGCTTGCCGCCCCGCGAGAAATGCACCCTCGCCGGGTTCGACGCGGCCCTGCAAACGCTCGATCAATCCATTCCGGCCATCAAGCAGCGGATTGTCGCCGCCTGCGCGGGCTGCATCGTGGCGAACCAGCAGGTCACCGTCCGTGAAGCGGAGCTGCTCCGCGCCATTTGCGATACGCTCGACTGCCCGCTACCGCCGCTCGTCGCGAGCGAATCGGACAGACGATGAACGACATTGCATGCAGGGCTTTGTCGCGGCAAGGAACGCAGAACAACTGCGATCGCTATGCCGCGGGATCGAAGAACCGGGGCTACACCCCCTGCTCCGGTTTTCTGATCGCGGATGACCCTGCCTGACCGGCGGCTGCGCCGGTGACCGACGCGGCCGTCGCGCTTGGCACGATGTGCAATTCACGGGTGCGCAACGGCAGCGAACATTGCGCGTCGGTCAGTGTTTGACGCACCCGGCGCGCGAGTTCCCAGCGCATGGTCCAGAACATGTCCGTGTTCGACCAGACGCGGATATTCAGCACCGCCGTGCTGTCGTCGAAGCGGATGACCATCACCTGCGGCGCGGGATCGCGGAGCGCACGCGGGTCGGCGGCGGCGAGCGTGCGCAGCGCCTCAAGCGCGCGATCCACATCGTCACCGATCGAGATCTCCACTTCGAGATCGAGCCGGCGCATCGGATTACGGCTGAAGTTGCGGATCGAATTGCTCCACAACGCGCTGTTCGGCACGTATTCGCAGATGCCGTCGGGTTTGGTGAGACGCGTCGTGAACAGATTGACTTCGTCGACCGTGCCCGCAACACTGCCGGCTCCGCCCTCGATATAGTCGCCGACCTTGAACGGCCGCAACACTAGCAGCATGATGCCGGCCGCGATGTTCTGCATCGTGCCTTGCAGCGCGAGACCGACCGCAAGACCGGCTGCGCCAAGCACGGCAATGATGCTGGCCGTCTGGATGCCTAACTGCGACAGCGCACCGACGATCGCGACAATGCGAATGCCCCACAGGCCGATGTCGCAGAGGATCGGTCGCAGCGTGGCGTCCATGCGTGATTGACGCGCAAGAAGCCGGCTCAGCGACATCGAAGCGCGGCGCGCGACCCACCATCCGATCACCAGTATGCCCGCAGCGGCGCCCAGACGAATCGAGAACGCGGTGAGCATATCCAGCAGGAAGGCCCATCTGTCCGAACTGATTTCGACGAGAAGATTCTCCATGTGTCTTGACGATCCCTATATTGGACAGCGGGTAGATTTCCGCGCGCGCATCGACGGTATATGTGGACGAACTCGACTGGCTTCCGGGAATTTAACCAGATAACTTCCGTTTTGGGCATTATCAGCGGTCAAAGCTGCGTGTTTTTTCTGAGCCTGTTATCCAGATCGCTTCTGTCGTAACGGTAGCCGCCCGGGCTAGCGGCTGCCCGCCCCGAGTTCCGTGAACGGCCCCGCCGGCGTGACTTCGAGGAGACGGCGATGTCCTCACGCCCCGTTCGACCTTCTCTGCAGGCCTTTCGATAACCACTCAAGATGCCCACAGAAACTGGGCACAAGCCTGTGGACAACAGGCTCATGACTCGCTCAACTCATTGAGCGCATTGGTTTTCACTCACATGCTTCCGATAGGTCGGCTGCGTCGCGGCCACGCGCATGTCGGACGAGTCGCCGTCGCCGCGGCGGCGCTCTCGCTCACCTTCATCGTGCGCGGCGCGCTGCACGTACCGATTGAAGGATCGGGCGCGCTCTTTCTCGCTGGCGCGGCGCTGCACCTGTTCGCCACCACTTCGATGGGCATTTTCATGGCCACGCTCGAGCGCAGCATGCCGCAGTTCGCCCAGAACGTCATGCTCGCCGCGCCCACCACGCATTTCGTCGAGCTCGGCCAGGCCATACTCTTTCGTGGCGCGGGCATCGCCGTGGTCTGGCAACCGTTCCGGTGGCTCGCGGCGATAAGAGGTCACGCAGCGCATGAATGAGCGCCTGCTACGCCGCGCCGAGGTCGAGCAGCGTATCGGCCTGACCGGATCGACGATCTATCTGAAGATCGCGCAAGGCAAGTTCCCCAAACCCATCAAGGTCGGCGTGGCGGCGGTGCGCTGGCGTGAAAGCGAGGTCAATCAATGGATCGCAGATTGTGCGGCAGGCACATTGCAGCACGACCCGGACGCAGGCAAGGCGCAGATAAAGCCGCCAAGGAAGGCGAAGCGCCAGCGATCCGAGACCTGATCGCAGGACATCCACCCGACCCGCATCGCGCGGGTCTTTTTTTTGCCTGCGCGCTGCGCTCGATCAGATCGCAGTCACACTTCCGTTGTTTGTTAAATCACGTCAATGTATTGATAGTGCATCGCATCCCCGTTGCAAATGCTTGAGTAGCCGGGTAAAAAATTGTCCGTTCGTAGCGCATACCTTATTAAAAATGAGGTCGTAGCCATGCAGCGCTCATTTAACCATTCAAGGAAAAATTCAAGATGCCGATTCCTGCGCATATGTGGCTGAAAGATGATGGCGGCGCAGACATCAAAGGCTCGTCAACCGTTCAGGATCGCGAGGGAAGTATTGAAATTATCAGTTTCGGCCACGGTGTGAATCTGCCGGTCGATGCCGCCAACGGCAAGATCACCGGCGCGCGTGCGCACTCGCCGATTGCGTTCGAAAAGGAGTTCGATGCGGCGACGCCTTATCTTTACAAGGCCGTGGCGAAGGGGCAAACGCTGCAGTCCACCGAGATCAAGTGGTATCGCATCAACGATGCAGGCAACGAGGAAGTCTATTTCGTGATGACGATCGAAGGCGTGAAGGTGTGTGGCATCAACCCCGGCATGGCTAATACCAGGCTGGCGCAGGCATCCGCACTCAATCACGTTGAAGCGGTCTCCATGATGTACGACCGCATCACGTGGCATTACCTTGATGGCAATATCAAATACACCGATTCGTGGAATGAGCGCGGATAAGGGGGCGTGACAATGGCCTATCAGGGTAAGTTTTTGGTGAACAACGAGCAGTTTTCACCGCTCACAATTTTCGGTGTCGGCACGTTCGACGTGTATTCTGGAAACGATCAATACCGCAATCGCGGTGGCTGCACGGCTGTGCCAAGTAACGGTCCGATCCCGGCCGGAAAATACTGGATCGTAGACCGGCCCACTGGCGGTATCGGGTCTCAAGCTTGGGCTTCGATAAAGGACACAGTTAATTCAGCGATTGGGAGTGCGGTACATCATCGCGAATGGTTCGCACTGTATCGGGATGATGGACTCATTGACGACGTGACATGGATTGATGGTGTCAAGCGCGGACAATTCCGGTTGCATCCGGCAGGTGGCGAAGGTATTTCACTCGGCTGTATTACGCTTCCGAGCCGCACGGATTTTCTGAGAATCCGTAACGCGCTGCTGCACACCATGACCATTCCTGCCGGCAATTCGGGGCTTCGCGCCTACGGAACAATTGAGGTCATCGCGTATGGCAACACTTGTCCGTAGGCTGTTCAAGGTGGCGCTATTTGTCGGCCTGTTCTGCCTTTCCGTGCCCTACGTCCACACATACCCCATACCGATGCCGGAAAGGCAGGCGCTTGCGTGGTTACACGCTGCAAATCGGCTTGGCATTCGCGACCCGGATGATTTATACATCCCGGTCATGCTGCTGGCTGATCTGCTTGTGGCGACGCTTGCCTATGTGGTGATCATCAGGCTATGGCAGCACTGTCGCGGCAAAAGGCAACGTTGAGAAATAGCGAATGATGACCGCACCTGTCCGCAGGCTATTCAAGGTCGCGCTGTTTATCGGGTTGTTTCTTATTTCAGTTCGTTATATCCCGCTATCCAATAAGTGGACAGCAAGCGAAGCGCGTGCGTGGTGGCGTGCTTCGGATTGGCTCGGTATTGAAGATCCCGGCGATTTGTATTTCGTGGTATGGCTGTCTATCGAACTGATCGTGGCAGTGCTCGCCTACGCGGTGATCATGAGGCTATGGCGGCGCTATCAACGCAAAAACTAACAGGGTCGATGAGCGGCGATCAGGCCGAATTCATTCCTGCGCGGTCCCGTCCAGTCCGGCGCGTGATGATCGCGTTGCGGGGGTTAACTGGTGGGTCAGAAAGTGCGCGTTTGCTCAGAGCCAGGCGGGACAAGGCTTTGCGCGGCGCGCGCGACTTTTGGTCTGGAAGGCGATCCCTTCGATGATCCCGGTGATATCCGCGATTCTGGTGGAACTCGTCCTGATCTCGCTCATCGTATCGACCATCGGCGGTGCTCAGCGCAATTTTTCAAATGCCGAGTGGCTTCAACTCCGCGAGGAGCGCTTCCATAATGCCTTCGACGGCGAATTTCGTCGAGCAATACACCCCGAATCCCGCCGCCGAGCGATAGCCGCCGATCGAGGACACGTTGATCACATGGCCCGAGCGCTGTCCCCGCATCACTGGCAGCGCCGCACGCGTGACATTGAGCAGTCCAAAAACGTTGGTGCCGTACATGCGACGCACGTCTGCGTCGGCCGATTCCTCTACGGCTGCGAGCAGTCCGAAGCCGGCGTTGTTGACCAACACGTCGATCCTGCCAAACTTTGCCAAAGCGGCGTGCGCGGCTCTTTTGGCCTGCTCCTCGTCAGTTACGTCGAGCGCGACCGGCAACAGCGCAGGTGATTCGCCAAGACGCTCAATGATCGCCCGGACGTTGCGTCCCGCCGCAACCACTGCATTTCCGTCCGCCAGGGCCGCTTGTGCGATCAGTGCGCCTAACCCGCGTGAGGCGCCCGTAACGAACCAGACGCGCTTGAACCGGTGCTGCGTAGCGTTGCTCATGATTTGCTCCCGTTTCGTGGTGAATGTGAAGAGAAGCATAGGGCGCGCGATTAACAGCTACTGGGCATCGAATGCTAGACTCATAATCAACCAATATTTGCGAATGGAGTCAGCCATGAATGAGGTCCGGGCGATTTCGGTGTTCGTCCGTGCAGCAACGCTCGGCAGCTTCCGTCGGGCAGCCGCAGACCTGGGCATCTCGCCGCAGGCCGCGAGCCACGCGGTCATGCAGCTCGAAAAGTCGCTTGGCGTCCGGCTGTTTCATCGGACAACGCGAAAGTTGAGCCTGACCGAAGAGGGGCAAAGACTATTGCAAGGTGTCGAGCCAGCGCTCGCTATGTTGTCGTCCGCGATTGACGATGCTCGCCGTTCAGGGGAAGAAGTTGCGGGGCCCCTACGGATAAGCGCTCCGACGGCGCTCGGGCGAACGGCACTCTGGCCATCGATCCTTGAGTTTGCGGCGCTATACCCTGACGTGCAGATCGATATTCGCTTCGACGATCATTTCACGGACCTCGTCAGCGATCGCGCCGACGTCGGCTTCCGCGGCGGGTCCCCGCCTTCCGAGGGGGCGATTGCCAGGCGACTGCTACCGATTCAGTTGATCGTATGCGCATCGCCAGCCTATCTCGAACGGTACGGCACGCCGAAAACCGTGGACGAGCTCGATGCGCATCGTTGTTCTGGATACCGGCGTGCGAACACCGGCAAGCAGGCGCCGTGGGAATTTATGGTGGGCGGGGAGATTGTGTATCGGGAGATGGCTGCTTCGGTCTGTTCGAACGATATCGACGCTGAAACCGAAGCGGTACTGGCCGGCGTGGCAATTGGGCAGCTTGGAAGCTTCTCGGCCGTCTCACACATCCGGGCTGGACGGCTCGTGCCTTTGCTCACTCAGCATTTGACCCAGCGCGAGTCGATTTACGTCTACTACCGTCGCCGGACGGAACAACCGCTCCGCGTGAGAACCTTCATCGACTTCATCGTTGCGCGCCTCGCGGACAACAGTCAATTTTTCCTCACGGCCGAGGAGTTGGTTACTTCGACGAGCAGAAGCGGCCGCGCCAGGAGCAGACGAAGTGCCGCGTAGGGGTGTCTGTTGCGGCAAGCGTAGCCAGCCGTGGTAAATCACGCGCCAAACGCAAACAAGGCTTCGTAGCGGGACAAGGGCGTGGCGAACGAGCCGTTTCCGCCGGTACATCAATGATCGTGTAACAATCCCTCCAACGACCGCGAGACGCCAGCGAGCGTCGAGCCGGCGGATGCGCACGTCAGCCCGGGAGCATCAGATGAAGCCCATACGTAATGCCGACTCTGCTTCAGGAGAGTGGTACATCGACACTGCATGCATCAATTGCGGTGCATCTCGTCACGTCGCGCCTGGGCTGATCGTCGAGCGCAACGACAGGAGTGTCTTCGTTCGGCAGCCGGCCACACCGGAAGAGCAGCTTGATGCCTGGCGTGCGGTGCTCGTATGCCCTACGGCGTCGGTACGCAGCGAAACGAAACAGCCTCGTCCGAACGCAGCGATCTTTCCGCAGCAGATCACATCGGGCGTGTGGCGCTGTGGATTCAACGCACGGTCGTCGTTTGGCGCACATTCTTATTTTGCCGCGCGTCCGGAAGGCAATCTGCTCATCGACTCCCCGCGCTATGCGGCGGAACTCGTGAAATGGTTTGACGGCGCTGGCGGTATTGCGCACATTCTGCTGTCGCATCGTGACGACGTCGCAGACGCGGACAAATACGCGCGTCAATTCGGCGCGCGCGTCTGGATTCACCGCGAGGACGTGTCGGCCGCCCCATATGCGACGGATCTGCTCGACGACGGGTCAGCACTGAGCATTGCGGCCGGCGTGCGCGCGATCCCTGTACCCGGGCACACTCGGGGTAGCGTCGTGTACCAGCTCGATGATCGCGTGCTGTTCTCGGGTGATTCGCTTGCCTGGAGCCCACGCCAGCAGGACCTCGTCGCGTTCAGGGACGCGTGCTGGTACTCGTGGACAGCGCTCACCGAATCGCTCAGCAAGTTGGCCGCGTATCGCTTCGAATGGCTGCTTCCTGGTCACGGTTGGCACGCGCATTTGCAGGCTGCGGAAATGAATGCCCGCTTGCTCGCATTGGTTGCACGCATGCGAAAGGACTGAATTCGCTGTTTTTCGCTAAAACGCGTCGTCCTTGTCCCTGTGGAAACGCTTGAACTCGAACCGCACGTGCTAAACAATCGCCTCGACCAGGATCGACGAAGTCGTCAACGATCTGGAGCGCGGGGTCGAATGACTCTTCCTGGGTCGCTTGCCGCCTCCAGAGTCCGCAAGAGCCGGGCTCTATAGCCGCTCGATCAAGCGTCGGTCTCCCTGCTCGCAGTATTCATGACACGCCGCACGTGCCGCGTTCGCTGCGCCGTGCACGAAAAGCGGCGCATCCGCGCGTCGGGACATCGACACCACGATGGACGGCGGCGAGGGCTGCAGCGGCAGTTCGACCACCTCGCCTCGCGCGATCAGATCATCGACGAACAGACGCGGAATTGCCGCCACGCCGAAGCCATCGCGCACGAGTTGCACGATCACCGAAATCGATGGCGAACCCGTAATGCGCGTATCCGCGAGCGGCACGCCGTTGGCGAGTGCGAGCTTGCTGACGATGTCCTCCAGCGCGCGATGAGGCGCCGTCCCGCGCCCGAATGTGAGGATCGGATGACGCAGCACGCGTTTCGCGAGTCCGCTGCGCGAAGACGGTAGCAGCCCCGCGCGCGCGATCCAGTGCACCGGATAGTTCGCGAGCGCATCGCAGACGATCGATTCCTCGTCGCTGCCTTCCACGCGAACGATGAGATCGAGTTCGCCCGCCATCAAACGCCGCTGCAGCACCACGCTCACGTCCACCGCAAGCTCCACTTCGAGCTGCGGATAGTCCTTCGAGAGCCGCCGCATATAGTCGGCAAGCCAGCTATGCACGACCGTCTCGATCACGCCGAGTCGCAACTTGCCGCGCATCGCGCCTTCATGTGACGCGGCGGCCTGCAACTGGCGCGTCGCCTCGACCACGGCCTTCGCGTAGCCGAGCAGATATTCGCCGTTCGGCGTGAGCCGAAATTCGCGGCTCTCGCGATCGACGAGCACGGTATGCAATTCGTCTTCCAGTGCCTTCAGGCGCTGCGAGATCGCCGCCGGCGTGGCGTGAAGCGCGGTCGCCGTCGTGCGGAAACTGCGCAGCTTGGCAAGCGTGACGAAGGTTTCGAGGAAGCGCGTATTCATCAGTCAAAGGTGGGCAATGCAACGGGAGCAAACCGCTCCAAAAATCTCAACGTGACTCGGGAAAACCCGCGATTCCGTTAAGAAATTCTATTCACCTGGCGCAAAGAAAACTAGCTGGCGTCAGATTTTCTTCCTTTCTATGCTTCGCCTGACGGTAGGCAAGACGCATCGCCCACCGCAGACAATCCGATGCAACCGCCAGAGCAAGCTAACACCATGACTCCATCCGAATTCCGCCAGGCCGTCCGTCACCGCGACTTCCGTGGCCCGACGGCCGGCCATTGCGGCGACTACGCGCAAGCCAATCTCGCGATCCTGCCCGCTGCGCACGCGCACGATTTCCTGCGCTTTTGCCATGCGAATCCGAAGCCATGTCCGCTGCTCGGCGTGGGCGAGCCTGGCGAGTTCCGCGTGCCGATGCTCGGGCGCGACATCGACATCCGCACCGACGTGCCCGCGTACAACGTCTATCGCGACGGCAACCTGAGCGAGCGCGTCGAATCGATCGAAGCGCTCTGGCAGGACGATTTCGTTGTATTTGCAATTGGCTGTTCGTTCTCGTTCGAGCACATGCTCGCGAAGGAAGGCATCGGCCTGCGCCACGTCGAAGAAGGCCGCAACGTGCCGATGTACCGCACCAGCATCCCCAACCAGCGGGCGGGCGTGTTCGGCGGCGACCTCGTCGTGTCGATGCGGCCGCTGCGCGGCGCCGACGCGATCCGTGCCGTGCAGATCACGAGCCGCTTTCCGGGCGTGCATGGCGCGCCCGTGCATATTGGCGATCCAGCGGAACTCGGCATCGTCGATCTCGCGCGCCCCGAGTTCGGCGAACCGGTGACGATCCGCGCGGGCGAACTGCCTGTCTACTGGGCTTGCGGCGTGACGCCGCAAACGGCACTGACGGCCGCGAAGCTGCCGCTCGCGATTGCGCACGCGCCGGGCCACATGCTGATGACGGATATCACTAACGCGTCGCTGGCTATTTTCTGACCGTCCCGGCGGCGCGCCGCGCCGTCGTGCAACAAGCGATTCACAGCACCTTGAAGCCATCGGGCCGCGCGACCCGGAGGGAATGACGCATCCCTACGTTCGTGCGTGGCTTCGATCGTTTCCCATGCGTCTATCCATAGGAGCAGCAGATGGACAGCAAGACACTCACGGCGAGCGTCGACGATGCCGCCGACATGAAGTCAGGAACGGGAAGCCCGCAGCTTTCCTGGTATGCCGAAGCCGGTCCGCACGCGCGTCGCGCGTTCTGGAGTTGCAAGGTCGGCTACATGCTCGACGGCATGGACACGCAGATGCTTTCCTTCGTCATCCCGACGCTCGTCGCTACCTGGGGCATCTCGCTCGCGGACGCCGGCTTCATCGGCACGTTGACGCTGCTGTCCTCTGCGCTCGGCGGCTGGATTGCCGGCATTCTTTCCGATCGCATCGGCCGTGTGCGCACGTTGCAGCTCACCGTCTTGTGGTTCGCCGTGTTCACCGGCCTATGCGGCCTCGCGCAGAACTACGGCCAGTTGCTCGCGGCTCGCGCGTTGATGGGCTTCGGCTTCGGCGGCGAGTGGACGGCGGGCGCGGTGCTGATCGGCGAGGTGATCCGCGCGCGCGACCGCGGCAAGGCGGTCGGTCTCGTGCAGTCGGGCTGGGCGCTCGGCTGGGGCATGGCGGCCCTGCTCTACGCGGTGCTGTTCTCCGTGGTGGCGCCTGAAATCGCGTGGCGCGCATTGTTCCTGATCGGACTCGTGCCTGCCCTGCTCGTGCTCGCGATCCGCCGCTATGTGAAGGAACCTGAAGTATTCGAACAGGCCAGGGTTCAGCAGTACGACACTCAAGACCCGCCGCGCTTCACTGAGATCTTCTCTCCCAGGCTGCTTTCGACGACACTGCGCGCCGCACTGCTTACGACGGGCGCACAGGGCGGCTACTACGCGATCACGACGTGGCTGCCGACTTTCCTCAAGACCGAACGTCATCTCACGGTGATGGGCACGGGCGGCTATCTGGCGACGATCATCGCGGGCTCGTACGCGGGCTATCTGTGCAGCGCATGGCTCACGGACCGCATCGGCCGCAAGCCGAACTTCATTTTGTTCGCGCTGGGCTCGATGGCGATTGCCTTCGCGTATACGTCGTTGCCGCTCACGAATACCTCGATGCTGTGGCTCGGCTTTCCGCTCGGCTTTTTCGCGTCGGGCATTTTTTCCGGCATGGGCGCGTTTCTCACCGAACTGTTTCCGACCCGTGTGCGCGGCTCGGGCCAGGGGTTTTGCTACAACGTCGGCCGCGCGATCGGGGCGCTGTTTCCAGTGCTGATCGGCGTGCTGTCGAGCCGCTTCGGCCTGGGCACGAGCATCGGGATTTTCGCCGTGGCCGCGTATGGCGTACTGATCATCGCCGCGCTTACGCTGCCCGAGACGCGCGGTCGCGAACTCGAATCGGCCTGATTTTCATTTTGCGCACACCACTACCACTTTCGCATCACGACCACGACACCATGAAGCACGATCACGCCTCCGATGTTTGCACGCCGTCCCGCTGGCAGTTCTGGATCGACCGCGGCGGCACGTTCACCGCGCCTTTCGGCGCGGCAGGTGGACGCGCGGGAAGGCGGGGCAGCAATCGCGTCGAGCGCGCGGACGGCGAGATCGTCGCATTGGGCCATATCGCGAGCGTCGAGATGGCCGCGGGCGACGTGTTCGTGGTGGAAACGCCGGGTGGCGGGGGTTTCGGGCAAGCGTAACGCTTCATGGACTGCGGATGTTCAATGCCAGACAGCGGCGTCGGCTCGCGTCTCACTCGAACCGGCGCCAGATTTTTACGCCATCACGCGTCGACGATCACTTCGAAACCGCCATAGATTAGCCGCTGACCGTCAAAAGGCATTGGCTCTTTTTCCGGTTGCAGCCGTTGGTCGGCCATCACCGCTTTCATCCCTTCGTCTCGCGACTGACGCGACGGCCAGACAACCCAGGAGAACACCACCGTCTCATCATCCTTGCGCTTGATCGCCATTGGGAACGACGTCACCTTGCCCTCTGGCACGTCATCTCCCCAGCACTCGACCACCTTCAACGCGCCGTACTCCTTGAAGACGGCCGCCGCTCTTTCGGCGAACTGCCTGTAAATTTCGCGGTTGGCCGTAGGTACGGGGACAACAAATCCATCGATGTAATTCATTTGCAATCTCCTTGTTTACACACGCACAGTACGTGCCGGTTGGCAGCGCATCGCAACACGGCCGCCCATACGCACGACGAGCGGGGAGTCAACAAATCGACAATAGTCGCGTCCCTTTGCTCTGATAGCCTGCGGCTCTATCTGAATGCGCTGCCCGCTTCTGGCGAAGCAACGAAATGCCCCGGCGTCACGCCGACCGCGCGCCGAAAGTGTCGGCCAAGGTGACTTTGATCGAAAAATCCGACTTCGGCAGCGACCTCACAGGGCGGGACGCCGTCACGCAATAGCCGTTTAGCGTGCTGAATTCGCACCAGACACACATAGCGATGAGGCGAAATACCCACCTCTTTGCGAAACAGGGTGGCGAAGCGCGAAACACTCAACCCGGCGGTGCCGGCGAGCGTCGCGAGGCTGACGGGCTGCGCGAACGAACTCTCGATAAAGGCCACGGCCCGCCTGATCGCGCGCGACATCGCCACGGTCCTATCGCCTGCGCAGTCGTAGAAGACTCCGGTCATGTTCTATCCCCTCGCGCTACGTTTTCGTAGCGGCATCAGACCCGCACCGTGCCAGACTGCGCGAGCACGCTCGCCGCAGCAACAGCGTCGGGCGGCCCGCTCTGGTATCGCTCCAGTTCCGCTTCGCTGCGATGGCACAGCACCTGCGCGCCGCTCGCGAGCGTGCGCACGCTCGGCGACGTGCGATTGCAGACACCGTCGATGCGCATCGGGCATCGCGCGAGAAATGTGCAAAGCTCCGGCTCATGAGTCGACTCACCGATCGGCGGCAACGTCTGATGACAACGCTCGCCCGCTTCTTCGAGCCAGCCGGCGCGAAGCTCCGGCGCCGACGACACGAGCAGATGCGAATACGGGTGATACGGCGGCGCCGACAACGCGTCGCGGTTGCCCGTCTCGACGCGGTGCCCCGCGTACAGCACGACGATGTCGTCGCTGATCGCACGCACCTTGGCGATGTCGTGCGTGATGAACAGATATGACACGCCGAGCTTCTTTTGCAGATCGCGCAGCAGCTCGAGAATGGCAGCGCCGACCACCGTATCGAGCGCGGACGTGACTTCGTCGCACAGGATCAACTTGGGTTCGGCGGCCAGCGCCCGCGCGAGATTCACGCGCTGTTTCTGCCCGCCCGACAGCTCTCCGGTGCGCCGCTGCGCCAGCTCGGCAGGCAGGCGCACCAGGCCGAGCAGTTCGGCGACGCGGCGCCGCGCGGCCTCGCCCTTCATGCCGTGATAGAACTTCAGCGGACGCGCCAGCGTGCGCTCGACGGTGTGCGTCGGATTCAGCGCGGTGTCGGCGTTCTGGAACACGATCTGGATACAGCGAAACTGTTCGCGGCTGCGGCGGCTGAGGTTGGCGGCGAGCGGCTCACCGTCGAGCAGCAGATTGCCGCGCGCCATCGGCACGAGCCCGGCGATCACCTTCGCGAGCGTCGTCTTGCCCGAACCGGATTCGCCGATCACGCCTACCGTCTGACCACGATCGATCACGAGGTCCACGTCGCGCAGAATGACCTTGTGCGGCCAGCCCTTCGCGTCCGTGCGGCCGTAGCCGGCCGTCAGACCGCGCAGTTCGAGCAGCGGCGTGTTCGGCCGGGCTGCGTCGGGAGCCGCCGAGGTGGAGGCAGCCGGGGCGACGGGCGTCACGGCAGCAATCAGGCTTTGCGTATACGGGTGCGCCGGCGCATGCAGAATCTGTTCAGTGCGGCCCGTTTCGCGGATTTCACCGTTGCTTAGCACGACGATGCGATCCGCCATCTGCGCGACCACCGCCAGATCGTGCGATACGTAGACAGCCGTCATTCCGCATTGGCGGATCACGCTGCGAAACGCTTGCAGCACGTCGATCTGCGTGGTGACGTCGAGCGCCGTGGTCGGTTCATCGAGGATCACGAGTTCGGGGTCGGTGATCAGCGCCATCGCCGCCATCAGCCGCTGCAACTGGCCGCCCGACACCTGGTGCGGGTAGCGCCGGCCGATCGTCTCCGGCTCCGGCAGCGCGAGCGCGCGAAACAGTTCGACCGCTTTGGCCCGCGCGGCGCGCTTGCTGAGCGTGCCGTGAATCAGCGCGCTTTCGATCACCTGGTCCATGAGCGGACGCGCCGGGTTGAACGCAGCGGCCGCGCTTTGCGCGATGTAGGCAACCTTGCGGCCACGCAATCCCGCGAGCGCTTTCGGCGAGAGCCCGAGCACGTCGGTGTCGCCCACCCGGATCGCGCCGCCCGCGATGCGGCAGCCGCTGCGTGCATGGCCCATCAGCGACAGTGCGATCGTGGTTTTGCCCGAGCCCGACTCGCCGATCAATGCGAGCACCTCGCCGCGCGCAATCTCGAAGTCGATGTCATGCACGATCGTCGTATCCGGCTCGCCGGGCCGGCTTCCCACCACCCGCAGGCCCCGTACCTCGACCAGATTCGACGGGGGTAGCGGCGCGGTCCTCGAGATGGCCTCAAAGGCCGCGTGAGCACGTCTGAAAAAGGGTGCCTTCATCAGTGGCCTCCATCGGCATCAGGCATGCCCTTGCGGCGGCCATGATGCGGCAGTCCGTCGATCAGCAGGTTCACGCCGACCGTGAGGATCGCGATTGCGATCGCGGGCAGGATCACGACCGGCACGCCTTCACCGAGGCCGGCGATGTTCTCGCGTACCAGCGAACCGAGATCGGCATACGGCGGCTGCACGCCGAGACCGAGAAAGCTCAGGCTGCTCAATAGCAGCACGACGAAAGTGAAGCGCAGTCCGGTGTCGGCGAGTATCGGATGAATCATGTTCGGCAGCATCTCGAAGCACGCGATGTAGAGCGCGCTTTCGCCGCGCGCCCGCGCGACCTGCACGTATTCGAGCGTGCCGATATTGACCGCCAGCGAGCGGGCGATCCGGTACGAGCCCGGCATGTAGCTGATCGCCGCGGTCACGATCAGCAACGGCAGTGACGAGCCGAACGCGGCGACGATCATCAGCGCGAACATCTTCGACGGAATCGACGTCACCGCATCGAGCAGCCGGCTCATGGTTTCGTCGATCCGGCGGCCGGCCACGGCCGCCAGCAGTCCCAGCATGGTCCCCGTGAGCGCCGCGAGCAGCGCCGCCGCCAGCGCGAGCACGACCGTCAGGCGCATCCCGTAGATGATGCGGGTCAACATGTCGCGACCCAGGTAGTCGGAGCCGAACGGCAGCTTCGCGCTGAAGCCCGCGAATACGTCAGGCGTGAGGATCGCGCCGATCGAATGCGGCGCGAGCCACGGTGCGAACGCCGCGACGAACAACGCGCAACCGACCATCGCCAGGCCGATCCAGCCGCCGGTCGACAGGTTCATGCGTTGCGCGAGGCTGCGACGGCGCACCGGTCGAGGCGCCGGGCCTCCGCCGCCGCCCCAGGACCGCGCGGGATCGGCGCCCTGCGGCATCATGCTGCTGCGTTGCACCGGTTCGAGCGCACCGAGCCGGTGAGGCGCATCGGAAGAAGGTCGAAGAATCGTCATGTCCGCAGCCTCGGGTTCGAGATGATGGCGCACAGGTCGGCTAGCAGCACGAGCAGCAGATAGCCGAGGCAGAACAGCAGCGTGCAGGCCTGTACGAGCGGGAAGTCGCGGTTGCTCACCGCGTCGACCATCAGGCTGGCGAGGCCCGGGTAGTTGAAGATGGTCTCGACGACGATCACGCCGCCAAGCAGATAAGACAGGCTCAGCGCGATTGCATTGGCGATCGGGCCGATCGCATTCGGCAGTGCGTGGCGCAGTACCACGCGGGCGGGGCTCGCGCCCTTGAGCATCGCCATTTCCACATACGAAGAACTGAGTTGCTCGATCACGGCGGCGCGTGTCATGCGGGCCATCTGCGCGATCACGACCGCGCACAGCGTGACGACCGGCATTGCATACGCGCGCAGAAAGTCGTGCAGGCTCTCGATCTCACCGCTGTACGACAGCGCTGACAGCCAGTGCAGCTTGACGGCCAGCACCAGCACCGCCAGCGTCGCGATCAGGAACTCGGGCGTGGCGACCAGCGACAGCGTACCGAGGCTCACGATCCGATCGATCAGCGAGTCGCGCTTGACTGCCGCGAGAATGCCCGCCGACACCGCGATCGGCACCGACACCCCGGTGGTGATCGCCGCGAGGGTCAGCGACTTCGGCAGGCGCCCTTCGATCATCTCGGACACCGGCAGATTGCTCGACAGCGACACGCCAAAGTTCGCGTGCAGCAGACCGACGAGCCAATGGAAGTACCGCAGGTATGCCGGCTGGTCGAGGCCGAACTGCAGCCGCAGCGCCGCGACCGTATCCGCCGTTGCCGACTGGCCGAGTGCGGCCTGCGCGGCATCGCCCGGCAACAGGTTGGTGATCACGAAGATGATGATCGAGACAATCAGCAGCGTCAGCGCAGTGACGGCGACGCGCCGGCCGATCAACTGGGCGATATTCCCGTTCATGGGCATGAGCTCCTCGGTTAGGCTGCGCGACACGGCGAGTCACACATGAGCCGTGCCGCTCGGGTGCGCTGCGGCTACCTGCCGCGAGCGGCGCGGCGGGGGCCACCCGCCGCGTCCGGGCGCTTCAGCGGGTCACGCGTTCCACCACACGTACTCGGCGAAGTTGAAGCCCATCATCGCGCCGGTAGGCACGGGCTGGAGCCCTTGCAAGTGCTTGTCGTTCGCATCGAGCAGGCTCAGGAAGGTCGGGATGCCAATGCCGCCCTGCTCCGATACCAGCACCTGCATGTCGCCGTACATCTGCTTGCGTTTCGCATCGTCGGTTTCCGAGCGGGCCACGGCCAGCAACTGGTCGAACTTCGGGTTGTTCCAGCCCGACTCGTTCCACGGGGCGTCCGACTTGAAGAACTGCGTGAACAGCACATCGGCGCTCGAGCGCGGATTGACGTTGCCGAACCCGAGCGGATGCTTCATCCAGTGCGTCGACCAGTAACCATCCGCCGGCACGCGGTTGATGTCCAGGTTCACGCCGATCTTCGCGGCGGACTGCTGCAGCAGCACACCCATCTCGATCGAGCCGTTCGCATCGGTGGTCGCATAGATCGGCGGCAGCGTCGTACCGATTGCTCCGGCTTTCTGGAAGTGGAACTTCGCCTTGTCCGGATCGTGGGGACGCTGCGGCAGCGACGCATCGAAGTAGCGGTGTCCGGGCGGAATCGGCTGATCGTTGCCGATCACCGCATAACCGCGAAACACCGCCGAGCGGATCTGGTCACGGTCGAACAGATACTTCATGCCCTGCACGAAATCGGGGTTGCCCGTCAGCGGGTTGTCGCGGCGCATGATCAGATCGGTATAGAGGCCCGACTTGGTCTCGCGCACCTCATAGCCCGGCGTCGCGGCAATGCGCTGCGTCGCGCGCGGATCGACGGAATTGATCAGGTGAACATCGCCGGACAGCAGCGCATTCACCCGTGCCGCGTTATCGCCGATACCGATCAGCTCGATCTGGTCGAGGTAAGGGCCGCCGCCGGTCTTCCAGAAACTGTCGTTACGGATGCCGACGGTCGAAACGCCGGGCTTGAACGTCTTCAGCTTGTACGGGCCGGTGCCGACGGCGGTCGTGAAGTCCGTCGTGCCGTCCTTGATGATCACGAATTGCGGCGTGGCAAGAATCACGGGCAGGTCCGCGTTGGCGGACGCGAGCGTCAGCGTGACTTCGTTGGGACCGGTCTGCTTCGCCTCCACGAACTGATCGGCCAGCGTCTTCACCTTCGACGCCGTTGCCGGATTCTTGTGACGCATCAGCGAGTAGACGACATCGGCGGGCGCGAGTGGCTTGCCGTCGTGGAACGTGACGCCTTTGCGCAGTTTGATCACCCACACTTTCGCGTCGCTGGTGTCGATCGATTCGGCGAGATTCATCCTCGGCGTCAGCGACGAATCGAGCTGCGTCAGGCTGCTATAGAACATGAAGAAGCGGATGTAATCGGAGCCTGCCGAACCCTTGGCCGGGTCGAGCGTATCCGCGGTCGAGGATGCGTCGTAGGCCACCCGGATCTTGCCGCCTTTCTTCGGCGTGGGTGCCGCGAATGCCGGGCGAGCCCCCGCCAGCAGACCTCCCGCGCCGGTGGCAAGGATGCCGCCGGCGGCCAGCAAACGCATCATGTCACGGCGGCTGAAGCCGCCCGTTTTGATTGGGTCGTCGTACATGCAACTGCTCCTCACTCGAGATTGAACGCGGGGTATCCAGCATTGGTGTTCGACGGCGCTCCGCGTGCTGGTCGCGGCGCGGTGGCATTGCATGAATCGATTTAAGCACTGCAAAAAATGGCGTTGATCGCGTATCGGTGGATTCGACCATTCGAAAACATGGTTTTGAGTGGTCAAAACAGCATGATTTGCCGCTCCTGGCGTTGACCCTGATGTTCTGGACAGGACGCCCCCCACGATGAGAAGTTCGTACTAGTCAATCAGCGGGCAACGTGCAACAGTCGCGGCACGGCCGACTATTCACGGAGCGCCCCGTGTCCGATCCAACGCCTCACGCACGTTTCACCTACAGACGCCTGACAGCCGACGACATTCCTGCCGCTCAACGCCTGTCCGCCGCGATCGGCTGGCCGCATCGCCGTGAAGATTGGCGGTTCTCGGCGCGCACCGGGATCGGCTTCGTCGCCGAGACGGCGGGCGCGCTGGTCGGCACCGTGGTCTGCTGGAAGTTCGGCGCGGATCAGGCGACGCTGGGCATGCTGATCGTCGCGCCGGAGCATCGCGGCGTGGGTATCGGCCGCACGTTGCTCGCGCACGCGCTCGACGAGCTTGGCAAGCGTGACATCACGCTCTATGCGACCGAGGCAGGCCAGCCGTTGTGCGACGCGCTCGGCTTCGAGCGCTGCGGCGCGCTCGACCAGATGCAGGGTGCGGCGTTCCGGCCGCCGCTCGTTGCACTGCCCGCCAACGAGCGGCTGCGCCCGCTCGGGGCGAGCGACGCGCAGCAACTCGTCGCGCTCGAATCACGCGCTAGCGGCCTCGATCGCAGCCACGTACTGCCGCCGCTGCTCGATCTGGCCGACGGTATCGCGCTCGATCGCGACGGCGAACTACTCGGCTTCTCGCTGTTCCGCCGCTTCGGGCGCGGCTTCGTGATCGGCCCCGTCGTCGCCAGCGCGTTTCCCGACGCCGTGCGGGCCAAGGCGCTGATCAGCCATTGGCTCGCGCTGAACGAAGGCGCGCTGGTGCGCATCGACGTGCCGCACGGACACGGCCTGCGCGAGTGGCTAACCGGCCTCGGTCTCGCACGCTCGGAGACGGTCGTGAAGATGCGCCGGCTTGCATCCGCGCCAGCCGATGGCGAGTCGAGCCGCGCCGACCCGGGGCTGCATCAGTATGCGGTGATCGCGCAGTCGCTCACCTGAGCCAGGTGAAGCCACGCTGAACCTGAACCCGCTGCACCGCGGCGCATCTCTCTTCCACACGCAAACACGGCCGCTCATGCACGGCAGCGTTGGGGTTCGCCCTGCTATTAAGCACGCCCAGCAGAAAATGCTGTCTGCGGGGTGAAAAACGCTGCGTCGACACTCTTTAGGCTTTTTTTTGGCTGAACGGCATGCATACGGCTGTCGCTACTATCGAGGGGTGACTCTTACCTGATCGCCACGTGCGGGGAACCACCATCATGTCAAACTCATCGCTGATCGACGCCGACCGCAAGCATCTGATTCACCCGGTCATCAACTATCGCGCGCACGAAGCGCGCGGCGCCACCGTACTCGAATCCGGCCAGGGCGCGTATCTGCGCGATATCGACGGCAACGAGCTGCTCGACGCATTTGCGGGCCTGTGGTGCGTCAACGTGGGTTACGGCCAGCAGAGCATCGTCGAAGCGGCGACGCGTCAGATGACGAAGCTGCCCTACGCGACCACCTACTTCCACTTCTCGTCGGAACCCGCGATCGAACTGGCCGAAAAACTGGTGTCGCTTGCGCCCGCTTCGCTGCAGCACGTCTATTTCACGCTCGGCGGCTCCGATGCGATCGACTCCGCGATACGCTTCATCACGCATTACTTCAATGCAACGGGGCGCCCGGCGAAAAAGCAGATGATCGCGCTCGAACGTGGCTATCACGGATCGTCGTCGGTCGGCGCGGGGCTCACTGCGCTGCCCGCGTTCCACCGCAACTTCGACCTGCCGCTGCCGCACCAGCACCATCTGCCGTCGCCGTATGCGTACCGTCAGCCGCAAGGCAGTGACGCGCAAGCGCTGATCGCCGCATCCGTCGCCGCGCTCGAAGCGAAAGTCGCGTCACTCGGGGCGGAGAACGTCGCCGCGTTCTTCTGCGAGCCGATCCAGGGTTCGGGCGGCGTGATCGTGCCGCCGGTCGGCTGGTTAAAGGCGATGCGCGACGCGTGCCGCCGCCTCGACATCCTGTTCGTCGCCGACGAGGTCATCACGGGCTTCGGTCGTACCGGCCCGCTCTTCGCGTGCGAGGCCGAACAGGTCGAGCCGGATCTGATGACGGTGGCGAAGGGGCTGACCTCCGGTTATGCGCCGATGGGCGCGGTGCTGATGTCCGACGAAATCTACCAGGGCATTGCAGGCGATGCGCGCGATACCGCGGTCGTCGGTCACGGTCAGACCTACTCCGCGCATCCGGTGAGCGCTGCCATCGGGCTCGAAGTACTGCGGCTCTATCAGGAGGGCGGTCTGCTCGCGAACGGCATCGCGCAGGCACCGCGCTTTGCCGCCGGGCTCGACGCGCTGCTCGATCATCCGCTGGTGGGCGACTCGCGTCATCGCGGGCTGCTCGGCGCGCTGGAACTGGTCGCGGACAAGAACTCGCGGGCACGCTTCGATCCGTCGCTGAAGCTGCCGGACCGGATCACGGCCGCAGCCTACCGCAACCGCCTGGTGTTCCGCGCATTCGGCGACAGCATTCTCGGTTTCGCGCCCGCGCTGTGCTTCGGCGAGGCCGAGTTCGAACAACTGTTCGGCCGTCTGCGGCGCACGCTCGACGAGGTGCTCGAGCAGGCGGAGGTGCGTGCCGCATTGCGCGGCGCGAGCCGCGCGGCCGCCTGAGCGCGTGATAACATCGGCCTGCGCGTTGCTTGACCAAGGCGAAGCGCAACGAAGCGAAAAGCAGAACCTTCGACGGGCAGACCGATACATGACGACAAGCGGCGACACGAAGCTGGACCGGATCGACCTGCGTATTCTTTCGCAACTCCAGAAGAAAGGCCGTATCACGAACGTCGAGCTTGCGGACGCCGTGGGGCTCTCGCCGAGCCCCTGTCTGATTCGCGTGAAAAGGCTTGAAAAAGCCGGCTATATCGTCGGCTACGGCGCACATATCCAACTGCAGAAACTCGGTGACGTGCAGATCGTGTTCACCGAGGTCACGCTCGCCGACCATCGTCGCGAAGACTTCGCCAAGTTCGAGGCGGCGATCCGTCCTGTGGACGAGATCATTGAATGCCATCTGGCGAGCGGCGGCTACGATTACCTGCTGAAGTTCGTCACGCGCAGCGTCAATCATTATCAGAGCGTGATCGAAGGGCTGCTGGAGCGCGACATCGGCATCGAGAAGTATTTCAGCTACGTCATCATCAAGACGCCATTCGTGAAATCCGAATTCCCGCTGGAAACGCTCTTCTCGCAGCAGCATCAATGAAGCGGTGATGGTTTCGGCTGCGCGCGCCGGCCCGCTCGGGTCGAATGCGTTCGAGGCCACCGGCGCGACGCCGGTGGCCTGTCGACTTGCAGTCAACCATTCGCGCTCAGCCATTCCCCCGGCGTTCTGCCAAGCACACGTTTGAAGTGCCGGCATAGATGGCTTTGATCGAAGAAGCCCACCTCGGTCGCGACGATCGACGGCGGCAAGCCTCGTCGCAACAGGCACTGCGCATGCCGTACGCGCACCAGCCGCACATATTGCTGCGGCGACACGCCAATCTCCGCGCTGAAGCGCACCGCAAACCTCGAAATACTCAACTGCGCGACGGCCGCCAGTTCGGACAGGCTGATTGGCTCGGCGAAACAGGCATCGATGAAGTCGAGCGCACGCTGCACGGCGCGGCTCACGCGATTCGGCGCGCGCGTCGGATGACGGCTCGCGCCCGCAAGCTCAGGCGCGGATGATGATGAGGTTGGGCTCAGGCTCAGCATCGACGCTCCGCTCACGCAACGCGCGAGGTGGGCGGCACTGTCGGTGCCGTCTCCCGACTGGCCGCGAAGCGGCGGATGTCGAACGGCTCGAGCGGCGTGCTGGTGGCGCCGGTGTCGATCAGTTCGGCCATCGTGTCGCCTACGCCCGGACCAAGCTGAAAACCGTGGCCGCAAAAACCGAACGCATAGAACAGTCCGCTGGTCGTCCCGCTTGCACCCATGATCGGTTTGTCATCGGGCATATAGCCCTCCACGCCGCTCCACACCCGGATGATGCTCAGCTTGCGCAGCATCGGCGCGACCCGCTGCAGCTGTCTGAACTGCAGCAACGTACTTGACGGGAGAACCTTCGCGCGACGCTCGTCGAGATACGCAGGCGCACGCGCGCAGCCGCCGATCACGATATTGCCGCGCGCGACCTGGCGGAAATACACCACCTCTTCGATCTGCGGCGACGACACGCCGACCACGGGCTGGATTGCATACGGCACGGGTTCGGTAACGGCCATCTGAGGACCATTGACGGCGATCGGCACCGCTTCGCCAAATTGCTCCGACAGCAGGTTGCCCCACGCACCCGCCGTGATCAGCAGCACGGGCGCATGAAACGTGCGGCCGTCGGCGCTCGTGGCACGAAACTCGGCGCCCTCTTTTTCCACCGTCACGACATCGCAGTTTTCGACGATCTGCGCACCGAGCCGAGCCGCGGCGCGCGCGAACGCGGGCGCCGCGAGGCGCGGATTCGCGTGCCCGTCCATCTGCGAATAGGAGCCCGCCAGCACCTCCGCACCGAGAAACGGAAACCGCGCGCGCAGCGCGTCGCCGCGCAACAGGTCGAGCTTGAGACCGTAGTGCGCGGCCTCCTTCGCATAGGTTTCGAACTGGTCGGCCTGCTCTTCGCGATAACAGACGCGGACATGGCCCGACATCAGAAACTCGGCGTCGTGCTGGATCAATTCCGGCAGACGCCCCCAGATTTCGCGCGAACGGTTCGCCAGCGGCAACTGCGGCAGAAAGCGCCCTTGACGGCGCACGTTACCGAAGTTGGTGCCGCTCGCCTGCTGCCCGACGAGCTGGCGCTCGAGCAGGATCACCGAGCGGCCCCGCTGCCTCAGAAAAAATGCGGCGGACGCACCCATGAACCCGCCGCCCACGATCAGAACATCGGCTTGTGCACGGTTCACTCGGTATCCTCCACGGTTGCGATGGCCAGCGGCTTGACCGGCGCCTGTCCACGAAGTCTGCCAACCTGCTCGAGCGGCACGTTCGCCGCCGCCGCGATCACCTCCGCGCCCGCATGGCCGCAGTAACGTCCCTGACAGCGCCCCATACCGACACGGCTAAAGGCCTTGGCACGGTTCGCTTCCTGCGCGCCTTCATCGCGCACCACGCGGCGCAGTTCGCCCGCGGTGATGCCTTCGCACCGGCAAACGATCGTATCGTCGGACAGACGCGCCGCCTGCGCGGCAGGCCACGCAAACGCCTCTGCCAGACCCAGCCGGAAGCGATCCATTTTGCGCTGTTCGCGCGTCAACGCGTCGAGCGTGGTCGCCGCAACGGGCCGCCCGAGATCGCTCAGCGCAGCGTGGGCCGCGAGCCGTCCGGCGACCTCGGCGCCGTCGGCGCCGAGCACGCGCGCGCCATCGCCCGCGATATAGACGCCCTTTTCGCTACTGCGACCGAGTTCGTCGATTTGCGGCACCCATTGCCGCGTGATCGCGTCGAAACGGAACGCACAGCGCGCGAGATCGGCAAGCTGGGTTTCCGGCCGCAGGTGATAGCCGAGACCGACCGCGTCGCATTCGACCTGCGCGACGTTGCCGCGCGCATCGCGAAAGCGTACGCCAAGCACGCCGTCGTCCGGAGTGCCGAGAATTTCGAGCGGCTCGATGCCGTTTTCCACCCGCACGCCTGAGCGCTTCAACGCGCTCACAAGCGCGCGGCCCTTGCGCAATACGTCGACGCGCGCCAGCAATTTGGGCAGCGCGCGCAAGCGCGCACCGGTCTTCGACGTGTCGAGTACCGCCGCTACCCTGGCGCCCGCCTGCACATACTGGTTCGCGACCAGATACAGCAATGGGCCGGTACCCATGAAAACGACCTGACGGCCAATCGCGCAGGCCTGCGACTTCAGCGCGATCTGCGCAGCACCGAGGCTGTAGGTACCGGCGAACTGCCAGCCTTTGACCGGCATCAACCGGTCGGTCGCGCCGGGGCACAGGATCAGCGCGTCGTAGCGCAACACGCTCGCGTGTCCTTCATGCACGATATGCAGCTTGCCTTGCGCGACGTTCCACGCCAGCGTCTGCGGACGGTAATCGATCTGCGGGCGCAGTCGCTCGAAAGTTTGATGGAGGTTCTCCGCGCGCGCGGCTTCCGTGCCGTACAGCTTCGAATACGGCCGCGTGAAGCCATCGGGCTGACGCCGGTAGATCTGGCCGCCATCGCGCCTGCCTTCGTCGACGACGATCGGGCGAATGCCGGCCGCCAGCAGCGCTTCCGCGCAGCGCACCCCTGCAGGCCCGGCGCCGACGATTACGATGCGAGGTTCGGCCATTGCGCCTCCGGTTGCGTCGTGACGACGCGCATGCCTGCTTCGACCACCGTGGTGCAGGCGCGCAACCGCTCGCCGTCCGCGGTCCATACCCAGCAGTCCTGACACGCGCCCATCAGGCAAAAGCCCGCGCGTTGTTCCGCGCCGAACTCGGACTGCCGCACATGCCGCACCGAGCACAGCATCGCAGTGAGCAGCGTGTCGCCGGCCAGCGCTTCGACCGGCGCGCCGTTGATCGTCAGTTGGACTTTGGCGCGAACCGTCTCGCCTACGCGTACGAATCTGCCGTTCATGCCGCGGCTCCTGCCATACCGTCGGGCGCGACATGAGCGTCGCCGCGATTGGTCAGCACGTGGCGCAGGAACTCGCGGGTGCGCGCCTCGCGCGGCGAGCCCAGCACCTGATGCGCCGTGCCCTCCTCGATGATGAGTCCCGCGTGCAGAAAACACACCCGGTCTGCCACCTCACGCGCAAAGCCCATTTCGTGGGTGACCACCAGCATCGTCATGCCTTCCCGTGCAAGGGTGCGCATCACGCCGAGCACTTCGCCGACCAGTTCTGGATCGAGCGCCGAGGTCGGCTCGTCGAACAGGATCGCCTTCGGCTTCATCGCGAGCGAGCGCGCAATCGCCACCCGTTGCTGCTGCCCGCCCGAAAGCTGATGAGGATAGGCGTGCAGCTTGTGGCCGAGCCCCACCTTGTCGAGCAGTTCAGACGCTTCGCGTTGCGCGTCCGCGCGCGCGAGGCGCTTGACATGCACCGGCCCTTCCATCACGTTCTCGAGCGCCGTACGGTGCGGGAACAGATTGAAGCGCTGAAACACCATGCCGACCTGGGTGCGCAACTGGTTGATGTTACGCGCGCGCTGTTCGACGCGCTCGCCGAGCAGACGAATTTCGCCTTCGTCGTATGACTCCAGCGCGTTAATGCAGCGCAGCAGGGTTGACTTTCCCGAGCCCGACGCACCGATCAGGCAGACCACTTCGCCCTGGCGGACATTGAGCGAAATGCCCTTGAGAACGGGTACGGTGCCAAAACTCTTGTGCACATTCGTGATTTCGATCATCGCATCCTCACTTCGCACTTATCTCGCCCTGTGCCGACCGAAACGTCGTTCAAGCGTGCGGGTCATGCTCATCAGCGGCAAGCTCATCGCGAGATAGCCGAGCGCGACGAGCGTATATACCGTCAGATTCTGAAACGTCGACGACGCGATCAGTTGGCCTTCGCGCGTCATTTCGGCGACCGTGATGGTCGACGCGAGCGATGAATCCTTCAGCATCATCACGAGCGTGTTGCTGTACGGCGGCAGCGCGACCTTGATCGCCTGCGGCAGGATCACCCGTATCATCGTCTTCACGCGGCCCATGCCGATCGACTGCGCGGCTTCGTACTGGCCCGGATCGACTGCCTCGATACCGGCCCGGAAAATTTCCGCGACGTAAGTCGAGTAACCGAAACCAAGCCCAATGATGCTGGCCTGCAGCGCCGACACCTGGATGTGGATTTCCGGCAGCACGAAGTAGATGTAGAACAGCAGCACGATCATCGGCAGGCCGCGCACGACGTTGATCATCGTGCTCACACTGCGTACGACGAGGGGATAGCGCGACATCTTCAACAATGCCCAGGTCAGGCCGAGCACGGTGCTCAACACCAGACACCCCAGCGTGATGACGATGCTCATCACCGCGCCTTGCAGCAAAATCGGTACAAAGTCGGCTATATCTTGCCAGTGCATGTCGTGCCTTCCGTTGCTCTTCGTATTCGTTCAGTCCGCCGCGCCGCTGCGCGACGGACCTGGCAGGACGAGTCCCGCGTCGCCGCGGGCACGGCTCTTTTCACGCGAAGCCAATCAGCTCACGAGGTGCCACTTTTTGAGGATCGCGTCGAGCGTGCCGTCGGCCTTCATCTTCGTCAGCGCGTCGTTGATCTTCGCCATCAGCGCGCTATTGCCCTTCTTCACCGCGATCGCGATGTCGAACTTTTCCATCGGCACATACGCGTCGTCGACCCGCGTCCCCGCCATCGCGCCCGCGGCTTCCTGGGCCTTCAGGATCGGATAGTCGTTGAAGCCCGCGACGATGCGGCCAAGCGCGACATCGCGCGTCATGTCGGCGGGGCTGTCGTACATCTTCACTTCGGTGAAGATGCCGAGTTTCTTCAACTGATCGCCGTAGTCGGTACCGGTCGGCGCCCCGATCGTCATGCCCTTCAGGTCCTGCACCGAGTGATAGACCGCCTTGTTCGTGTCCTTCACGATGATGCCTTCGCCAAACGCCGTCACCGGCTGCGAGAAATCGACCACTTCGGCGCGCTTCGGCGTCGGCGTCATGCCGGCAACGATGATGTCGATCTTGCCCGATACCACCGACTGGATCAGCGCCGAGAACGGCACCGCGTCGTACGACACGTTAAAGTTTTCGCGCTTGCCGATCTCCTTGACGACATCCGGCATCATGCCTTCGATCTGCTGCGTCTTCACGTTCATGAACGTGGTCGGCGCGCTCGACGGCGGCGAGCCCGCGGTGAGCGTCGCCGTTTCGGCAGCGTGGGCGGCGCCGAACATCATCGTCATCGCGAGGCCCGCGCCGGCGGCAAAGCGCTGCACAGTGTTGAAGCGGACGGCGGCTGCAGGCTGGAACATGAAACGCAACATGGGGATTTCCTCTGGGAATAGTGATTTTCAATCTACGCGCTGCCCGACCATCTAATGGTAGCGATCAGTCGATCCATTCAATGCAGTACATCCTGCAACCTGTAATACGCGCCGACGAGCGGCAGAAACCACGCGCGTCCAAAATGTCCTGGAATCGCGGGCCATTCGAGCGTTCGCCACGGATTGCGCGAGGCGGCGCCGAACATCACGTCGGCCATCAGACGGCCCATGTGCACGGACATCTGCACACCGTGGCCGCTGTAGCCCATTGAATAGAACAGTCCTTCATGCTGGCCTGCGCGCGGCAGCCGGTCGGCCGTCATGTCGACGAGGCCGCCCCAGCAATAATCGATGCGCACGTCGGCCAGTTGCGGGAAATAGCGTGCGAGCCCATCACGCAGAATCCGCCCGCTTTTCTCGTCCGAACGCGGATTCGACATCGCGAAGCGTGCGCGGCCGCCGAACAGCAGACGCTCGTCCGGCGTCGCACGAAAATAGTTGCCGATGTTCAGCGTCGTCACATACGAGCGGCGCGTCGGCAACACCGCATCGAGGCGCGCCTTGCCAAGCGGCTCGGTTGCGACGATGAAGCTGCCGACGGGGGCGATGCGGCGCCGGAACCATTGCAGCGGACCGACCTGCGACGCGCCGGTTGCAATCAGCACGCGCTCGGCGCGTACCGTCCCGAGCGGACACTGCACGTCGAACGCGTTGCCGCCGAGCGGCTTGAGGTTCGTCACCGGCGTGTTCTCGTAGATCTGCGCCCCACGCCGTGCCGCTGCCGTGCCGAGACCCACGCCGAATTTGCCCATGTGCATCTGCATGCCGTTGCGTTGCACGAGGCCGCCGAAAAAGCTGTCCGACCCGATCTCATTGCGAATCTGCTCGGGCGGCACGAGTTCGACATCGGAATCGACTTCGCGCCGCAACACCTCGTACGACTTCGCGAGCGACGCGAAATGCTGCGGTTTCGCGGCGAGTTTGATCTTCCCGGAGTGGCGCAGATCGCAATCGATCTGCTCCTCTCCGATGATCGTTTTCACCGTTTCGACGGCGCCGGCATACGCACGGTAGAACTTGGACGCGCGTTCGCTGCCGATGCGCGCGGACAACGCGGCGTAGTCCTGCGCGACGCCCGTATTGCAATGGCCGCCGTTACGGCCCGATGCCTGCGCCGCGAGCCGGCCCGCCTCGAACACGATCACCGACATGCCACGTTTGGCCAGCTCCAACGCAGCCGACAGCCCGGTGAAGCCGCCGCCGACCACCGCAACGTCCACCCGCTGCGGTAGCGGACCCTGGACGCCGCTGGTAAAGCGTGGCGCAGTGTCGAGCCAGTAGGAGTCGAGCTTCATCGTGATGCGTTCCTGTCGGTTGGTTGCGCCGCTTTCAGCGGCGCGCGGGAAGCGATGTCGTGAGAAGGCCGGACGTGCGAATCAGAGGCCGAGCAGCGATGCCAGTTGCGGAATGCCCGACACTTCGTTGACGCCGTAATACGGGTTCAGCGGCTCGTGACTGCGGTTGACGAACGCCTTGTGTTTGATGCCCATGTCGTACGCGGTCATCAGGTCATAGCGGAAGCTCGACGACACATGCAGCACGTCTTCCGGATTGCAGTCCAGTTGCGAGAACATGTACTCGAAGGCTTTCTGCAGCGGCTTGTACGCCTGTGCCTGCTGGGCGGTGTAGACCTTGTGGAACGGCGCGCCGAGCTTGTCGACGTTGCTGTGGATCTGGTCGTCCGACGCATTCGACAGGATCACGAGCTGGTACTTCGAGGCCAGTCGCGACAGCCCTTCCGGCACGTCCGCGTGCGGGCCCCAGCTCGGCACGGCCTCGTAGATCTTCAGTGCGGTCGCTTCGTCGAACGGCACGCCGGTGCGTTCGCAGGTGCGGCGCACCGAGTTCACGACCACGTCGCGATAGGGCTTCCATGCGCCCAGCACTTCGTCGAGGCGGTAGCCACGGAAGAACTCGACAAACTCATCCATCTTCGCCTTGTCCAGCTTGTCGCCGTAAAGCTCGCGCGCGGTCTGGCCCATCTGGAAGTTGGTCAGCGTGCCATAGCAGTCGAAAGTGATGTACTTCGGCTCGAAATCGATCATGGTCAACATCCTGTCGTCGTGGCGAACCTGGTTGCAGGCTCGGGGTTCAGTTTCGGGTTGAATCGGTGCGGTTGATGCTTGCGTATATCCGGTGTAAAGCCGTGCTTCACAGCGTTTCGAAATCGATCAGCACACTCTTGTGCCGCATGCTCGCCACCATCGCTTCGCGGCCGAGATCCTTGCCGATACCGGACTGGCCGAAGCCGCCCGTCGGAATGATCATGTCGCCGCTGCGGCCGTAACGGTTGATCCAGATGGTGCCCGCGGCGATGCGGCGCATCGCCCGCAGCGCCTGACCGATGTCGCTGCTATGGACCCCCGCCGCGAGACCGTAGATCGGATGCGCGGCGAGCGCGATGCCCTCTTCCTCGTCGGCGAACGTCTGTACCGTCAGCACCGGGCCGAATAGTTCCTCGCGCACGGCGGGCGTCTCTGAAGTCACATTGGCGAGCAGCGTCGGGCGGTGGAAATAGCCTTCGTCGGTGCCTTCGAAAAAGCCGCCGCCGAAGATCACTTCCGCGCCGCTCTCGCGGCTCTGCCCGATCAGCGCTTCGATGCGTCGCGCCTGGGCGGCATTGATGATCGGCGAATAAGCGGTGCGGCTGTCCCACAGCGGGCCGGGCTCGATCGGCTGCAGTTGCCGTTGAATGGCGGCGATCAGCGGCTCGGCAATGCGCTCGTGCACGATCAGCCGCGTGCCGGCCACGCAGGCCTGGCCGCCGTTGGCCGTAAAGCCGCGGGCGACGCAGCGCGCCGTATGCTCGAGGTCCCGCACATGTTCGAACACCAGTTGCGGGCTCTTGCCGCCGAGTTCCAGCGTGACGGGCTTGGTGCCGTGCATCGCGGCGTCGCTCATGATCGCGGCGCCCGTGCGGGTCGAACCGGTGAAGCTCATCTTCGAGATGCCTGGGTGACGCGTCAGCGCGGCGCCCGCCGTCGCTCCACGGCCATTCACCACGTTGAAGATGCCCGGAGGAATGCCGGCTTCGATGGCGAGTTCCGCGAGACGCAGCGTCGAGAACGGCGTCATTTCCGACGGTTTCATCACGACCGCGTTGCCCGCCGCGAGCGCCGGACCGCACTTCCATGAACACATCGACAGCGGAAAATTCCACGGTGTAATCGCACCGATCACACCGTACGGCTCCGATGCAACAAAACCGAGACTGTCGCGGCGCGTGGCCGCGATATCGCCACCGAGCTTGTCGGCCAGCTCCGCGAAGAAGCGGATCGCCTCCGCGGTGAACGGCACATCTGATGTATAGCTTTCCGTCACCGGACGCGTCGAGCTGACCGTTTCGAGTTGGGCGAGACTCGCCGCATCGCGATCGATCAGATCGGCCCAGCGGCTCAGCACCTTCGCGCGCTCGCGCGGAGAGCGGGTGCCCCAGCCGCTCGTCTTCCATGCCGCTAGCGCATTGCTGACTGCGTGATCGACGGTGGCGTCCGACGCGTCCGGCACATGGCCAAGCAGCGCGCCGTCCGACGGCCGGTGAACGGCGATCTGCGCTTCGCCCGCCGAATAGTACGCACCGCCAATGAAATGCCCCTGCGGCAACGGCACGGCTGAAGGATCGAAATCGAGTGACGGAGTGGACATGTCCGGCCTGATCAGTAGGTTCAAGTGTGTGGTGCCGCGTGCGCTCACGCACTGATGACTGCGGCACCACTCGGCACTGCTGTTCGCCATCGCGACCACCGAATGAACGAACATCGGATGAAGTTCATTTTAATGAACACCAAATGAAATACTAGTGGTCAAAAATAAACTGTGTGAAAAGTTCGTTGTGCGCTGCGATACATTGCCTGCCTCAGAGAGCACACCGCCGCACTGGTGGGCACGGGCCGCAAGCCCACACGGCTGGGGCGCGCACGAGCGAGGCGACGCGACACGCCTGTTCCGTCGTGCAATGCAAAACCGAAAAGTGAATGAGAGAAAGAAAGGCGTTGACGTCAGCCGCCGTCCGTGCGAACCGGACGCGACGCGTCAGAGCGAGCGAGGAAAAGAGAGGGAAGACAGCGCCGCTTGCCACACGACATGCGGCTCCGGTACAACAAACAGATCAAAGATGAATGACGGGCGGCTGCGTGTTCATGATCCACAGCAAACGAGCAGTCTTCCTGCTTTCGTTACGCACGCTATGCGGCACCGTGCTCTTGAACTGGAAGCTGTCTCCCGCGCGCAGTTCGGAGCGCCGGTCGCCGACATTCAGCACGACCGTGCCTTCCAGCACCAGGCCCGCCTTCTCGCCGATGCCCACCAGCACCTCTTCGGAACCGGAGCCGGCCGGCAGCATGATGATCATCATCTGCAAATCGTGATCGCCATGCGGCGACAGCAATTCTTTCTGCATGCCGTTCTTGCCGACTTCGAACAGCGGCCGCTCGGCCGCCTTGCGCACGAAATCGCCGGTGATCGGGTCCGAGACCGCGTCGTCTTCTTCGAGCAGCGCGGTCAGCGGAACCTCCAACGCCAGGCGCAGGCGCTCGAGAATACGCACCGACGGATTGGCCTTGTTGCGCTCGACCTGACTGACGGTGCCGACCGACACGCCCGCGCGCATCGCCAGTTCGTTGATCGACAGACCCTGCGCGACGCGCAGCGCGCGCAGACGAGCGCCGACGTCGCCGTGACCCGGGTCGGCCGTGCTCTTCTTGCTGAGCTCTGTTCGCTGCATGTGTTTCCCGTTGATGACGCTGCGGCCGGCTGCCTATGTGCCGCCGGTGCGGTTGTTGTGCTGGGCGCGCACGGTCGCATCGATAAGGCGCCAGCCGCTTCGTTACAATGAACGCCCGTTCAATTTTTCAGCATTATATTGAATATAGCACCCCCGGGGTGAACGCCAAAAATACCTGTGCAATTGCGTTGCGCGTGGCTGCCGCCGTGAAGCAGACCCGAGCACACACCGACCCGAATAACAAAAAGATCGTCCTATGAAGCAGGCACCGGGAATGCCACAGTCTAGGCTGATCATGCCGCCAGCAGGAGTTTGCAGTGTCCGAATCAACCGTGAAGAAATCACTGACCTATCGCCGCTTCACTGCCGATGACATCGCCGCCGCGCACGGCCTCTCGGTTGCGGTGCGCTGGCCGCACCGCGCCGATGACTGGCGCTTCATGTACGACGCCGGCACCGGCTTCGTCGCCGAAGACAATGGCGCCGTGATCGGCACCGCGCTCTGCTGGAAATTCGGCGCGGACCGCGGCACGCTCGGCCTCGTGATCGTCTCGCCGGACGAACAGGGCCGTGGCATCGGCCGCAAGCTGATGGAACTGGTGCTCGAAGAACTGGGCAACCGCGTGACCTTCCTGCACGCAACGGTCGCAGGCAAGCCGCTTTACGAAAAGCTCGGCTTCGTCAGCTGCGGCGGACTCACCCAGCATCAGGGCACGCTCGGCAGCGTGGCCGCTGTCGCGCCGCCGCCCGGCGAACAGTTGCGTGCCGCGAGGCCGGACGACACGCCGAAGCTGATCGAACTCGCGTCGCGCGCGAGCGGCTTCGACCGCAGCGCGACGATACCGGCGCTGCTCGGGTTCGCGCAAGCCGTGGTTCTCGAACGTGACGGCGAAGTGGTCGGTTTCTCGCTGTTCCGTGCGTTCGGACGCGGCTACTCGGTTGGACCGGTGGTCGCGCAGCATGGGTCCGACGATCTGCGTGCCCGCGCACTGATTTCGTACTGGCTCGCGCAGCACGCCGGCGACTTCGTGCGGATCGACGTGCCGGACGACGCCGGCATCAACGACTGGTTGACCCATGTCGGCATGCCGCGCGTCGACTCGGTCGAAAAGATGGTGCGCAACGCGCCCGCCGACTTGCGCGAGGTGGCCCCCGACCCGGGCTGGCGCGCGTTCGGCATCATCAATCAGGCGATGGCGTAACCGCCAATGACCGTCCTCTACAAAGCCGATCCGGTGCGTGGAGCGCTATGGGCCGAGCGCTTCGCGCAGCTGGCGCCCGATGTGCCGTTCCGGGTGTGGCCGGACATCGGCGATCCCACGGCCGTGCGCTATCTGGTCGCGTGGCAACCGGGAGACCTCGCGCTCACGCTGCCGAATCTCGAAGTGGTGTTTTCGGTCGGCGCGGGAGTCGATCAACTGGATCTGTCGCAGATTCCGGCGCATCTGCCGGTGGTGCGGATGCTCGAGCCGGGCATCGTCGAAGGCATGGTCGAATATGTCACCGAGGCGGTGCTGGCGATTCACCGCGATCTGTTCGATTACGGGTTGCAGCAGCGGGCCCGCGTATGGCAGCCGATGCCGTCGCGCGCCGCCGCGTCGCGTCGGATCGGCGTGCTCGGCCTCGGCATGCTTGGCCGCGCGGTACTGGAGCGTTTGCGGCTGTTCGGCTTCGCCTGCGCGGGCTGGAGCCGCTCGAAGCATGCGCTCGAAGGGATCGACTGCTATGCGGGCGAGGCCGGGCTCGACGAGTTGCTTGCCCGTGCCGACATCCTGATCTGTTTGCTGCCGCTCACGGACGCCACGCGCGGCCTGCTCTGCCGGCGAGTATTCGACATGCTGCCGCGAGGCGCGTCGCTGGTTCACGTCGGCCGCGGACCGCAACTCGTCAGCGCCGATCTGCTCGACGCGCTGCAACGCGGGCAGATGCACAGCGCGGTGCTCGATGTCACCGACCCGGAGCCGTTGCCCGCCGACCATCCGCTGTGGGCGCAACCGCGCGTGCGCATCACGCCGCATATCGCGAGCGCGACGCGGCCCGAACCGGCCGTCGATGCGATACTGGAAAACCTGCGCCGCTATCGCAGCGGCGTGCGGATGATCGGCTTGATCGACCGGACGCGCGGCTACTGATACCCATGCGCGGCCCGACCCCCGAACGCAACCCCATTTCGCCAACTGCGCGGCGTCAGCAGACGGCGCGCGATGACGGCAAGGAGAGATACGTATGACCCGCAAATACCGCATCGCCGTGATTCCCGGCGACGGCATCGGTACCGAAGTGATGCCCGAAGGCCTGCGCGTGCTGGACGCCGCATGCAAACGCTTCGACATCGGCATCGACTACCGCCATATCGAATGGGCGTCGTGCGACTACTACGCGCAACACGGCCAGATGATGCCCGACAACTGGAAGGCGCAACTGCAGGACTGCGATGCGATTCTGTTCGGCGCGGTCGGCTGGCCCGACAAGGTGCCCGACCATATTTCGCTGTGGGGTTCGCTCCTGAAGTTCCGCCGCGAATTCGACCAGTACGTGAACCTGCGCCCCGCGCGGCTGTTCGAAGGCGTGCCCTGCCCGCTCGCTAACCGCAAGCCGGGCGATATCGACTTCATGATCGTGCGCGAAAACACCGAAGGCGAGTATTCGTCGGTGGGCGGCACGATGTTCGAGGGCACCGAGCGCGAAGTCGTGATGCAGCAGTCGATCTTCACGCGCCACGGCACCGAGCGCGTGATGAAGTTCGCGTTCGACCTTGCACAGCGTCGAGCGAAAAAACTCACGGTTGCAACGAAGAGCAACGGTATCGCGATCAGCATGCCGTGGTGGGACGCCCGCGCCGATGAAATGGCCGCCCGCTACCCGGATGTGAAGATGGACCGTCAGCACATCGACATCCTGTGCGCGCGCTTCGTGCTGAACCCGGATCGCTTCGACGTGGTGGTCGCATCGAACCTGTTCGGCGACATCCTTTCCGATCTCGGGCCGGCGTGCACGGGGACGATCGGCATCGCGCCGTCGGGCAACCTGAATCCCGATCGGCGCTTTCCGTCGCTGTTCGAGCCGGTGCATGGCTCGGCGCCCGACATCGCCGGCAAGGGCATTGCCAATCCGGTCGCGATGATCTGGTCGGCCGCGATGATGCTCGACTTTCTCGGCCACGGCGCGGGTGTCGAGCGCGATGCGCACGACACCATCGTCGCCGCGATCACGCGGGTGCTGAAGGAAGGCCCGCGCACGGGCGACCTGGGCGGCAGCGCATCGACCACGGAGGTCGGCGCGGCGATCGCGGCTCGGGTCGCCAATCCGTCCTGATCACTCACAGAGCAGGCAGCACTGACTGCCCGGCGCGCGTCGGGCGCTCTGCCATCGCATGCCAACCGGCACGGAGACCTCATATGAGCACGAATCTCGAACAACAGGCCCGCGCGCTGATCCGCACGGAGAACTTCATCAACGGCGAGTGGGTCGCCGCCGCGAGCGGTCGGCGTTTCGCGGTCACCGATCCGGCGACCGGCAAGCCGATCGCGGAAGTCGCCGACAGCGGCCCCAGCGACGCGCGAGCGGCCACGGACGCCGCCGCTAAAGCGCTGCCCGCGTGGCGCGCGAGGCTGGCCAGCGAACGCGCGGCGGTACTGCACCGCTGGCACGCGTTGATCGTCGCGAATCGCGACGCACTCGGTGCGTTGATCTCACTCGAACAAGGCAAGCCGCTCGCCGAAGGACGCGCCGAGGTGAACTATGGCGCGTCGTACGTCGCGTGGTTCGCCGACGAAGCCACCCGCATCTACGGCGACCTGATTCCGCAGCAGCAGCGCGGCAAACGGATGAGCGCGGTCAAGGAACCGATCGGGGTCGTCGCGGCCATCACGCCCTGGAATTTTCCGCTTGCGATGATCGCGCGCAAGATCGCACCCGCGCTCGCGGCGGGCTGCACGGTGGTCGCGAAACCCGCGGAAGACACGCCGCTCACCGCGATCGCACTGGTGATGCTGGCGCACGAGGCGGGCGTGCCGAACGGCGTGCTCAACCTGATCTCGGCTTCGCGTGCGGCGGCGGCCGAGACGGTCGGCGACTGGCTCGCCGACAGCCGTGTCCGCAAGATCACGTTCACCGGATCGACGCCCGTCGGCAAGCATCTCGCGCGCGAATCGGCGGGCACGCTGAAGAAGCTTTCGCTGGAACTCGGCGGCAATGCGCCGTTCATCGTATTCGACGACGCCGACCTCGATGCCGCGGTCAATGGCCTGCTGGCCGCGAAATTCCGCAATGGCGGGCAGACCTGCGTGTGTCCGAACCGCGTCTTCGTGCAGCGCGGCGTATACGAACGTTTCTCCGCGCTGCTGTGCGCGAAAGTGGCCGAACTGCGGGTCGGACCCGCCAGCGACCCCGCCTCGCAGATCGGGCCCATGATCAATGAGCGCGCTGTGGACAAGATCGCTCGTCATGTCGAGGACGCGCTCGAGAACGGCGCGCTCGTGCTGACGGGCGGACGGCGGCTCACCGAGCTGGGACCGCACTACTACGCGCCCACGGTGCTGGGTAACGCCACGTCGTCGATGGTGTTGTGCGGCGAGGAAACCTTCGGCCCGGTCGTGCCGCTGTTCCCATTCGACAGCGAGCAGGAAGCGGTGCAGGCCGCCAACGACACCCCGTTCGGGCTCGCCTCGTACTTCTACAGCGAGAACATGCGCCGTATCGAGCGTGTCTCGCGCGCGCTGGAAGCTGGCATCGTCGGTATCAACGAGGGCGCGCTCGCTTCAGAAGCGGCGCCGTTCGGCGGTGTGAAGGAATCCGGCTACGGTCGCGAAGGATCGAAGTATGGTCTCGATGACTATCTGTCGATCAAGTATCTGTGTCAGGGAGGTCTGGAGTAAACATGGAAGCCTATCCGATCGAAGTCGCATTTCCGGACCTCTCGGCGCACGCCGACGGCAATACCGGCATTGCATACCTGCACTCGTTCGACTCCGGCCAAGCCGGGCCGCACGTGATGATCAATGCGCTCACGCATGGCAACGAAGTGTGCGGCGCGATCACCGTCGACGCGTTGTTGCGCAGCGGCCTGCGCCCGCGCCGCGGCAAGCTCACGCTGTCGTTCGCGAACGTCGCCGCGTATGCGCGGTTCGATCCCGCGACACCAGACAAAGCGCGTTTCGTCGATCAGGACTTCAACCGCGTCTGGACCGCCGCGAAGCTCGACGATCTGGCGACCCGCTCGTCGGAACTCGATCGTGCGCGCACGATGCGGCCGGTGGTCGACACAGTGGATCTGCTGCTCGACCTGCATTCGATGCATGAAAAAAGCGCGCCGCTGATCGTCGCGGGGCCGCTGCGCAAGGGAGCCGAACTGGCCGAGCGGCTCGGCACGCCCGCCACCGTGATTCAGGACGAAGGCCATCCCGAAGGCCGCCGGATGCGCGACTACGAGGGCTTCGGCGACGACACGAGTCCGAAGAATGCCCTGTTGATCGAATGCGGCCAGCACTGGGAAGCCAGCGCGGTGACGGTTGCGCGCGACTGCACCGCACGCTTTCTGTTGCTCTCGGGCATCGTCGACGCAGCCGACCTGCCGCCCGGCTGGATCGCGCCATTGCCCGACGAAATGCGCATCGTGCGCGTGACCGAACCGGTCGTCGCCAGGAGCATGGATTTCCGTTTCGCGGGTCCTTATACAGGCCTCGAGACGTTCGACAAGGCCGGCACCGTGATCGCATGGTCCGACGGTCAGCCAGTCTCGACTCCGTACGATGACTGCATGCTGGTGATGCCCTCGCTGCGCCAGTTGCGCGCCGGCGTCACCGTGGTCCGGCTAGGCCGGATCGACCGACGTATCGACCTCCGCTCACGACAACAGGAAACAGCGCAATGAAAGTTCAGCAGATCAGGCAAGCCGCGGAAGTCTCCGCACTGGAGGATTGGGGAACCGCGGGCCTGCCCGGTACCGAACCGTCGCGCGTATCGGGACGCCAGTACGTCATTCCCGGTCACGAAGCAATCGATACCGGCGTGTTCGAGTGCTCGCCCGGCACCTATCGGCGCTCCGTCAAGCAGGCGGAGGTGATGCATTTCATCAAGGGCAGCGGCACCTTCACGCCCGACGGAGAAGACACGGTCCGCTTCGCCGCCGGCGACACGCTATTTTTCCAAGCCAACACGGAAGGACTCTGGAACATCGATGAAACGCTGCGGAAGATCTATGTGATCTTCTGACAGCGCACGCACCCGGTATCCGGCTGCTCATGTCAATCATGGTTGCTCAAACATGCTAAGAATCGACGAAGTCCCGAATAGCGAGGGGTTCCCCGATCGCTGCGACGTAGCCGTGATCGGCGGCGGCATTATCGGCGTCAGCACCGCTTACGAGCTGGCACGGCGCGGCGTATCGGTCGTGCTGCTCGAAAAAGGCATCATTGGCGCGGAGCAGTCGGGGCGCAACTGGGGTTGGGTGCGTCAGCAGAACCGCGACCTTTACGAGTTGCCGCTCGCGATGCAGAGCCTGAAGCGTTGGGGCGAGTTGAGCGACGAACTCGGCGAGGACATCGGTTTTCGGCGCAGCGGCATTCTGTACGGAAGCGAGCAGTCTGCCGATGTCGCCCAGTGGGAAACATGGCTCGGCAAGGCGCGCGCGCTCGGCTTCGACAGTCAACTGCTGTCGGCTCGAGAACTGGCCGCGCGCGTTCCGCATAGTCGGGCGAAGTGGGCGGGCGGCGTGTGGTCGCATTCCGATGGACGCGCGGAGCCGTCGCGAGCAGCGCCCGCCATCGCAAGAGGCGCGCAACGACTCGGCGCGCGCGTGCATCAGACCTGTGCGGTTCGCGGACTCGACAGCAGCGCGGGTCGAATCTCCGGCGTATGGACCGAGCGCGGCCGGATTGGCGCGAGCAGCGTCGTGCTGGCCGGCGGCGCGTGGAGCGCCCTGTTCTGCCGGCACCATGGGATCGATCTGCCGGCGGTCAATGTGATCGGCACCGCGCTGCGCACGGCGGAAGCGCCGGCCGTGATAGACGGGTGCTTCTCCGGCCCGAACTTCGCGATGCGGCGGCGGCTGGACGGCGGCTACACGATCGCGGTGCCGGGCTATGGACGCATGGAGATCGCGCCACAGAACCTGCGGCACGCGGTCAAGTTTCGCCAGATGTTCCGCAGCAAACTCAACAAGAAGCTCAAATTCCGGATCGCGCAACCTTTCTTCGGCGGCCCGGAAGGAAGTGCGGACTGGCGCCACGACGACATCTCTCCGTTCGAGGTGACGCGGGTTCTCAATCCCGTGCCCGATGCCGAGTGGCCGACCCGTGCACTGCAAAACGTTGCGACGGTCTTTCCCGAACTGTCGGGATTGCGTATCGCCCATGCGTGGGCTGGCGCGATCGACACGATGCCCGATCTGGTGCCGGTGATGTCACGCGTGGAGGGCAAGCCGGGCCTTGTGATCGCTTCGGGGTTCAGCGGTCATGGATTCGGGCTGGGACCGGGAGCCGGTATGCTGGTTAGCCGCATCGTGACGGACGACGCGACTGGGATCGAGACACAACCATATCGATTGACGCGCTTTAGCGATGGCACCCGGCTGGCGAAACCCGAGATGATGTAACACCCGACGTCGCCCCGCGAAAACGGGCCTTCGGTGCTGTACAGCCGCGCTGATCTCGCTCGACAATCTCGGTGTCTCGTACTTCTTCGGCAATGCCAACACGACGACACTGCCAGTCGTCATGCTGTCGTACCTGCTTGCAGTCGAGAAACTCTATGGCTTGCGATCGACGAACGGTTGATCGCGCAATCGTGGCAAACACTGACCATCAGACCATTGCAGTTGAGTGCCGACCACGCTTGATCCAATTTGCGCCAGCGCATGACCGATGACACGCGGGAATCGGCTTGTAATATCCTGCTAAAAAGGTCATCCGCGAGCGGCTTTGGGCAACCCCAATCGACCTCGACGGAGCCCATGGGGGGAACAGCATGAAGGGCTTCCTTCTGGCGTTGGCTTGCGCGTGTGTGCTGCCGGCCGCCGCGGCGCAGGATTTATTGCCTGGCCCTGCGCCCGGAGCCCCGGTCGCCGCGACGGACTTCCTGGCCCTGGCCAGGCGAGTGGTCGACGCCGCTTCGCGACCCGCTGCACCCTGGAACGGGCCACGCAAGGGGCCACCTGCGCAATCTGGAAAACACATCGCGGTCGTCGCCGAGGATTTGCGCAACGGCGGCATCCTCGGTGTGGTCGATGGTGTGCTGGAGGCGGCCAAGGTGATCGGCTGGCGCGTGAGGATCTTCGATTCCGCGGGTGCGGCCGACCTGCGTCTGAAGATGCTCGCGAATGCGCTGGCAAGCCACCCCGACGGTCTGATCCTCGCCGGCGGCGACGCACGCGCGCTGCTCCCCGCGCTGCGGCCGTTTGCCGAGAACAACATCCCGATCGTCGGCTGGCATGTCGCGGCCCAGGCCGGACCGGTGCCCGACACGCCCGTTGCGATGAACGTGTCGACGGATCCGCTCGAGGTCGCGCGCGTGACCGCGCTGGCGGCCATCGTGCAGTCCGGCGGGCATGCGGGCGTCGTCATCTTCACCGATTCCAATTTCCGAATTGCGCAAGGCAAGGCGGATGAAATGGCTGCCGTCGTTCGCGCGTGCAGTGGCTGTACCCTGCTTGAAGTGCGCGACGTGGCGATTTCGCGCAGCCGGGAACTGATGCCGGGGGCGACACGCGCCCTGCTCGCGCGTTACGGCCCGCGCTGGACCTGTGCGCTGGCGATCAACGACATCTACTTCGACTACGCCGCCCCGGTGTTGACCCAGGCGGGAATGCCGAACGCTGCAATGATCATGCTGTCGGCTGGCGACGGCAGCGAGTCCGCCTTCCTGCGCATCCGCACCGGCACGTTCCAGACCGGCACCGTGGCCGAACCCCTGAATCTGCACGGCTGGCAACTGGTCGACGAAATGAACCGACTTTTCGCGGGCGTTGGCGTCACGGGTTACGTGACGCCGGTGCATCTCGTGACGGCGGACAACGTCGCCGCGGACGGCGGCGATCGTCTACTCTACGACCCTGACAACGGCTATCGCGACATTTATCGTCAGATCTGGCAACGACCGTGAAACTGCCTTTCCCACAATCGCTCACCGCTCAATTTGCGCTCGTTGCTTCGTGCCTGGCCGCGCTGGTGGTCGTCGTCGGAGCCACGACGATTTACTCGTTGACCGGTTCGGCCCACTCGATCCGTCAGCTGGCCGAAGAGCGGCTCACGCGCCTCGCGGATGCGCAGGATCTGGTACAGCACACGCTGACCATTGAACGCCTCGCGTTGCAGTTGTCTCGCGACGATACGATCGATGCCGTGCGCGAGACCCATCGGCATGTGCTCGAACAGCTGGCATCCTTCGACCGCCTGGTTGACCGCCTGGCCTCCGCGACCGCAAGCGACGACCCAGGGGTCGACGCGCTGACGCTCTATCGGTCGAGCCAACGCTTTCGCAACATCGCCAACATCGAGGCGCAGGTGCGCGAGACCGCGCTCGGCACCCGGGGTGCGCCGGCGGATGGGCAGCGGCCGGGCGTGTCGCTGACCAGCCTCGACAAGGACCTGCACGGCGCGGCCGCGGCTCTCGCCGTCGCGGCGCAACGGCAGTCCGATTATTTGACGCGCGACTACCGCGAAGCAGTCCAGGATCTGGCCGGTCGCGCAGATCGCACACGCAAATGGGTGGCGGGTGGAGTCGCGGTGAGCCTGCTGCTCACCTGGCTAATCGCCCGCGAATTCCTCGGGCGCCATGTCGTGGCGCGCCTGCGCCGCGTCAGTCACTTTCTGCGGCACGGCGATGCCGGGAGCACGCAAGCCGGAGTCCCCGTGCACGGCGGCGACGAGATTGCCGATATGGCGCGCGCAGTCGAGCAGTTCCTTGAAGACCGGCGCCAGCGCCGCGCGGCCGAGGATGCGTTGAAGGAGCTCAACGCCGGACTCGAGGCGCGCGTCGCACAGCGCACGGCCGAACTCAGTACGGCGCTTGCGGGTCAGGCGGCCGAGATCGCCGAACGTCAGCACGCCGAAGATGCCGTCCGGGAAAGCGAGAACTTTCTTAACAGCATCATCGAAAATATCCCGGACGCGATCTTCGTCAAGGAGGCCGCGACCTTGCGCTTCGTGCGCTGTAACAAGGCGGCGGAGCAACTTCTCGGCGACCGGCGCGAGGAGCTCCTCGGCCGGTCCGTCCACGATCTGTTTCCCGCGGCGGAGGCTGAATTCTTCGCGCTCAAGGATCGGGCCGTGCTGGAGTCGCATCACATGATCGACATACCGGAAGAGCCGGTTCATACGCGACATGGCGTGCGCCTGGTGCACACGATGAAGATCCCGATCGCCGATGTGCGCGGCGTGCCGCAGTTCCTGCTCGGCATCTCACGCGACATCACGGAGCACAAGCATGCCGAAGCGGAATTGCGGCGCTATCGCGAGCACCTCGAAGACATGATCCGCGAACGGACAGCGGAACTCGCCGTGGCCAAGGAACATGCAGATACGGCCAACCAGGCAAAAAGCGATTTTCTCGCGCACATGAGCCACGAACTGCGTACGCCGCTGAACGCGATTCTTGGTTACGCGCAGATCCTCACACGCGACACGACTCTCGATCAACGCCAGATCGACGGACTCGCAGTCATCCAGCGCAGCGGCGAACACCTGCTGATGCTCATCGACGACATCCTGGATATAGCCAAGATCGAAGCTGGACGAATGGAACTCAATCTTTCCGACGTTCCGCTCGAACAGTTCGTCTACTTTGTCGCCGAGACGATGCGGGTCAAGGCAACGGAAAAGGGACTCGCCTTCGATTGCGAGATGCCGCCCTATCTGCCCGCGGCTGTCCGGGTGGACGAAATACGGCTGCGTCAGGCGCTGCTCAACCTGCTTTCCAATGCGATCAGATTTACCGAGCAGGGGAGCGTGCATCTGAGCGTCGCTTTTACGCCGCCCGCGCGACTATGTTTCAAAGTGCAGGACACCGGCATTGGGATCGATGAAGGGCGCCTGGAGGAAATCTTCAGGCCTTTCGAGCAAGTGAGCGACGACCGGCACCGCTTTGGCGGCACGGGGCTCGGGCTCGCCATCAGCCGGCAACTCGTACGCCTGATGGGCGGCGAGATCCATATCGAGAGTCGTCGAGATATTGGCAGCGTCTTCTCGATCGAACTGGATGTCCAGGTGGTGGCGCCCCCAGCGGCTGTCGCCGCGTCCGGACGGATCGTGAGCGGTTACAAGGGGCCGCGCAAGGCTATCCTGGTCGCGGATGACGTGGCGGAGAACCGTGCCGTGATGGTCGATATGCTGGGGCCGCTCGGATTCGACATGGCGGAGGCTGGCAACGGATCCGAAACTCTGGAGAAAACCCGCTCCCTGCATCCTGCGCTTGTCCTGATGGATGTGGTCATGCCCGGGATGGACGGGCTCGAAGCCACGCGTCGCCTGCGCCAGATGCCCGAGTTCCGGGATCTGCCCATCGTCGCAGTCTCCGCAAGCGCCTCGGGGACCGATGCGGCGCAAAGTCTCGCGGCCGGCGCAAACGCTTTTCTTGCCAAACCGATCGATTTCGGCCGGCTATTGTCCCATGTCGCATCGCTCATGAATGTCGAGTGGATCGACGAAGCGAGCAAGGCGCAAGTCACTGGCGCGGACCACACGGCTGTACCCGCTGCCGCTCCTTTTACCGGGCCCTTGATGGCACCGCCGCAGGGGGAGATCGAAACGCTGCACTACCTGGCGCGACTCGGCGACATGCGTGCCATCGTGCAACACGCCCAACACTTGAGCGAGCTCGACGAGCGCTATCGACCCTTCGCAGACCACCTTTGCCGGTTGGCGAAGGCTTACCGGTCCAAGGCGATCCTCGGCTTCGTCGAGCAATATCTGGAAAGGAGGCTACCGCGGTGATTCGCGCCTCAGAACGCGAACCGCATCATCCTTCGTTTTCTACTCGACGATCATGCCATGCCGGATCGCGTACCGGATCACCTCAGCGTTGTTGGACAGCCCGAGTTTCTGCATCAACCGCATCTTGTGTGTGCTGATCGTTTTCGCGCTGAGGGCACATGCCTGGGCAATTTCATTGATGCTCCTGCCTGCCGCGAGCATCTGCAGGACCTGGAATTCGCGGTCCGACAGTACTTCATGCGGCGGCACGTCGCCGCGCTGTGTATCGAACACCATCGCATCGACGAGCTTCGGATCGATGAAACGGCCGCCGTCCGCGAGCTTGCGGATTGCCGCGAGCAGCACCTCCGGGTCACTGTCCTTGGTCAGATATCCCGTTGCTCCCGCGCGCAGCGCGCGAGACGCGACCTGAGCCTCGTCGTGAATACTCAGCACCAGCACCGGCAACGAAGGATGTTCCGCCCGTACCCTGCGGATCAGGGCGACGCCGCTGATGCCGGGCATCGTCATGTCGAGCAATAGAAGATCGAGCGCGCACGCGCGCAGCTTGTCGATCACTTCCGCTCCTTGCGCCGCTTCACCCGCAACGACGATATCGCTCGTGGTCGCGATGATCTGTCTGAGTCCGCCACGGACTATCGCATGATCGTCCGCAATGAGTATCCTGATCATGTTCGAGCTCCGCCATCGAGCGGAATATGAATCGAAACCATGGTGCCCGCGCCCGGCGAGCTGTCGATCGAAAGCGATCCGCCGATCAGCCGCGCGCGCTCGTTCATGCCGAGCAGGCCATATGAATAGTTGCGACTCACCACTTGCTGATCGAAGCCGCATCCGTCGTCACGCACATGCAGCAAGAGCTGTGCAGCCGTCGAAACAAGCGTCACCTCGACACGTGTGGCGGCGGCATGACGCGCGACGTTCGTCAGCGAAGCCTGTGCAATGCGGAACAGGGCCGTCGCGTGGGCGTCGGACAGCGTGGGTTCGCCGCCTTCGATGCGCAATTCACACGCGATCGCATTGCGGCGGTTGAACTCGTCGACAAGCCATTCGAGCGCAGACACGATGCCGAAGTTAAGCGCCGCGGGCCGCAGGTGGCTCGCGACATTGCGCACCATCGAGATCGTGCCTTCGACCAGTTGGCGCATATCGTCGGCTTTTTTTGTCGCTTCCGCGTCGTGCGCGATGCGCATTTTGAGCAGAGACACGTCCATCTTGAGCGCGGTCAGCAATTGCCCCAGCTCGTCGTGAATTTCCATCGCAATGCGCTTTCTCTCCTCCTCGCGAATCGCCTCCATGTACGCGGACAGTTCGCGCTGCTGCTCGCGCGATTCGACGAGTTCCTGTTCCATCTGCTTGCGCCCCGTAATGTCATTCAGGCCCACATAGATCGCCGGAGAATCGTCGTAAGTCGCGGCGCGCGCCGTCGCCATCGCCCAGAACCGGGTACCGTCCTGGCGCCGGAACTGTATCTCCGTGTTGCGCAAGCCACCCTTGGTCCGCAGATGTTCGATCAGACGCTCGCGCTCGCCCCGCTCGGCGTAGAAATCCGCGATATTGGCGGACAAGCCTTCGTCCATGCCGAAGAGTTCGCGCAGCGGCGGGTTCGTGTACAGGATGTGTCCATCCGGCATCGAGGTGATGCATAGCGGCACCGGACTCGTTTCGACAATCGCGCGAAAGCGAGCCTCGCTTGCCTGCAGGCGCGCGTCCGCGCGCCGCCGCTCGTCGATCTGCGCCCGCAAGTTGGCGTTGGCGCGCGCCAGCTCTTCGGTGCGCAATGCGACACGTCGCTCCAGATCGTCGCGCGCTTGCGATAGCGCGGCCTCCGTTTCCTTGCGCACGGCGACTTCCGCCAGCAGTTGCCGGTTCTGCGCGAGAACCTGCTTGTGCATCACCCGCAGCTCGAGGTGCACGCCAACGCGCGCGACCATCTCATCGACGCGCAATGGCTTGGTCACATAATCGACACCGCCCACCAGAAAGCCTTCGACGCGGTCCTCGTTGTCCATCAGCGAGGTCATGAATATGACGGCGATATCGCGCGTGCGCTCATCGCGCTTGAGGCGCCGACAGGTCTCGAAGCCGTCGATGCCCGGCATCTTCACGTCGAGCAGGATCACATCGGGCTGCGAGAAGGCTGCGCGCTCCAACGCTTCGATACCGTCGAGCGCCACCAGCACGCGAATGCCGCGCGCCTCGAGACTGTCGACAACCACGCCAAGATTCCCCGGCGTATCGTCGACGATCAGAATCGTGCCCGTATACGCGACCGGAGCGGCGAGATGGCTCATGATGCGGTGTTCCCTTCGAGATACCGCTCAGCGGGTTGCAGAATTCCGCTCCACCATGCGTCGAAAATGTCGAGCGCCATATATCCCCGCGAGTGCCGCCGTTGTGGTCGTCCTATTCTGCACTCGATGCCGGCGCCTGGTCCATCACGCCCGCTCCGGGTTTCAAACGTCCGATGAAACGGCGCGCCCCCTGGCCTCACAGCCGCCGCATGCGTGCCTGTACGCCGTTGCGCGCCTGGCCGGCGTTGCCGTTCGCTAGTGCGGCACCTCGCCCGCCACCGCGATCAGTCGGACCGTGCGCGGCAAGGTCAGTTCGTCGATGAGGTCGGCCACCTCGCACAGCGCGCGAAAGTCATACTCGTCGATCTGGTCCGCGTGATTGCGCCGCAACTCACGCATGGTTTCGCCCAGGCGCCTGAGCGCGTGGGTCGTGCTGTCTATCAACGGCCAGCAGTGCATCAAATACGCAAGCGATGTCACGCTGCGCGTCTCGCACCAGGTGTCGAACAGTCGCAGACATATCACGTCGATTTGCTCGATGACGTTTTCGCGCTCCGATAGATAGCCGATCATGTTGCATCAATTCGACATTGCATTTCGATGGCTCATCATCTACGAGCAGAACGTGTGTCGCATTCAGCGCACGCTGGAAAATCAGGGTGTGACTTCCTGATTCGCGTGTCAGGAAATCCTTAGTGTCATTCATGGCGAAAGCCCCCGCAGATGGGCAAGGACGCTTAAATGCCGTTCTACATGCTGCTCCGGTTCAGGAAGTCCTGACGGCTGAAACCAGTGATTCCTGAAGCGACATTCCGGCCGGCGCCGATTGGACGCACGCACCGATCGCCATAGCATCGAATCATCGTGCATCGCGGGGAAAATCATGGCGGGCAACAGATCGCTGCGTTCTCAGGTCGAAAAACTCGTTGGCCCGACGGGGGGCCGAGGGGCGCGCGTGCGTCTGCTGAACCGCTCGCGCTCGGGTGAAACATGCCGGGTGTGCATTCAATTCGATCTGCCGACCGGGGCGTTTTCACTCTTCTTCTTTCGCCATGCCGACGGCGCATGGCACGTGTTTCCGCCGGGCCAGCGCCGTCCGGAAATGGGCATAGGCCGCATGGCGGCCTGATCGTTCAGCCAGCCGGGGAAACGCACATGCACGACGATGCTTCGAACACACTGCCGCAGGACGTGATAGAGCTGCGCGCGTGGCTCAACGACTGGTACGACCATGCATTCGCCGTAGGCTATGTCCATCCGCCCTTCACGCTCGATGAAGCGACAGCCGACCGGCTCGAAGGCTACTTCAAGGCGGGCCTGACGCCGGCCGAAGGCGCAATTTTGTTCTTTGGCGTCGTGCATTGAGAGGCGAGCGATGAAGGCGAAAGACGGTGAAGTCAATCAATGAAACATCACATTGTCGGGCGTTATCGCGGATTCGTCATCGAAGCGCACATGGAGCCGCGGACGGCCCGTTTGTCCGATGGAATCGCGCTGACATATCGCGTCACGTGGTCGTTGCGTAGAAGGACACGAAAACAGCACGTCACCGGTGACTTAGCCGATGCCGTTACCTACGGGTCGGAAAGTGTTGCTCTCACGTGCGTCGATCGCAAGGCTCGCGCTCTTATCGATGCCATGCTAGCGACTCAGGAAGCGTTGAAAACCGTGGGGCTGTAACCCCGATGCCTGGAAGTCCCGCGCCTCGCGCAGCGTCACGCGGACTCGAATGGTCATGCAAGAAAAACGGCTCGACTAGCCGCAGACATCCCTGCCGAGATAGGCAGCGACCGCGCCTGTCACGGCAAAGCCAGACAATTGCTCCGGCGACGCCAGATGCGCGGCGACGATCTCGCGATTATCGAGCCGCAGGCCCGGAAACCCCCATTCGGCGCGGTACGACGACTTCAGCAGCAACAGCGACTGACCGACGTAGATTGGGCGGATTCAACCGGTCGATGCAACACAATGAACGCCGGATGAGCGGCTCACGGTGCAGAGGAAAACATGTGAGCGGACCTACGAGTAAGCGATGAACCTGCTCACGTCCGCGGACTTCGATGTGAAAGCTAGTCAGGAAGATTGGAAAGCAATTGGTCGCGCTGGCCAAACGTATCGTTGCAGCTCGCTCCGACCGGTCGGCGAGTTACGATCCACATACGTTTTCGCCCCGGCGCCCGCGTACGAGAGAAAGGGCAGCTTCATCATCGGTTGTGAGCAGGTTTGCTCCCACGAGCCTTTCCCTGCACACGGCTTGAGCCAGGCTCTGACCTCGCTTCTGCATGAGCCATCGGATAGGCCACACCCGCGCGGTCTGATCCGCGGACGCAGTTACCACCCGCTGGCCGTCCGGGCTGAAGGTGGCGGAGCTTACCGGTCCCTGATGTCCGGTGAGCTTCGCGATCACCTCGCCGGTCCCCGCGTCCCACACCCGCGCGGTCCCGTCCGCGGACGCGGTCACCACGCGCTGGCCGTCCGGGCTGAAGGCGGCGGAGAAAACCGGTCCCTGATGTCCGGTGAGCTTCGCGATCACCTCGCCGGTCGCCGCGTCCCACACCCGCGCGGTCCCGTCCGCGGACGCGGTCACCACGCGCTGGCCGTCCGGGCTGAAGGCGGCAGAGAAAACCGGTCCCTGATGCCCACCGAGCTGGGCGATCTGTTTGCCGGTGACCGCGTCCCACACCCGCGAGGTCCCGTCCGCGGACGCGGTCACCACGCGCTGGCCGTCCGGGCTGAAGGCGGCGGAATAAACCAGATCCTGGTGCCCGCTGAGCTGCGCGATCTGTTTGCCCGTGCTCGCGTCCCACACCCGCGCGGTCCTGTCCCTGGACCCGGTCACCACGCGCTGGCCGTCCGGGCTGTAGGCGACGGAATCAACCGGGCCCTGATGCCCGCTGAGGAGCAAGATCTGTTTGCCGGTGGCCGCGTCCCACACCCGCGCGGTCCCATCCCGGGACGCGGTCACCACCCGCTGGCCGTCCGGGCTGAAGGCGACGGAATCAACCGGGCCCTGATGACCGCTGAGGAGCAAGATCTGTTTGCCGGTGGCCGCGTCCCACACCCGCGCGGTCCCATCCGCGGACGCGGTCACCGCGCGCCGACCGTCCGGGCTGAAGGCTGCGGAATAAACCAGATCCTGGTGCCCGCTGAGCTGCGCGATCTCTTTGCCGGTGGCCGCGTCCCACACCCGCGCGGTCCGATCACGGGACGCGGTCACCACCCGCTGGCCGTCCGGGCTGAAGGCGGCGGAAATAACTGACCCTTGATGCCCTCTGAGCAGCAAGATGCCCATCGCCGCGTCCCATGCGCGCGCGGTCCTATCACGGGACGCAGTCACCACCCGCTGACCGTCCGGGCTGAAGGCGGCGGAATTCACCGGCCCCTCGTGTCCCGTGAGCTGCACGATCACCTGGCCGGTCGCCGCATCCCACACCCGCGCGGTCCTGTCATCGGACACGGTCACCACGCGCTGGCTGTCAGGGCTGAAGGCGGCGGCGCTCACCGGTCCACGATGCCCAGTGAGCTGCACGATCACCTGGCCGGTCGCCGCGTTCCATACCCGCGCGGTGTTGTCATCGGACGCTGTCGCCACGCGCTGGCCGTCCGGGCTGAAGGCGGCGGAGAAAACCGGTCCCCGATGCCCTATGAGCTGCGCGATGACCTGGCCGGTCGCCGCATCCCACACCCGCGCCGTCTTGTCATCGGACGCTGTCACCACGCGCCGGCCGTCCGGGCTGAAGACCGCGGAGCTTACCGGTTCCCGATGCCCGGTGAGCTGTGCGATCACGTGGCCGGTCGCCGCATTCCACACCCGCGCGGTCCTGTCCGCGGACGCGGTCACCACGCGCCGGCCGTCCGGGCTGAAGGCGGCGGAGAAAACCGGTTTCTGATGCCCGGTGAACTGCGCAATCTGTTTGCCCGTAGCCGCGTCCCACACCCGCGCGGTCCTGTCCGCGGACGCAGTCACCACGCGCCGGCCGTGCGGGCTGAAGGCGGCGGAATAAACCAGATCCTGATGGCCACTGAGCTGCGCAATCTGTTTGCCCGTAGCCGGGTCCCATACCCGCGCGGTCCTGTCCGCGGACGCAGTCACCACCCGCCGGCCGTCCGGGCTGAAGGCGGCGGAATAGACCAGATTCTGATGGCCACTGAGCTGCGCAATCTGCTTACCCGTGGCCAGGTCCCACACCCGCGCTGTCCCATCCCAGGACGCGGTCACCACCCGCTTACCGTCCGGGCTGAAGACGGCGGAATCAACCGCATTCTGATGGCCGCCGAGCAACGCAATCTGCACTGATGCTTGCGCGCCACGCATAAGCTCAAGCTCTGCTTCTGCCGATCCCGGCGAAAGCCAACCGTTGCCCATCGCCAGCATCGCGAAGCGCATTGCGCGGTCATAATTTCCCGCGTCGTTCGCCGTCGTCGCGGCCGACGCCAACGCAAGGGAAGTCTGGCGTGCGACCGTCCGAGTCTGGTGAATGATCCACCCGGCAGTCACAATTAAAATGAATGCGATTGCGCCAATCAGTACCTGGATGCGTCGCTGCGCGCCCTGTCCGTGCCCGCTCTTCGTTGACATGGGCTTGATCCTCAACGATTTGTTGCAACTGCGACTCGCGCTCCGCGCGTGCAACCTCCTCGCGCCCGCAGCAAGTCCATCGATAGGAAAGGTCGTCCGCGCCCGGCCGAAAGCAATTCGCACATGTCCAATTCGCAAAGAAATCGCTCGCGCCACACCGTCGCCAAGACGTCTGGGGGCTCCCGGTCACATCGTCTCACGCCACACCACGCACTCGATTCCAGGAAACAGCACGTCAGTGCGCACCAGTGTCCGCCGACCAGGAGCGAGCTGCCGTTGAAGTAGCGTCGGCACCAATGACCGGAGTGGGTGGCGACGATCATCCGCTGCGGGCCGGCAAGCGGTTCTCAATTCAGCTATCGGTCAGGGTTCGGCCACGAGCGGTCCTTCGCGGGTGGTCATCGAAAGTCTGGTGATGATCGACGAGTCGCCATTCGGCGACGAGACGGCGACCTACAATTTGACGGCGCCAGGTCTGTTTGGCCGCCGGGTGTATGCGGCTCAGACGTCCGATCCCCAAATTCCGAAGTAGAAACCGTGGGACGTAATACTGAATCTTCGCTATGCGCGTGCGCGTTGTGCACCAAGACTGGTTTGCTCCGCGTACGGTCACACTGTAATGCCTGACGCAATGCCCGCGTTAGGGACTGTCGAAAATGCAGCCGGAAAACGTTGCTGCAGCACTGGAAGGTTACTTCGCTGCTGAGCGACCAACGATTCAAACCACGGACGAACGTTCTGGATTCCCGCCTTCAACAACAAGTCGGAAACGGCGGCAATGGAGTTTGATTCAGCCGGAAGGAGCAACACTGCGGTGCTGGTCGCTACTATGTCGGGAATTCGCAAGGTATAAGCACCACCAAGAACCGTGGCACACAGTTGACGAAGTTTTAGCGCGATTCCTTTAGGAACCGAAAACGGAATGAACAAAGAGAGCAGCCAGTCGATGACGCCTTCGTTGAGTTCGATGACCTCCAGCCTAGCCCGTAAAGGGACCGGTCGCCGCAGTTGCGCGGCGATATAAGCGGCACCTGCGAAGTGGTGCGAGCCACCAGCGTTGTATAGGAAGAGCCTGCCGTCCCACAACCGCACCCCGACCCGGTCTGTCCTCTGCGGTTGTACGATCCTAACCTCGCGATGTTTGAGCATGCGCTGTAATCCAGCTTCATCAACGGAGGTCTTTTTATAGCTTGAGAAATCGAGACCAAAATCCTTCACCGAGGCAAAGTAACGATCTTGGGATTTGCTGCTCCCTATGCCGTCTATGTCGGTTATATCGAACGCAAAATCGGCGACATTCCGTGCGTTGGCGATACTGCCGACGGGACAGGTCAAGTAATGACTGCACAGGCCCGTAGTAGTTGACGAAAGGCCTTCGAGGCTGAGTCCGGTCTCGTCGAATTCGCGGAGAAAATCAACCCGGCGCAGCGAGCTGCCCCAAATCCCAGGGGCACGCACGTCGAGCACGGCGGGAAGCGTTGCTGGATCGAGCATCCGCAGCTCGTCCCGCAGGCCGAGCCAAGCGGCCATCCGCGCTTGGTCGGCGATCGCGGGCCGTTGGAGCTTGCGACGCGACCACGTCCAATTCTCCCGCTGTGCGACGGAGTCGGGTACCTCTGTCAAAGCTTCGTTAGCAAGCAATCGCCGAAACATTGATTAAGTCCAAAGGTCTGTTGGAATAGTGCCTATTTCGAATAGAAAGGCGCGAAAGCGCTGACTATAGCCGACCGCTACGCGGTTACCCTCGGACGTTCATGCATCCATCATGGATGACCGCACAGGGTCGCGTGCTGCCGGTCATGACACGACACTTGTCGAACGCACAACGACTGGCAAGGCTCGGCCAATTTGAGACTGTCGCGAACGGCTCTGCGAGGTCGCTGAGCGGCTGCCACAAGCCCTGAGTCCGTCCCCGTCAAGTATTCGAGGGCGGCCGATCTGGCCAGTCTGTGCCTAGCCAGCGAGACCCAAAGCCTGATTTGAAAAGGCCGATCCGCTGGTTAGATTTGATGCCATGTCCCTCCCCAAGGTGATATGACTTCTCGTGTCAATATGATCGGTTCTGTGTTTTCGATGTTTGAATTTCCTGAGGGCGACGTAGCAGTAAATCTCGACGGTGGATCAAGCTGATATCCGCGGATTGGCTACCGCATTA
>NZ_VZQO01000052.1:0-59992 GCF_014397665.1 Paraburkholderia sp. UCT2
CGGCCCTTCTCGCGGCAACCCCAGTTCTGAATTTCATTCCAGGGGAATGCCCGCTATCGGCCGTCCCCTTGGGGGACGGCCGATAGCGGGCATTCGCACGTGCGTTCCATATGTAAACAGACCCTAGCGCAACTTCGACAATGCGATCCGCGACAGGCCGGCCGCACCGGCCAGCACCGCGGTGTCGCCGCGCAGCGCCATGGCGAAGATGCCGCCTGGCTGGCTCGCGCCGAGTGTATGAAACGTTGCCCCCTGGTCGGCGCTCTCGAGCAACTCGCCCGCCTGGGTCGCGAGAATAAGGTGGCCGTTCGGCAGTTCAGCCGAAGCGAGAATGCTCGCGCCGGTCGGCAGCGTGATCTTGTCCCACGTCGCGCCGCCGTCGGTGGAGCGATACGCGTTGCCGAGCAGACCGTAGACGATCATCGCGTTGTGCGTGGAAGCGAGACCGAAGAAGCTACCCTTCGACGGCGTAGGCACCGCGACGAAACGCTGCTTGTTGGGATCGAGCTTGAGCAGCAGCCCCTGTTCGCCCGCGATATAAAGCGTGCCGTTGATACGGCGCATCGCATGCAGGTTCAATGCGTTGGGATTGTCGACGCGGTCGAACCAGGGCACCCAGCTCTTGCCGCCGTCGTCGGTATGAAAAATGATGTTGAACGAACCGATGACCCAGCCGGAACGCTCGTCATCGAACCAGACGTCGAGAAACGGACGGCCTCCCTGGTCTGCTTCAAAGCGCTCGGCCTCTTCGCGCGATGCCTTGAGATCAGGTGAATCGCCCTGTTGCTTCGCGTAGTACTCGCTCATCAGCCTGGCCGCCTGCTGGCCGTCGAGCTGTCGCGTCCAGCTATTGCCACCGTCGGTGGTATGGAGCACCTCGCCGTCGTGTCCGACCGCCCAGCCCAGCGCGGCCGACTTGAACGTAACGGCCACCAGATCGGAACTCACCGGCACCTGTACCTGGCGCCAGTGCACGGCGGCGTCGTCCGATACGAGAATTACTCCGCGCGGACCTACCGCCACCAGGCGCTGTCCGGCCTGCGCCAGCGCCATCAGCGGTTCATGCGCGGCCTGCGGGTTGATGACGGCGGGCGAGCGCATCGGGTCGGCGAATTCGGCGTAGACCGACCCGCTCGCGGCGCATGCCGCGGCGACGATCGCCAGCCAACGAAACAGGGTCTTGCGCATTGTGTCTCCTTCACAGTAACTGGCGATCGATCACGCGAACAGTTCTGAGCTTTTTATGAAAACTTCTTTGTGCGCCACGTCTTCACATTATTGCGCTGCGCCGTACCCACGTAGCGCAGTTCCCAATCCCACAACGCTTCCTGACCGTCCTTCGGCACAGGGAACGGCTTGCCGCCGAATGCGCCGGAAACGAACAGGCCATTCTTTTCGAGCTTCGCGTTCTGCGGGTGATGCGTCCCGCTAGGCAAGCCGGGCAGAACGCATCACTCGATACCTCATCCTCAACTCGGCGCGCAATTAGCGCACACCCGCGGATTGCATACGCTCCGGCGTGAAGTAGTCACTTGGGAAATTCACGTTGAAGAAAATCCCGGGCGAGTCCGCCGGATGGCTGCCGAAGATATAAATGCCGCTGTTGAAGTCGTAGAACCAGTTACCGAGCGAATACGGCACCTTGTAGTCATACGCGGGAACCGTGGTCTCAAAGCCGGCGCGATAGAGCTTGCCGGACTGGTCGTAGGCATCCATCATTCCCCCGCCGCCATCCTCGTCGAAGTACAGCGTCTTCTTGCTGTAGATGTGACGCGCGCCCGGCTTGAGCGTCAGCTCCACGACCCATACGCGGTGCAGTTCCCACCGGACATAATCGGGATTCAAGAAATGCGGCGTGGTGATCTTGCTGGCCGGCGTGTCGTACTGCTGCTTGTAGTCGTTGTACGGAATGTACATTTCCTTCTTGCCGACCAGCTTCGCGTTCCAGCGATCGATCTTGCCGTAGAACAACTGGATGTCGTCCATCGTGATCGCGCCGGAATAGCCGGGGTTCGGCGTGTCGTAGGCGAGATCGGGCGCCACGCGCACGCGGCGTTGGCCCGGGTTGTATTCCCACGATTGCTGATCGTGATCGGCCGAATCCGTGAAGTACCAGAAGAGCGTCGTGTCGCCAATCAGGCGGGCCGGTGACGCGTAGTCGTTATATACCTGATACCAGATCGCGAGGGGGCCCTTCTTGCGAAACTCCGCTTCGTCCTTCGGCTCGAAATACGGATAGAGCAGCGAACTCTTGAACTGCGCAGCAAGAATCGGCGTGCCGCTCGAATCGACGAGCCACGTCTTCACGTTGTTTTTCTGGGCCGTTCCGACGTAGCGTATTTCCCAGTCCCACAGCGCCTCCTGACCGTTTTTCGGCACCGGGAACGGCTTGCCGCCGAACGCCCCATCGATATAAAGGCCGTTTTTTTCGAGCTTGGCACTTTCCGCGTTCTTTTCCGAGTTCTGGAGATACCAGTCCGGATACGAAACCGAGCGGTGCGTCGGGTAAACGTCCATCCGGTAAGTCGGATAGCGCTTGAACAGCTCGATCGAGGCGGCACTCAGTTTGTCGGCGTATTGCTGATAGTTCTGAGCCGTGATTTGCAGAACCGGCTTTTCACCAGGAAACGGGTCGGCCCATTTTCCGGAGTCGGCCTTGAACCCGGTCGGAAAGTCCTTGATGCCCCCCGTGTATGCCGGAATCGTGCCGTCCTTGTTGCCGGCAATTTCCGCGCCGAACGGCGTGATCCCACTCTCGATCGCCAGCGTATACGGTGAGGCCCAAACCGCGGCGAGTATCGCCAGCGCCTTAAGAAGCTTTGGGAATCTTTTCACACGTGCCTCCATCATCAAAACGTTGTCTGATAGGTGATGCCGATCCACGACTTGTCGCTGTACGGTGCTCCGAGAGCCGTCGCGGCCCCCGCCGTCGAGTACCCCTTCTTGTTCATGTAGTAGGTGTAGGTAATGTCCACCTCATGCTTGTTGTAGATCGTGAAATCAAGCCCGACCACGAAGGTGTTCTGCCCCTGTGATTCGGCCGCTGGCGTGATGACAGATGAGTAGCCCTTCAGATTCAGATTAACGAACAGCGGCATCGTCAAATCAACCCCAGGGAATACCTGATACCACTGCGGGCTCGCACCAATGCCGATCCCGGCCCAGAAGCGCGTCGAGCAGTTGTTAAACGCGGAGTTGCCCGATGCCGAACATTGGCCCGTGGTGTCATAACTGGAGTTGGCAAAATTCCGCGCATTCGATTGCACGCTTAGCAGCTGGTTGAACGCGAATTCCGCCTGCAGGAACATGTTGTCCCACATGGGCGTCTTGCCGAACGACTGCGTGACGTTCAGCAGACCGTGCAGCGTGCGACCCGTCGGCGCATCGTTGACCGTCGTCGTGTTGACGGCATTGAGTGGCATGTTCCAGCGATATGACAGCTCGCCTGCCACTGCCGCGCTGCCGATCGCACTGTTGAAGCCAGCGCCGATCAGGTTCACGTCGTTGCCGTACTTCGCCGTAACACCGGGAAGGTTGGTGCCCGGGAAGAGTTCGGGTCCGGCACCCGGGAGTAGCACCGCCGCCCACGGCATCTTCATGGCGAAGTGGCGGTACGTAAATTCATAGGTCGTGGCGATCGAATCGACACGCCACTTGCCGTCGATGCCGATATCGCCGATCTGGCCTTTCGTCGGCGCGATGCGCGGAATCGCGAATGTGCCCAGCCCGGGAATGTTTTGGTAGCTGGCGATCGGAGGGCCGTAAAGAATAGGATCGGCACCGCCGAAATATGTGCCGCCTTCAGGCAGCCGATCGTGATTCCATTCGAACGTGTACTGCGCGCCGAGAGAGAACGTGTCGGTAATGCTCGTCGTCACGTTGGCCTGAGCCGTCGGCAACACGATTTCCTTGAGCGAAGCGCTCGGGCTCTGCGTCAGTTTCATCAGGTCGAGCGGCTGCTGACCGATGGCCACCGAGTTCGCGCCACCCAGCGTAGCAAACGCCGACTGCCCCCAGGTGACTGCCGTCCGGCCGAGCTTGACGTTGACAGAGTGGCCACCGAGGTCAAAAGTGTGGAACACGAACGCATCACGCAGCTCGGCGCTCGGCCCCTGGTAGTACTTCTTGATGTAGCTGGTGTACTCGTTGTTCGGATAGTTCGGAGGAAATGCAGGATTGCTCGTATTGTGATTCTTGAACGTCGGGTCGTACCACGCGTCCATACTGATGCGGAAGCCGGACGTGTCCTTGTACTTGAAATCGAATTCGCTGTAGAGGTTCAGCATCGACTGGATCGTGCTGAACTTCGGCGTCGATAGATCGCCTTCGTCGTAGGTCGGGCTGTTCGTGTAGAAGTGGCTCGGGTTCTGAAGCCGGATGCCGTAGTCCGCACGCACCGTGTTGTCCCATTCCATGTCGATGTCCGGGTTCGGCACATCGAAGTGGAAGGCGTTGGCGTTCGCGCTCCACAACCCGCACGCTGCAGCGATGCAGGTCGCGTGCACGCCAAGGCTGATCGCACTTGGCTTTAGACTCTTCTGTTTCATGCGTCTCCTCTTGTCTTTGTCGCGCTGCCGCAGAAAAGGCCCAGGCCGTTGGACTGCCGCAGACTTTTGCAATGAAGCGAAACCGGCCTCCCTACCTCGTCAGCATCGCGCCTCAGTTACCTCCCACAGCGTCACCATAATGCGAATGCTGTTCGGAAAGATAAACGCTCGAAACTCGACTGTCAACGCTCGCTCACCCCTAAGCGATGCAATTTTCCGAACGACGTTCAAAATGCGGGGTAAACGTGGATTTGAGTTTGGTGATGAACTCGAAGCGGTCCGCGCATGGCCAGGGTCGCAGTGGTGCCCAATGCGTGCAGAGCGCGTGACGCTGACGAGACAGTGGCGACGCTTGCATTTGCGAGGTGTCCGATTCGACTGCGCAGATTGACGATGCAAACCAGCGAAAGCAGGACGAATCGCAGAAGCAGCCGAAAACGCTTGTGCGATCGGATCAGTTTCCTTTGCAGTCCTTTTGTATAGGCTGGTCATGGACCACGATCAGACGAATCCCTTATCCCGTTCCTGCGTAGAAGTGCCTTTCTGGTTTGCGGGGAGGAGGCGGGAACACGCGCCATGCCCCGTCGTCGTGCCGAAAGAAGAATATCGCTAGGGAGTTCTCAGCGGCGGACGACCGCGCAAGTACACACCTCGTCTGGCCTGAATTTGCGAAAGTACATCGGGTGATGTGCACCGAGGTGGTTGCAGTGGGCGCAATCCACTTGTCGATCAGCCAACGCAAAGAACCTTCCCCAACCTTCATGTCCAGCTCCTTCTACGGCCTGTGCGCGCTGCTGACATCACAACCACGAACGCAAATTGGCGACTCTAACCGGCCAACCCCAAACCCTGCGAATCTGCTGCTTCGGCTTGCGACACAGCGGGAATGGTCGGGTTCCGGCGTAATGTGTCGGTTGACTAAATAGTAGTAGTCAGCCGACCCATTATCAAGCCCAGATGACACCAGGGGAAATGCTGGTATGGACAAACCTACCCTTTATTCGGGTAGGATATGTGATGTCGCGAGTGACTGAATCAGACTTTATCTAAAAGATAATTAGTCAACAGACGCATCTTTATTCGTCATCTGACTATCATCAGATTAATGTCGGCGCTGCCCGATCAGGATCGAACGGCGCTCGTATCAGGCAGGGTATAGCCCGCAGATACACATCCCGGACTGGCAACAAGCGAGAGGACAGCAGACGCCAAGGAGAGCACAACAGATGAAAGACCTGACCATCTCATCGGCAGACCTCGGCAACACGGCAGCAGACGGGCCCAAACGGCGCGGGAACAGAACGACCCGCGTGCCCGCCATCATCGAAGTGGCGATCGAGGTCTTCGCATCCGAAGGTAACGCTGGTTTCACTCAACGCCGCATTGCCAGCGAGGCAGGGATTCGACTGAGGACCTTGCAGCACTACTTCAGCACTCGCGAAGAACTATTGCGGGCCACGATCGAGGCATACACGGATCGCTATTTCGAGCACTATCGGACGATCGCCCAAGACAAATCCCGGTCACCGGAAGCGCGACTGGATGTCATCGTCGACGAGGCGTTCTCCGTACTGACGGCGAGCGGCGGAAACCGCGTTAGCGCCTTTGTGCTGGAATGCTGGAGCCTCGCAGAGCATGAGCCCTTTCTGCATGCCCTGATGGCGAAATCTACTGCGGATTTTCAGGGTCTCCTCGCGGAACTGATCGCGCAGATCAACCCAACCTTGCCCTCGGGAGAATGCACGTTGCGCGGCGCCCTACTCCTTTCACATCTGCACGGTCTGGTCGTCTTTCTTCGCCGGTCCGGCGCGGACACATTTAATGCGGACTCGTTCCGTCACGCCATGAAGGTCGTCTGGCGAGCGTTGAGCAAGGCATCTCCATAAAACTGCAAGGCAGTTGCTTGTGCCAGAATCGCGCCCGGATGGAGCGGTCGGCGCGCCATGTGACGGGCGCACCGAGCCGCGGGTCCCCTTCTACAGACGCACATGGTCGCAATGGCTTGCTCAGGCCATTGTGACCGATCCTCAGCGGACCACGTCCCAGACAAGAGGCAAGTGGTATAGCGTGCCGTTCACACCTCCGTGGACACCCGCTTTCTCGCCAGGCTTGATCTGGAAATCGGGAATCCGCTTAAGCCATTCCTGAAGGAAAACCTTCAACTCCACGCGCGCAAGGAACGAGCCGGGACAACGATGCGCGCCATTGCCGAACGTCGAATGAATCGGCGTAGGCCGAGCGAAATCGACGCTCAGCGGATCGTCGAACTTCCTCTCGTCCAGACCGTGCAGTGTGGTCGGCATGATGATCATGTCACCCTCCTTCATCTGCACGCCCTTGTACTCGAAATCGTGTGTGATCCGCCGCCCTTGATTGACCACCGGGAAGCGCCGCAGAAGCTCGTCCACGGCCTTCTGCGTCAGTTCGGGGTTGTCGATGAGCTGCTTGCGGTGGGCCGGGCTCCCGGCGAGGAATCGCGCGATAAAGCCCATTGCCGAGGCAACCGTGTCGAGGCCGCCAATCAGCACGAGACCACAGAGCCCCCGCACTTCTTCGTCGGTGAGCGCGCGCCCGTCGATCTTCGAATGGACAATCTTGCTGATGAGATCGTCACCCGGGTTCGCGCGGCGTTCCGCAATCTTCACCCCCAGGTACTGAAAAATCGCACCGAGCGCCTTGAGCTTCTCGTTCGCATCGACCGGGCGGACCATCTTGTCAGCGAGGCCGAGCAAGTACTCGCGATCCTCGGCGGGCAGCGCCACCATGTTCATGAAAATGCCGATCGGAAGATGCTGCGCAAACCCCGATACGAATTCCACCTCGCCCTTAGGATAAAAGCCGTCGATCAATTCGATCGCCATTTCGCGCGCCTTCTCCTCGAGCTTGCCGATTGCCTGCGGCATGAACGCGGGCGCGATCAGCGCGCGATAGGCGGTGTGCTGCGGAGGATCGAAGAAGATCGGCGGCAACGGTTGATGCTCGACGAGCGGCACTGTCAGCTGCTTCGACGAGAAATTCTCGTAGTCCTTGAGGATGTGATAGATGTCATCGCCGCGCGTCGCGATCCAGTGTCCGCCGTTGCGGGGTGTCCAGAGAATGTCGGGAATGCCTTCGGCGTGCAACTGCTTGAGCGAGAGATGGTAGTCGTCTTCGGCACCCGGCGGATTGTAGATATCGATGTCGAACACGCGTTCAGGCAATACGTGCGCGGGAATTGGCGCCAGCTCCGGAGTCGCGCCATGAGAAGCTACTGACATCAGTTGTCTCCTTTCTTCAAATCGACCGGCATGTGCGGTCGGGGCCATTCTTGTCGTCTGATTAACTGCAATTACAGGAACGCGCCGTACAGCTCGATATGGTGTTCGGTGTTTCCCCAAGTCATGTCGATGCAGGTGAGCCGCTTCACGTACCACCCCACCGCCAGTTCGTCCGTCATGCCCATCCCGCCGTGCAGTTGTACCGCTTGCTGAGCGACGAAGCGTGCACTACGGCCAATCAGCGCCTTTGCGGCAGTCACAGCACGATGGGCTTCCAGCTCGTCGTCATCGCCAAGTTTCGCCGCCGCAAAGTAGACCATCGATTTCGCCTGCTCTACGGCGGTCAAAATATCGGCGGCGCGATGCTGCAGCGCCTGGAATTTGCCGATCGGCGAACCAAACTGCTTTCGCGTGCGCAGGTATTCAAAGGTCAGATCGCTCAGCCGCGACATCGCGCCGACCGCTTCCGCGCACAGCGCAAAAATGCCTTGATCGACGGCCCATTCGAGCAACGGGTAGCCCTGATCGACGGCGCCGATGACAGCCGTTACACCGACGCGCACGTCGTCCAGCACCACCTCGGCGACACGCTGCCCGTCGAGTGCCGGAAATCCTTTGACACTCACGCCTTGCGTTCGCGCATCGACGGCGAAGAGTGTGATGCCGTGCTTGTCGGTCTGCTCGCTTGCGGTACGCGCCGAAACCAGCAGAATGTCCGCGCTGTCGCCGTGCAGTACAACGCCTTTGCGTCCATTCAGGATGAACCCGTCACGCGTTGGCTCGGCCCTCGTCGCAACGTTCCACAAATCGAAACGCGCACCAGGTTCGAGCGTCGCGAGCGCGGTCTTCAGGCTGCCGTCGGCGATACCGGCCAGCAGTTCGGCCTTGCGCGACTCGTGTCCTGCGCGCCCGATCAGCTTCGCGCCGATCACGGCCGTCGAAACAAACGGCTCCAGTACGAGCCCACGGCCGAAGGCCTCCATCACGAGCATGGTCTCGACCGGGCCCGTGCCAAGGCCGCCATGATCCTGCGGCACGTTCAGCGCCAACACGCCCATTTCGGCCATCGTAGTCCAGTGCGCAGCCGACCAGCCCTCGGGAGTAGCGGCGAGACGGCGCCTCGCCTCGAAGTCGTATTCCTTTTCGACGAAACGGCCGACCACGTCGGCCAGCATCTGTTCCTCTTCAACCAGCGTGAAGTCCATGGCGTGTCCTCAGATGCCGAGCGCCTGCTTGGCGATGATGTTTTTCTGCACTTCAGTCGAACCGCCGTAGATCGAAATCTTGCGCCAGTCCAGGTAGTGCGCGGCCAGCGCGTTGAGCAGCTCGCCGTTCGCGGTTTCGCCGCGCCAGTCCGCCTCCAGCGCTTCGCTTACAAAAGGCACCGCATAGGGGCCTGCGCATTCCATGATCAGCTCCGTAAGCTCCTGCTGAATCTCCGAACCGCGGATTTTCAGCACCGAAGCCTCCGGTCCGATGGGACGTCCCGCAGTTTCGGCTGAGACGACGCGCAGCAGCGACCATTCGTGCGCGACCAAATCGATTTCCACCCTGGCGATGCGATCGCGAAAGCGAACGTCCTCGATGAGAGGCTTGCCGTGCTTACGCTCGGTGCTGGCAATCTCCTTCAGACGTCGCATGAAACGCTTGCAGTTGCCGAGGCCGGCGATGTTGGTCCGCTCGTGGCCGAGCAGATACTTGGCGATCGACCAGCCGCGATGCTCCTCACCGACGAGATTGCTCACTGGCACTGCCACATTGTCGAAGAACACTTCGTTGACGTCGTGGCCGCCGTCAAGCGTGCGGATGGGTCTGACCGTCATGCCGGGCGTCGACATATCGATCAGCAGGAACGAGATGCCTTCCTGTGGGCGGCCGCTGCCATCCGTGCGGACCAGGCAGAAAATCCAGTTCGCCCATTGGGCAAACGAGGTCCAGATCTTCTGGCCGTTGACGACGTAGAACGGTTGACCGTCGCGCTCGACGCGGTCCGCACGCGTCTTGAGCGACGCCAGATCGGAACCCGCACCCGGCTCGGAGTAACCCTGACACCACCAGTCCTCCATCGAGATGATGCGCGGCAGGAACCGTTCGCGCTGCGCGTCGGTGCCGAACTTCTGGATTACAGGTCCAACCATCGAAAGGCCAAACGGCACCTGGCGCGGCGCGCCGGCGGTAAAGCATTCCTCGTCGAAAATGTTGCGCTGCGCGGCATTCCAGGCGGCGCCGCCGAAGTGCGCGGGCCATGCAGGTGCGCCCCATCCCTTCCCGGCCAGAATGCGTTGCCAGCGCACGTAGTCTTCGCGCGGCACATGGCGGAAGTTCAGCACCCGTTCACGAATGTCGTCGGGCAAATGAGTCGCTACGAATTCGCGCACCGTGGCGCGAAATTCCTTGTCGGCGGGACTCTCTTTCAGGTCCATTTCAGCCTCCCGCCGGGCCGCCCCCAAGGGAGGCTGAAGCCCCCCCGGGGGGCCGCGAACAACAGTGAGCATGGGGGTCGTTTCATTTCAGGCTCCAGTCGCGGCCCGGCAAAGCACGTCGGCGCTGCCGGGCGCGGTTTCAGGCAATTTCCACGATTCCGTTGTTCAGCACCACCACATCGCGTGCGTCGACGCGCGCCCGCAGATGCAGACGCGTGTCACCGTCCCGCCAGAACTGGAAGCGCACTTCTTCGCCGGGGTACACCGGCGCGGTCAGGCGCAAGGCGAGTCGCTTCAGACGCTTTGCGTCGTTGCCCGCGAAGGTGCGAATCGCGGCGTAACCCGCCATGCCATAGGTCGCGAGGCCGTGAAGAATGGGCCGGTTGAATCCGGCTTTCGACGCCACCTCCGGGTCCGCGTGCAGGGGGTTGGCGTCGCCCGAAAGGCGGTAGATCAACGCTGCATGCGCGCCGGTCGAAAACACGTATTCCGCGTCCGGGGCGCGCTCCGGCACAGCCGGAAGCGCTTCGGGCGGCGCGTCGCTCGCGCCCGACTCGGCGCTGAACCCTCCGTCGCCGCGCAGAAAGGACACCTGCCGGACTTCGGCAAATTGTTCGCCCGTCGAGGCGTCGATGATGTCACGCTTGAGTTCGACGATCGCGCCCTTGCCCGCGCCCTTGTCCGAGATGCGGCTCACCCGCGTCTTGCTGACGATGGTCGCTGCAACCGGCATCGGGCGCATGAAGCGAACGTCCTGCTCACCGTGCACGAGCTTCAGGTAGTCGATGCCCGTACGCGGATCGCGCATCCACGATTTCGGCCACGCGAACGCGGCCGCGCAAGTCGGCATCGCTTGCAGGTCCTTTTCATATACGTAGCGCAGCTGTTCTGCGTCCAGCGGGTCTGCGCCCAACCCGAGACCCAGCGAATACAGCATCACGTCGCGCTCGCTATATGTCTGCGTGACATCTTCGATCGGCCAGTTCTTGACGACTTCGTAGTTCAGCATGAGGTGGTAGTCCTATGTGTGCTCAGTAGTCCGTGAAGTTGGGCTTGCGCTTCTCGAGAAAGCTCGCCATGCCTTCCTTGTAGTCATCGCACTGGTTGGCGATCGGCATGTCCAACCCGGCGTGTATCACCGCCTCGTGGGGCGTCTGGAACGGCACCTCCCAGACCTGCTCCTTCATGATGCGCATCGAGCGCGGCGAGCAGTACTCCGCCATTTCACGCGCGTACGCATAGGTCTCCTCGACGAGCTTGTCCGCCGGAATTGCCCGATTCACGAGTCCCATACGTTCGGCTTCGCGCCCCTTGATCTTGCGCCCCGACAGCAGCAGGTCGAGCGCGTGTGCCTGGCCGACGTGACGCGCGAGTATCCAGGCCATGCCGTATTCCGCGCTCAGGCCGCGGCGCGCGAATGCCGTCGTGATGGTCGCGTCTTCGGACGCAAAGCGGATGTCGCAGAAAAGGGCGTGGATCAGGCCAATGCCGACAGTGGCGCCGTTGAGCATCGCGATCACCGGCTTCGGAATGGCCGGGTAGTAAGAGCAGCGCGTTTGCCAGTCGGCGCGCTTGCGCATATCGAACGGACGCGGGAGCTTCGTCATGAGCGCGGCGGGATCACCGCCGAAGCTGTGAATATCGCCGCCCGCGCAAAACGCCTTGCCCGCGCCGGTGAAAACGATCACGCGCACGCCATGGTCCGCGCCCGCCGCTTGCATCGCCTCGTACACTTCGGTCGCCACCTGGTCGTTCCAGGTATTCATGTGTTCCGGACGGTTCAGCGTGATCGTCGCTACCCGGTCCTTGACGTCGTACAGAATGGTCTGGAAGCGCATCAGATCCCTCCAAAGCTCAGAATGAACGCGGCAGGTCGAGCACGTGCTCGGCGACGTAGGACAGAATCAGGTTCGTCGAAATCGGCGCCACCTGATAGAGCCGGGTTTCGCGGAACTTGCGCTCGACATCGTATTCGCAGGCGAAACCGAAGCCGCCATGGGTCTGCAGACAGGCATTCGCGGCTTTCCACGAAGCCGTGGCCGCGAGATGCTTCGCCATGTTCGCTTCCGCGCCGCACGGTTGATGGTTGTCGAACAGTTCGCAGGCCTTGTAGCGCATCAGATCCGCCGCGCGCACGTCGATGTAGGCCTCGGCGATCGGGAACTGGATGCCCTGGTTCATACCGATGGGCCGGTCGAACACGATACGCTCGCTGGCGTACTTCGACGCGCGCTCGACGAACCAGTAGCCGTCGCCGATGCACTCGGCCGCGATCAGTGCGCGCTCGGCGTTGAGTCCGTCGAGGATGTACTTGAAGCCCTTGCCTTCCTCGCCAATCAGGTTCTCTTCAGGAATCTCCAGATTGTCGAAGAACAGTTCGTTCGTCTCGTGATTGACCATGTTCGGAATCGGCCGCACGGTCAGCCCATTGCCGATAGCCTGGTGCAGGTCCACGAGAAAGCACGACAGCCCATCCGACTTCTTCTTCACGTCCGACAACGGCGTGGTGCGTGCGAGCAGGATCATCATGTCCGAATGCTGCACGCGTGATATCCACACCTTCTGGCCGTTCACCACGTACCGGTCGTCTCTTTTTACAGCAATGGTCTTCAGCTTCGTCGTGTCCGTTCCGGTGGTCGGTTCGGTCACAGCCATCGATTGCAGACGCAATTCTCCGCTCGCGATCTTCGGCAGGTATTTGCGCTTTTGCGCCTCCGAGCCGTTTCTGAGCAGCGTATTCATGTTGTACATCTGGCCATGACAAAAGCCAGAGTTGCCGCCGTTGCGGTTGATCTCCTCCATGATCACGGACGCCTCGGTCAACCCGAGACCTGAGCCGCCATACTCCTGAGGGATCAGCGCGGCCATCCAGCCGGCCTTCGTCAGCGCGTCCACAAACGCCTCGGGATAGACGCGCTCATGATCGATACGGCGCCAGTACTCGTCCGGGTACGCCTTCGAGAGGTCGCGCAAGGCGTCGCGCAGTTCCTGATATTGATCGGGTGGGGAAATTCGGCTCATGAATGGTTTCCGTTTGCTTGGCTGGACGCGCGGCTCACGCTGCTGCATCGATCAGTCCGCCTGCATTGGCGAGCTGGGTCAGATGATGTTCGGTCGAGCCGAACTGGATATCGATCACGCTCAGGCGTCTCAGGTAGTGACCGATCTTGCACTCCTCGGTGATCCCGATGCCGCCGTGCAATTGCACGCCTTGTTGACCGACGAAGCGGCCCGAGCGCCCGATCTGCACTTTCGCCGCCGACATACTGCGATCGCGTTCCGCCGCGTCCGGCTCCTCGCTCATCATGGTCGCGAAGAGCGCCATGCTGCGCGCCTGCTCCACCATGACGAGCATGTCGACTGCACGATGCTGGAGCGCCTGGAATGATCCGATAGGCACCCCGAACTGCTTGCGGACCTTCAGGTACTCCACGGTTTCTTCGTGCGCAGCTGCCATTGCACCTACGGCTTCCGCGCTCACCGCCGCGATCGCGTGCGCAATGACCGTTTCGATGAGCGGCAATGCAGCGCCCGCCACGCCCAGAACGTCGCTATCCGGAACGCGCACCCCCGACAACTCAACGTCGGCCGCACGCAGTCGGTCTTGCGTCGGATACGGGTGGCGCTTCACGTCCTCTGCGTCGCCCCTGACCACGAACAGCCCGATGCCGTCACGCTCGCGCCTGCCACCGGACACGCGCGCCGACACCACGAGAAGATCGGCGCTGCCGCCGTGGAGCACAACGCGCTTGGCGCCGTCGAGCACCCAGCCGGCGGCTTCGCGCCGTGCGGTGGTCGCAACGTCCGCGAGGTCGTACCGCGCCTGTGCCTCGCTGTGCGCGAACGCCATCTGCAACTCGCCCTGCGCAATCTGCGGCAGAATCGCCGCGCGTTGCGCCGCGTTGCCGCCAAGCCGCACCAAGCCGCCGCCCAGCACGACCGTCGCAAGATACGGTTCGACCGCGAGAGCGCGCCCCAACGCCTCCATCACGATCATCGTTTCGACAGGGCCGCAGTGGCTGCCGCCGTATTCCTCGTCAAACGAAAGGCCCAACAGGCCCATGTCGGCGTAACGCGCCCAAAGCTCGCGGCTGAAACCGTCCGGCTCAGCGAGATACTTCGCGCGCTGCTCGAATCCATACTCGTCTTTGACGAGCCGGTCGACGCTGTCCTTGAGCATGCGTTGCTCATCGGTGAAATCAAAGTCCATATCTGATGCTTCTCCGCAGTTCGCCCGTCGCTCAAAGTCCGAGTACGGACTTGGCGAGAATGTTCTTCTGAATCTCGTTGGAGCCGCCCACGATCGAGACGTGGCGCGCGAAGTAGTGATTCGGCGCAACGGTGAGCGCCCATTCGGGTTCGCGAACCGGATCGGCAAGCCCACGCAGGAAGTCGAGGTCGAGCGGTAGAGCATCCGGCCCTGCCACCTCGAGGAGCAATTCAGCCGAGAGTTGCTGCAGCTCCGAACCCTTGATCTTCAGAATCGAAGTCTTCGGGTCGGGCACGTGGCTCTGCTGCGCGCTGCTCTCGGCGATCACGCGCATCTGCGTCATCTCCAAGGCCTTCAGTTCCACCTCGACAGCCGCGACACGTTCACGAAAACGCGGGTCGTCCCACAGCACACCGTCGCCGCAGGGCACGCGCTTCGCAAGATCCTTCGCGTGACGCACGCGCATCTTCGAAACGCCCACGCGCGCAATGCCGCTGCGTTCGTTGCCAAGGAGATACTTCGCGTAGTCCCAACCCTTGTTTTCCTCGCCAATGCGATTCGCAACCGGCACGCGCACGTTGTCGAAGAACACCTCGTTGGTTTCATGGTGGCCGTCGATCGTGACGATCGGGCGCACGGTCAGGCCCGGCGTCTTCATGTCGATCAGAAGGTACGTGATGCCCTGCTGTTTCTTGCCGCTCGAATCCGTGCGTACGAGACAGAACATCCAGTCCGCGTGATGCGCCGTCGAAGTCCAGAGCTTCTGGCCGTTGATGACATAGTGGTCCCCGTCGCGCACCGCCTGGGTTCGCAGCGCGGCCAGGTCCGAACCGGCGCCGGGCTCGGAGAATCCCTGGCAGAACCAGTATTCGAGGCTCGCGATGCGAGGCAGGAAATGGCGCTTCTGCTCCTCGCTGCCGAACGCGATCAAAACCGGACCGATCATGTTCACGTTGAATGACAGCGTCTCGGGCGCCGGGGCCATGTGCAGCTCTTCCTTGAAGATGTATTGCTGCACCGCGCTCCAGCCCGTCCCGCCCCACGCCTTGTCCCATGCTGGCGTCGCCCAGCCGCGCTCGTAGAGCATGCGTTGCCAGCGGCGCAGGTCGGCCGCCGAATAGCGCTGCCCCAAGGTCGCTTTGCGTCGGATGTCGGCCGGCAGCGCTTCCTTGAAGAAGGCTCTGACCTCATTGCGGAACGCCAGCTCTTCGTCGGTATATCGCAGATCCATGAGTGTCTCGTTTCGTCTTTATGGGTCGCCTGTCGGGCGCGGCTCAGGCCAGCGTTCCCGCTTCTTTCAACTCGCCAATGCGGCCCGGTTCGAGCCATGCCGCCAGCGCGGCGTCGATCGTGGTGGCGTCCGGTGCCTCGGGCGCCGTCGGCTTCGCGGGCACCGTGGCGGAGAAGCGCGGCGCCGGCGCGGGCTGCACGATGCCGTCCACTTCGATGAACGTGCCGCGCGCCTTCAGATGCGCATGCCCGGGTGCCTCGGTCCACGACAGAACCGGTGCGAAGCACGCGTCCGTGTGTTCGAGCAAGGTGGTCCATTGCTCGCGTGTGCGTCGCTTGAATTTCAGCGCGAACAGTGCGCGCGCGGCGGGCCAGTTGCTTGCGTCGAGCTGCGTACCCAGCGTTTGCGGATCGATGTCGAGCAGGCGGAGGAGTTCGAGATAGAACTTGTCCTCGATGGGGCCGACCGTAATCCACTTGCCGTCCGCGCATTCATAAACGTCGTAGAAGTGCGATCCCGAATCCGTGATATTCGTCCCGCGCCCGTCGCGCCAGATGCCGGCAGCCTGCATGCCGAAGAACGTGGTAGCAAGATTGGCCGTGCCGTCGACGATCGCGGCATCCACGATCTGTCCCGCGCCGCCGTTGCGCGCATGCAGGATCGCCGACAGGAGCCCCATTGCAAGGTACAGCGAACCGCCCGCATAGTCGCCGATCAGATTCAGCGGTATCGACGGTGGCTGATCGCGGCGGCCAATTGCGTTGAGGACGCCGGTGATCGCGATGTAGTTCAGGTCATGCCCGGCGTACTGCGCGAGCGGACCTTCCTGGCCCCATCCCGTGATGCGTCCGTAAGCGAGCTTCGGATTGCGTTCGAGGCAGGCCTGCGGACCCAGTCCGAGCCGCTCGGTCACGCCGGGTCGGAAACCTTCTATCAGGGCATCGGCGCGCTCCACCAGCGTGAGCACGAGTTCGACGGCCTCGGGGTCTTTCAGGTCGAGCGTAATCGTCTTTCGGTTGCGCAGCAACAGGTTGTAGCGCAGCGGACGCTCGATACCGAGCTTGACCGGCTGGCGACGTTCGATGCGCAACACCGTCGCACCCAGATCGGCGAGCAGCATCGCCGCCATGGGCCCCGGGCCGATGCCGGCCAGCTCGATGATTCGAACTCCTGCAAGCGGACCCATGGTTCAACCCTTGCGAGCGTGGGCGCGCATGGCGTCCCACTGCTCGTCGGTCCAGTCCTGCATCGCGCGGAAGGTCGGGCCGCCCACCCCCTGCATCCAGCGGCCGCCGTCGATCACGATCATGTCGCCGGTGATGTAGCCGGAGCCATTGGACGCCAGATACGCGTAGAGATTGGCAAGTTCCGCGTGATCGCCGAAGCGCCTCAGCGGCACCGAGCGCTCCTGCGGCTCGACCTGCGAGCCCGGCGGGTACAACTGCTCCCATGCGCCCGGCGTCGGGAACAGTCCGGGCGCCACCGCGTTCAGGCGAATGCCCTTCGGGCCCCACTCGACCGCAAGGCTGCGGGTCATGGCGAGAATACCCGCCTTCGCGGCCGCGGACAGCACGGTAAAGGCCGAGCCGGTCATCGTGGGCGTCGATACGGTACTGATCACGTTGCCCGGGTGACCCGCGTCGATCCAGCGCTTGCCCGCCGCGATCGTGCAATAGAAGCTGCCGTGCAGCACGATGTCGAGCACCGCATCCACCGCGCGCGCCGACAGGCTTTCCGTGCGCGCGATGAAGTTGGCCGCCGCGTTGTTCAGCAATACGTCGAGCGGACCATCGCGCCAGATGGTCTCCATCATCGACTCGACGGACTCGGCGCTGCGCACGTCCGCCTGCACCGTCGTGACACGCGCGCCAGGCACGACGCCGCGAAACTCGTCGGCCGTCGCGTCCAGCACTTCCTTGCGGCGACCGCAGATGACGAGATCGGCGCCCAGTTCGAGGTAGCGCAGGCCGATACTCTTACCAAGGCCGGTGCCTCCTCCGGTGATGAGGATTCGTTTGTTCTTCAGCAGGTCAGGCGTAAACATATGCGTTGAACTTCCAGTAGGGACAGCAACGGAGAATGGCGGCGTCAGGCACCCGTGAAAACCGGCTTGCGTTTTTCCATGAAGGCCGTCACCGCCTCCGCGTGGTCGCTCGTTTGACGGGTCAGCGGATTGAGGTCAGTTTCGAGGCGGCATGCGTCTTCGATCGAATTGCCCGCATTGACGAGGCTCGCCTTCAGGAGCGCCAGCGTCACTGGCGGATAGTTCGCGAAGCGCGCCGCGGCCTCGATCGCCGCATCGAGCGCGCCGCCGCTCGCGACCACCTCGCTGACCAGGCCGATGCGGCGCGCCGCGGCCGCGTCGATGACATCGCCTTTCAGCATCAACTCACGCGCCTTGCTGCCGCCGACCTTTTGCGGCAGCGTCCATAGAATTCCCGTGTCGGGAAGCAGTCCGACCTTGCCGAACGCACATGAGTACCTCGCGGTATCGGCACCGACCACGACATCGCATGCAGCGGCCAGCGACAGCCCCGCTCCATAGCACGTGCCCTCCACCGCCGCGACGACCGGCTTCGCGCCCGTATAAATCAGCTTGAACAGACGCACGCCTACCGCGATACGCTCACGAAGCGCCAGCAACCGTAGAGTGGTCGCGTGCATTTCGGACAGGTCGCCGCCCGCGCAAAAATGGCCGCCCGCGCCTGTCAGCACAATGGCGCGCGTTTGCGGATCGTCGTGCATCAGCCGGTGCAAGACCTCGGTCAGCGCAACGCGCATCCTCATGGAGAACGCGTTGCGGCGCTCGGGATAGTTCATCGTGACAATGGTCACGTCGCCTTGACGGCGCACCTGCACGATCTCGTCGGCGCCCGCGGCTTTTTCCTTCTGCTCGATACTCATCGCATTGCTCCCCGCGCTCACTCACCCGTGAAGACCGGTTTGGTCTTTTCCATAAACGCCTTGCAGGCAGCCTGATGGTCTTTCGACTGACGCAGGATGGGCTGATAGTCGATCTCGGCTCGCAGCGCGCCTTCCATGGTCGTCGCGGCGTTGGTCAGCGCGTCCTTCAGCAGCGCCACGCCGAGCGGCGGCAAGTCGGCAAGACCGCGCGCAACTTCGATTGCCTTTGCGCGCGCAGTACCCGGCCCGACGACTTCGTTAGCAAGGTGAATCGTGCCGGCCTTGTCGCCGTCGATTTCAGTGGCGAGCGAGAGCATCTCCCTCGCGCGAGCCATGCCGATCCGCTTCGGAAGCGTCCACAGAATACCGGTGTCCGGAATCAGGCCGACGCGCAGAAACGCCGCGCAAAAGCGTGCATTCGACGCAGCCACGACATAGTCGGTCGCGACCGCGAGCGACAGCCCGGCGCCGAAGGCTACGCCTTCCACGGCCGCCACGACCGGCTTGGGTCCCGCCTGCATTTCACGCACTACCACGCACGACTCCGCCAGAATCTCGCGGCTCTGCAGGATCGTGCGCTGCGTCATCTCGGAGATGTCGGCGCCGGCGCAAAAGTGCTCGCCCGCGCCCGTCAGGACGATTGCCCGCGAGCCCGGATCGTCGACCATCAGCCGATGCATCGTGTCGCGCAACAACTGACGCATCTGACGTCCCATCGCGTTGCGGCGTCGGGGATTGTTTAGCGTCACGATCGCGACCGGTCCCTCGCGGGTCACCTCGATCAGCGACGTTGTATCGTTTTCTGCCGTTTCTTTTTCGCTCATGTTGGCTTCCTTCAGTCGGCCACGAACACCGGCTTGCGCTTTTCCATGAAGGCGCTCACGGCCTCCTGGTGTTCGCGGCTGCGGCGCAGGATGGGCTGCAGGTTGACTTCCGCTTCGATGGCGTCGTCGAGCGTACGGATGCCCGTCGCGAGCGCGGCCTTCAGGTGCGCGGTGGCCACCGAGGGCAGTTCCGCGTACTGTTGCGCCACCTTCGAGGCCGCGTTCAGCGCCTCCCCAGGCTCGACGACCTGATTGGCAAAACCGGTCTCGCCCGCTTCGACGCCGTTGAACTCACGAGCACTCAGCATGAGCTCGCGTGCAAGGCCGCCGCCCACGCGCTGCGTCAACGACCAATAGAGCCCCGTATCGGGCAGCAGCCCGACCTTGACGAACGCGCTCGCATAGCGCGCAGCCGATGATGTGACGACATAATCGCAAGCAGCGGCGAGCGACAGACCTGCGCCAAACGCAAACCCTTCGACGGCGGCGACGATCGCTTTCGGGCCTTCCACCATCAGTCTGAAAATATCGAGCGGCAGTTCATTGCGCTGTCGATACTCGAGCACCTTGCGCGCCTGCATCTCCGAGATGTCCCCACCCGCGCAAAACGTATTGCCCGCGCCGGTCAGTACGATCGCACGGCAGGCTTCCTCATGATGCATCAGGCGATAAAGCTGCGCGTACAACGTCTCGCGCATCTTTAGCGAAAACGCGTTTCGCCGTTGGGGATAGTTCAATGTGACGATCGCGATTGCACCGTCTTGCCGGACCTGTACGATCTCTGCTGCATCGTTGCTGGTCTCTTCGCTCATCTGTCCGTCTCCTGTCGATCGGGGTTAGCGCTTTCGCGCTTACTCCGATCCCATGCAAAGCTGTTGACAGTGACCCTGGCGGGCGGCGTGTCCCACAGCGTGTCTTTACAGGGTTTCCTGCGTCCCGAGAATCACCGTGGCCTGGCTCGAGAGCACACCACCGTTACCGTGCGCGATCGCCAGCTTCGCACCGGGTATCTGGCGCTCACCAGCGCGGCCCGTCAACTGCCGCATCGATTCTTCCATCAGGAACAGCCCATACATGCCGGGGTGAACGCAGGACAAACCGCCGCCGTTCGTGTTGACCGCGAGCCGGCCGCCCGGCGCGATGCCGCCGTCCGAAACGAAGCGGCCGCCTTCGCCTTTAGGGCAAAAGCCGAGGTCTTCGAGAAACAGAATGGTGTTGATCGTGAAGGCGTCGTACAGCATCGCGACGTCGATATCGTTCGCCTTCACGCCCGCCATTTGATACGCACGCCTGCCCGATTCCGCTGCGGCAGTCACCGTGAGATCCGGCATGCTCGCGATTTCGCGGTGCGAAGTGGCCGAGGCCGCGCCGAGCAGATACACCGGCTTGTCGGTGAGATCACGCGCTCGATCGGCGCGCACCATGACGATCGCTGCCGCGCCATCCGTCACGAGGCAGCAATCGCGCACGGAAAGCGGATCCGACACGAGGCGCGCGCCCATCACGTCGTCGATCGACATGGGCGTGCGCATATACGCATCCGGATTCAGTTGCGCCCACTTGCGCGCGGCGACGGCCACCTCGGCCAGATGCTCACGCTTCGTGCCGTACTGATGCATATGACGCGCCGCCGCAAGCGCATACGACGATACCGGATTCATCGGCTTATACGGGCTCTCCCACGGCGAAGGACGCGACGACTGCACGAGCTTGCCCGCCGCGCTGCGCTGATTGCTCCCATATGCAATCAAGGCAACATCGATCTGTCCCGTACACAACGCCATGGCCGCCGTGTGCGCGTAGATTTCGAACGCCGATCCGCCGCTTCGGTTGTTGTCGGTGAACTTCGGGTTAATACCGAGGTATTCGGCAAACGTGAGACCCGACAGCATGTCGTCCGGCGTGCACACGAAAAGGCCGTCTACATCGCCAGGCGTAAGTCCCACCTGGGCGAGCGCGTCGACGGACGCACGCGCAGCAAGGTCCAGCGACGACAAGCCAGGTGCTTCCCCCATCCCATAGGTGGCGCCTGCCACCAGTGCGGTACGCCCGCGCAAGTTGAATTCCATTCGATCTACCTTTCATCGGTGTGACCGGCTGTTGACGGCCGGCTGCGGGTTAGCGGGCGTCAGGCTGGTTCGAACACAAGCAATGCCGCATCCCCTCGGTACACGATCTTCGCCTGCACCGGCATGCCAATGCGCACGGCCTCCGGCTCGATGCCCTCCACACAACTCAGCATGCGCACACCTTCTTCCAGATCGATCACTGCGACGTTGTAGCTGGGCGTGGGCGATTTCTGGCGCACCACGGTAGTGGAATAAACCGTCCCCTTCCCACAGGCTTCGACCCACTCCAGATCGCGCATCCCGGTAACCGGCTCAGCCACCCGCGGGTAGAAGACATAGCGGCCGCTGCCGCGGCTGCGCTGGATCATCAAGCGGCCCTCGGCCAGGAATTTCTGATAATCGACTTCAGGACAAAGAGAGTCCATTCCCCGCTCCTCCAAATCGTTTTGCCATGGGCTCGCGCCGAATCGAGCCGCTCTGTCGGGCCAAAATGGAACAAATAACCGAACACTGTTCCAAATCTTAAACGCACTGGAAGCGCGCTGTCAACGGCGGGAAAGCCCTGCCGTGCCCCGCCGCGCAAGGCTGAAACTACATCCCGACCAAATTCCCGACGCACCTCGGACAAACCCGCGGGAGCCGGTTTCAGCGCTTGACGATCACCTGGCCCTTCGTTTACTTTATCGAACATTGTTCATAAACGTGAAGACTTCGAATGTGATCAGGACGTGGTCGGCGGGGGGCGACGTATCCCGACTCCGGAGACGAATCCGGAGGCCGGCCCGAAAAAACCGTTAGCAAGAGAGCTCGAAGTGACATACGAACTAACAGACGACCAGCTTCAGATTCGCGACCTCATCCGTCGCGTCGCACGGGAGCGCGTGGCGCCGCGGGCCGACGAGATCGACCGTACGGCCGGGTATCCGCACGACATGTACGCACTTCTTAAGGAACTCGGCCTCTTCACGTTGCCGTTTCCTGAAGCGTACGGCGGCGCCGGGAGTTTGATGTCGGCCTGCATCGCGGTCGAGGAGTTCGGGCGGGTTTGCTACAACACGGGCTATCTGCTGGTCGTGCAATGGACACCCTTCGGAGCCATTCTTGAAGGCGGCACGGAAGAGCAGAAGGCCCGCCTTCTGCCAGGGCTCGCCTCCGGTGACTTACGCGGTGCTCTCTCCATTACCGAAGCGCAAAGCGGCTCCGACGTTTCGGGCATTCGCACGACAGCGCGCCGCAAGAACGGCGGCTATGTGCTCAACGGCTCGAAGATCTGGTGCACGAATTCGCATATCGCCGACTTCATTCTCGTCGCCGCCAGGACGCTCGACGAGGAAGGACAGGCGCTGGGGATCAATCTTTTCATCGTCGATCGCAACACGCCGGGCCTGACGATCGGCAACGAAGAAGACAAGATGGGCGCGCGCGGCGTGGCGTCGTGCCCCCTTTACTTCGACGATGCCTTCATCCGCGCGGAAGACCGTCTCGGGCCGGAAGGCGGCCAGGGGTTCAAGGTGGCAATGGAGGCGCTCAACACGAGCCGTCCCATCGTGGCCGCGCGCGCGGTTGGCATCGCGCAGGGCGCGATCGATCACACCGTCAAATTCATTCAGGACCGCGTTGCATTCGGCCAGAACATCAGCAACTTTCAGGGTGTGCGCTGGATGATCGCTGACATGGTCACCCAGACCGAGGCCGCGCGCCAACTCGTCTATCGCACGGCGTCGCTCGTCGATGCGGGCGTTAGCGGCCGTGAACTCGCCCCAATGGCGGCGATGGCGAAGATGTTCGCGTCGGATGTCGCCATGAAGGTCGCGACCGATGCCGTGCAGCTATTCGGCGCCGCAGGCATCTCCAACGAGTACCCGATCAACCGTTATTTCCGCGACGCGAAGGTGGTGCAGATCATCGAAGGCACCAACCAGATCCAACGCAACATCGTCGCGGACAGCGTGCTGGGCCGCATCAAGAAGAACTGACAACGACAGCTCAGCTAACAGCCGAGCCGACAACGACAGAGGACAGGCAATGGAAGAAATCGAAACGGTTGGTCTGGGAATTCACTGGGAGGACCTGCCCGTTGGACGCAAGTTCAAGACCGTGGGCCGCACGGTGACCGAAACGGATGTCGTGAATTTTGTTTCGGTGACCGGCATGCTGGAAGTTCTGTTCACCAACACCGAGTTTCTTCGCGAGCAGTCGGCCATCAAGGGGCGCGTCGCGCCGGGCGCGCTGGTCTTCACGCTGATGGAAGGGCTGCTCACGCAGGCCACCATGCAGGGCGTCGGCTTCGCGTTCCTCAACATGGAACTCGACATCAAAGGCCCGACCTATGTGGGCGACACGATTCACGTGGAATGCGAGGTGATCGAATGCAGGCCTAGCAAGGGGCGCCCCGGACTTGGGCTGGTGCGCACCCGTAACCGCGTGATCAGGCAGGACGGCACGGAAGTGATGGTGTACACGCCGCTCAGGCTCGTTAAAGGCAAGGAGTACAAGGCCTGAGCATGGACAATCCCCAACAACCCCTCGAACCGGCGACCGGCCCGTTAGCCGGTGTCCGCGTGATCGACCTGACCATCAACGTGCTCGGTCCGGTCGCCACGCAGCTACTCGGCGACATGGGCGCGGACGTCATCAAGATCGAACCGCCCGAAGGCGACCAGAACCGCAAGAATGGCCCTGGCCGCAATCCCGACATGGCAGTGTTCTATACGATCATGAACCGCAACAAGCGCAGCGTGATCCTGAACCTGAAGCAGGCCGAATGCCGCGAAGCGCTGCTCAAGCTCGTCGAGACCGCCGACGTCATCGTGCACAGCATGCGCCCGAGTGCCGCCGAGCGCCTCGGCATCGACTATGAAACCGTGCGGGCGCGCAACCCACGCATCGTGTACGCGTCGGGTGCCGGCTATCGAATCGACGGACCCTACAAGGACCGCCCCGCTTTCGACGACGTGATTCAGGGCGAAACCGGCATTGCCGCGATGAACCGCGACGCGGACGGCTCGCCGCGGTACTTCCCCACCGTGATCGTCGACAAGTTCTGCGGCTACGTGCTGGCGTCGTCGATCGGCATGGCGCTCTATCACCGCGAGCGGACCGGTGTCGGCCAGCTCGTCCATGTGCCGATGTTCGAAACGATGCTGCAATTCAATCTTTTCGAGCATCTTTGGGAAGGTGCGCTGGGCTCCAATGACGGAACCGGCCTGGGCTATCCGCGCATGTTCTCGCCGCACCGCCGGCCCTACGCGACAAAAGACGGGCATATCTGCCTGCTCGCCGTGAATAACGAGCAATGGCGCCGCGTGCTGTGCGCAATCGATGCAGCGCATCTGCTCGACGACCCGCGCTTCCACCACATGGCCGAGCGCATGCGCAACATCAGCGAGCTGTATCGCATCGTCGGCGACGCCATCCGCAAGAAGACAACTGCGGAATGGAATGCGATCTTCGCCTCGGCGGACGTGCCGCACGGTCCCGTGCGCGACCTGAAAGACCTGATGCACGACACGTACATCAAGGAGACCGGGTTCTTCCAGCGCTTCGAGCACCCGACCGAAGGCGACATGGTCATGACCTCGATACCGGTGCACTTCTCCGAGTCGCCCGGCAACGTTCGCTATCTGCCGCCGAATCTCGGCGAGCACAGCATCCAGGTTCTGGTCGAAGCGGGATATAGCGCGGACGAAGCGAGCGCGCTCCTCGCCCGGGCCACAGGAAGGGGCGAAGCCGTATCGGAAGCGCTGAGCAAGGATTAACTGGCGCGGCAGCGCCTCGCACATCACGGAGGGAATCAATGAAGGGGCTCAAGGAGAAGGTCGTCGTCGTCACTGGCGCGGCAGGTGGGATCGGAACCGCCATCAGCAGACGATTCGGCGACGAAGGTTCGACCGTCGCGCTGTTCGACCTGAACGAAGAAGGCGCCGTGCGTGTCGCGGCGGAAATCGAGGCGGCGGGCGGCAAGGCGCGAGCCTACCGCGTCGACATCACGGATCACGAAGGTGTGCATGCTGCGGTGGCGAGAGTCGAGGAAGAACTGGGACCGATCGAGGTTCTCGTGAACAACGCCGGCTGGGACATGGGTGCGTTCTTCCTGCAAACCGAGAAACCGTTCTGGGACAAGGTGGTGGCAATCAATCTGTACGGACCGCTGAACATGCACCATGCCGTGCTGCGACGGATGGCCGAACGTGGCCGTGGCCGCGTCGTCAACATCTCGTCGGATGCGGGACGCGTGGGCTCCTCGATGGAAGCGGTGTACTCGTTCTGCAAAGGCGGCCTCATCGCCTTCACGAAGACGATGGCACGCGAAATGGCCCGCCAGATGATTCCCGTCAACGTCGTTTGCCCCGGCCCGACCGCGACCCCGCTTCTCGACAACCTCGCGCAGGGCGAGAAAGGCGAGCGCATCAAGGCCGCCCTCGTGAAGGCCGTGCCGTTCGGCCGCATGGGCGAACCTGGCGACATCCCGGGGGTGGTGGCCTTTCTCGCGAGTGACGACGCCGCGTTCATCAGCGGTCAGGTCATCAGCGTGTCGGGCGGTCTGACGATGGCTGGATAAACGGCTCCGCGAACGCAATCAACCAACAACATTGGAATACGACATGGAATTCAAGGACATCGGCTATCAGGAGGCGGACGGGGTCGCGACGATCACCATCAATCGCCCGAAGGTGTACAACGCATTCAGCGCCAACACCGTTGAGGAGCTCATCAAGGCCTTCGGCCTCGCGGGATGGAACAAGGATATCGGCGTCGTGGTGCTCACGGGCGCCGGCGACAAGGCGTTCTGCACGGGCGGCGATCAGTCCGGCGACGGCTACAACGGGCGCGGCACCGTCGGTCTGCCGATCGAGGAACTGCAAAGCATCATCCGCGACATTCCGAAGCCCGTGATCGCACGCGTGAACGGCTATGCAATCGGCGGCGGCAACGTGCTGGTGACGCTCTGCGATCTCGCCATCGCTGCCGAGACCGCGGTCTTCGGTCAGGTCGGCCCGAAGGTCGGGTCGGTCGATCCGGGCTTCGGCACCGCCTACCTCGCGCGCATCGTCGGCGAGAAGCGCGCGCGCGAAATCTGGTACCTGTGCCGCAAATACAGCGCGAAACAGGCGCTCGACTGGGGTCTCATCAACGCCGTCGTACCCGCGGAACAACTCGACGCCGAAACGAAGAAGTGGTGCGACGAGATTCTGCAGATGAGCCCCACCGCTATTGCGCTCGCCAAGCGCTCGTTCAATATCGATACCGAGAACATCCGCGGCATCGGCGCGTTCGCGATGCAGGCGCTGGCGATGTACTACGACACCGACGAATCGAAGGAAGGCGGCAATGCGTTCCGCGAAAAGCGCAAGCCGGAGTTTCGCAAGTACGTGAAGTGACCGGCGGAAATGCCCGCGGGGCGACGCTCAGCGTCGGCGTCGCCCTTTGCGCATACGCGCGCCGAAGTTCAGTATTTGCGGAAGTTCACGCCGACACGCGTGCCAAGCCCCGGGAGCCGGTTGATGGGGCGGCTGCCATGCTCCGGGGCGGCTTCGCCCCATGCGAACCAAACGTCAGGCTCGCGCACATCGCCCACGCGCCGCCAGCGGCCGTCCACCTGCGGATTCTTGAGCGTCCCGAGACCGACCAGACGCCCGCGCGGATCGGGCATGAACTCCCACTCTTCGCCGAACGCTGAGTAACGGATGCCTTCCTGCCAATAGCCATTCGCGCCGAAATCGATGGTGCCCGTCACGTCATAGGTAAAGCGCACCTCGCCCTTCTCGTTGCCGAGAATCGCGAAGCCGAACATGTCGTTACCGAGCGTGAAGTGCCCGAAGTCGATGCTGCCGTCCTTATAACGCGTCGCCCACGTGTACCAGACGAGTTCCAGCTTCTCCTGCACCAGCGCATCTTTCGTCTTGTAGATCTCGCCGCCCTCGTACATATGGATCGGATCGAAGCCGATCATGCCGCGCACCTTCTTTCCGAGTATCGTCCCTTCCATCTCGAAGATGTTCGCGACGTAGTACATGCCCGCGTCGCGGCCCGGCAGATACCAGTGCATGCCGGGCTTGACGAGCTTGCCCCTGATATCCATGCCGTTCTCTTCGTACCAGCTGCAATCCTCGGGCGTCCAGGTGACGTGAAAGCGATTGCCGGGCGCCTGCGGATGGCTTCGCCAGTGGATGCGCTCCTCTTCGAGCGTTCTTGCGAATCCATCGTTCGGCACCGATTCCTTGCCTACCGGATGCATATGCATGCCGTCGTCGTGGCCGAGCGTCGTGCACAGGTAGAAACGCCGCCGCGTGTCCTTTGCGTCGGTCCGCAGGCCAGCGGGAATCCGCCGCATCGGGCAATAGATCTCGCCATCCTCGTCGCGCAGCGTTCCCCACAGGTAGAGCGCTTCGGGCGGCATGCCGAAGTAGGCGCGGTTGGACAGCATGTCCTCGATGGTGGGCTCGAAGGCGCTGACAAGAGGCTGCCAGCCAAAGTCGCCGCGGCGCGGCATGGATAGTTTGGTGTCGCTCATGGTCGTTACACCGTCACGATGGTGAAGTGGTGGAGCGGCTCACTATAGGTATCCTCGCGCGTGGCTGAAAACCGGTCGATCCGCTCGTCTGGCCACGAGCACGCCCGGCGCGCGATCAGCACAGGGGCACAGGAGCTAACGTATTGATTTACCGGCTTTCTCTCCAGTCCGGAAACGCGCGCTGCCTGCGCGCACGAAAGCTTCGTTACACGTAACGATCATGTGCGATATATTGAACGACGTTCGCATTTAATACTGAACCCGGACATGCCAAAGTCGTCTGCCGAACGCGTCGCCGCTTATCGCACCCGCAAGAAGGCCGAAGGCATGGTGAGCCTGACACTGGTCGTCCCGGCAGCCGACGTCGCCCTCTTCAGCCAGTTCGCCGCGCAACGCCGCGAAAAGCTGCGCGACAACATGCATCCTGGCCAAGCCCCGCGCCAGCAGTGGCTCTCGATGCTGGCCGCGATGACGCCTGCGCTGCCCCCAACTGCCGAGTCGCGCCGCAAGCGCAATGCGATCGGCGCACCGATCACGCGCGCGCAGACGCTCTTCATGGCGCTGCTGAAACACATCATCGATCTGGGATGGCCGGCAGGACTACCGCTCGGCTCCGAGCAGGAATTGATGAAGGTCCATGGAGTAAGTCGCGCTGCGTTGCGCGGAGCGATCCGCTTGCTCGAGCACCACTGCATCGTGAGGGTGCAGCGCGGCACCGCAGGCGGCGTGATCGTCGCCCAGCCGGACCTGAGCGCGACGATGCAGGCAGTCGGCGTCTATCTGGAGTATGCGGGCATCGCGCCGCGCGATATTCTCGCGACGCGCCGCACGCTCGAACTGGCCGTCCTGGATCTCGTCATCGAACGGCTCGACCATGAAGGTGAGCGACGCGTGCACGACCAGGTTCAGGCCGAGTCGCAACTCGACGGTCGTGCCGGCGCCGATGAGTTGCTGCGATTTCATTTCCTGCTCGCTGAACTTTGCGGCGATCCCGCACTGTGTCTCTTCGACGGCATCGTCCTGCAACTTGCCGATGCGCATTCCACGTTTCATCGGCGCAGCCGAACGGACCGCGACCGCGTCGTGGCGAGGATCAAGGAATACCATCGCGAGATCGCGCGCGCGATTATTGCCCGCGATAAAGAGCAGGCTCGCAGGCAAATGGCCGACTACATCGCGGGGATCAGGACGTGGCTGGAGTAGCGGCGGCGCTGCGCTTGCCTGTCCGCCTCAACGGTCACCGGTCTCCACGCAGGCAACGTTCTCTTCGGTATCGGGTGACGAATGCCGAGCAGATCGGTGATTCGCCTCCTGAACATCTGGGGGCGCACGATGTCCTTCCCTCCTGCAGGTCAGCGAAACGAGATCGTGTGGCCGCCATCCACCGCGATCGTCTGGCCGTTGATATAGCCGCCCGAACGCGATGCGAGCATCACGGCTAGCCCGGCGATCTCGTCGACCTCGCCGAAGCGCTGTGATGGATTGCGACCACGGTACCATTTGACCATCGCCTCGTCCTCCCATTGCGATCGCGCCATCTCGGTCTTGAAGGTGCCAGGCGCGATGCAATTGGCGGTGACGCCCTTTGCGGCGAATTCCATCGCGAGGTTTCTCACGAGCTGCATGTCGGCGGCTTTGGTGAGCCCGTAGGTTCCCGTCACGGCATCGCCGAACAGGCCAACCACGGATGCCACCGAAATAAAGCGCCCATAGCTACGCTCGATCATGCCGGGCACAGTCATCTGCGCGAGCCAGATATTGCTCTGGACGTTGACCTGCATGAACTTGTTGAACGCTTCGTCTTGCAGATCGAGTGCCGAGCCTATCCACGGGTGAATCGCGGCATTGGCCATCACGATGTCGACCCTGCCCCACTCGCCGTTCGCCGCAGTCACGAGACCTTGCAATTCCGCTTTACGGCCGATGTTGCAGGCGAACGGCAAGGCCACCCGAGTCCCGATCTTTTCGTTGATGGCTTGCGCGGCAGTTTCGCAGGCGTCGGCGTTACGGCCGGAAACGACGACTTTGGCGCCGTGTTCCGCCATGCCGAGCGCACTGGCATAGCCAATGCCGCGACTCGATCCGGTGACGATTGCGACCTTGTCCGTGAGGTCAAAAAGCGATGAGGGCATACGTACTCCACAAAAATGGAGGCTTGTCGATGAAAGCCCTCGCGTCGCGCGCTTCGCTCAGGCAAGCGATTATTTCCCCACCTGCCACGCCATGCCGCCGCTTTGCTTTCTTTGCGCCAATGCAGCCTTCTCGATCCGCAACGCCTCTTCCAGCGAAGCTAGCGCACCCTGATCGATCACCCGCTTGACCGTCGCGACGAGATCGGGGCGGCGGCTCGCAATCGTCTTCGCTAGTGACGCTGCGCGCTCCATCAATTGATCGTGGCTGACCACCTCGTTCACGAGGCCGATGCGCAACGCCGTGGCCGCGTCAATCGGATCGCTCGTCAAGCTGAACTGCTTCGCCCACCGCGGACCCACGATATACGGCAACCTCGCGGTCATGCCGCCCCCCGCGAGCGCGCCGATTTTCGTGTGCGTGTCGGCAAAGCGCGCACGCTCGGACGCGATGATGAAATCGCACCCCATTGCAAGTTCCAGCCCGCCGGTAACGGCAGCGCCGTTGACCGCCGCGATTACCGGCTTGGTGAGGCGCGGCCACATATCGATCATGTCCGCGACCCGCGTGCGCGGCGCATCGGGCGCGGAAAAATCATTCAGGTCGAGCCCAGCACAAAAGGCCGGATCGGCGCCCGTCACGATCAGGACGCGCAGGCTTTGGTCCGCTTCGAAACGATGCAATGCGTCGACCAGCGCTTCGGTCAATGCGAGGTTCAGTGCGTTGCGGGCCGCGGGCCGGTTCAGTGTCAACGTGAGAACCGTTCCGCCACTCTGCACGCCGAGCAGATCGGTTGCTTTCGCGTTCATGGCAATGCCTCGAAAGGGTTCACGCCGCCGCGACCATTGCCTCGTGCTGAATCTGGCGTGCGTAGCGATTGAGGTGATAGTCCGCGTTGCCGAACAATGCGTCGAGCACCAGATGACGGCGATAGTGATGGCCCACCTTGTATTCATCCGTGATGCCGTAGCCACCGTGCAACTGGATACCCTGTTGCGTGACGAACTTCGCGCCACGAGTGGTCTGTGCCTTGCAGCCCGAGATTTCGACGCTCCGGTTCTCCCTGTCCTCGCTGATAGAGAGCAACGCACGGTGCAGTGTTGCGCGCGCCTGCATCGCTTCGATCGCCATGTCGGCCATCCGGTGTTGCAGCGCCTGGAAGCTGCCAATCGCCACCCCGAACTGCTTGCGCGTTTTCAGGTACTCCGACGCGAGCTCGATAGCGTCTTCCATATCGCCCACCAGTTCGGCACAGATCGCAACGACCGCTTCGTCAACGGCGGCCTGCAGTCCTTCGAACGCTCGCCCAGCCTCACCCAGAACATTCGATTCTGCGACGATCACACCATCGAGCAGCAAGTCGGCAGATGGCGTGCCGTCGAGCAACGCGCAAGTCTTCAGCGTCACGCCTGCCTGCTTCGGATCGACGACGAAAACCCCGATGCCGTCCGTGGCATCGGCTGCACCCGCCGCGCGAGCGACGACGAGCAGACGGTCTGCAACGGGCGCTCCAACCACGAGCGTCTTATAGCCGTCCAGCCGCCACGACCCGTCCTCTGTCTTCTTCGCGGCGGCCGTCACGTAATGCACCTGACCCCGCGCTTCACGTTCACTTTGCGCGACTGCATAGACAGTCTCGCCCGAAACGATCTCGCCAAGTATCGCCTCGCGCTGCCCGTCTCGCCCGCAGCGTGTGACAAGTGACGCAGGAAACACACCACACATCACGTATGGCTCCAGCACCAGCGCGCGCCCGATCTGCTCGGCCACGATGGCGCTTTCGATTGACGAGAAACCGAGCCCGCCCAATTCATCCGGCACCGCGACACCGAGCCAACCCATTTCGCCGAACGTACGCCACGTCTCGCGCGAAAATCCGCCTCCTTGCGAAGCAAGATTGCGGCGATGTTCGAACGTATAACTCTTTTGCAAGAAGCGTTGCGCGCTTTCCTGCAACATCCGCTGTTCGTCGCTCAACTCGAAGTCCATGCTGCACCCTTTTTATGCCGGCAATTGATGCGATCCCACGTCTCGGGGATCGAAGACCGTTCGTGACTCGATACGGCGTCAAAGATCGAACAGTGCTTTGGCGATGATGTTTCGCTGAATTTCGGCCGTCCCGCCATAGATCGAGCAAGCCCGCCGATAGAAGACCTCTGCCGCCAGGCCTGGCGCGTATTCAGGTCCGATGAACTGGGCCTCGCGCAGCTCTCGCTCTTCATTCGGATCGGGATAGAACACGGCGCCGTAATCGCCGATCACCTCCAGCAGCATCTCCGTGAGCTTCTGATGGAGTTCAGATCCGCGCACTTTGAGCATGGATCCGATCGCCATACCGCCACTGCGCTCGTCTATCCCTTGATGCAGGATTTTCTGCACCGCCATGTCGATCGCGCGAACCTCCAATTCGTGCTGCGCCAAACGTGCCGCAAACGTCGGATCCTGGATCAATGGCTTGCCGGCCATCCGTTCGCGCGAGGCGTAGTGCCGGATCTTGCGCAGATAGCGCTTGAGGGCAGGCGCCTCAGCGCCAAGAAACGCCCGCTCGTTAAAGAGCAGAAACTTGGTGTATCCCCACCCCTTGTTGACCTCGCCGATAAGGTTTTCAGCGGGCACACGCACGTTGTCGTAGAAGACTTCCGCCAGGTGATGGCAGCCATCGAGCGACGCGATCGGCCGCACGGTAACGCCCGGCGACGACATGTCGAGCAGCAGGAAGGAAATGCCCTTTTGTGGCTTCGCTTCGCTATCCGTGCGGACCAGCACGAAATTCCATTGACCGTAGGCGCCGAAGCTGGTCCAGATCTTCTGTCCATTGACGATGTAGTGGTCTCCATCGCGAACCGCCGTCGTACGTAGCGATGCAAGATCGGAACCCGAGCCCGGCTCTGAAAAACCCTGTACCCAGAACACTTCACCACGCTGGATAGGAGGAAGAAAGCGCCGCTTCTGCTCTTCGTTGCCAAACTCGCAAATCACGGGTCCGACGAGCGACACGCCCGCCTGATTCTGTATCGGTGCGCCTGCCAGATAGCATTCTTCCTCGAAGATGTAACGCTGCATCGCGGTCCACCCCGTGCCGCCGTCAGCAAGCGGCCAATGCGGCACTGACCAGCCGTGCGTTTCGTGCAAGATGCGAGTCCAGCGCTGTGAATCGTCGTCACCTGCCAGAAAGCCCTGCTGCCCGCGAAAGGCCAGGTCGGCCGGCAAATGCTCGTTGAGGAACGCACGAACTTCTTTGCGGAACGCAATGTCCGCGGGATCTACGCGAAAATCCATGGTTTAACTTCCAGCGTTTTCAGTACGTTGAACCGCGGCGCGCGCCTCGATCTGCGGCCGCTGCTGCGCCAGCGTTGCCGACCAATGTGCGCGGCGTGGGCGGCACGCAATAAAGCTCGTCCACGACACCGCGCCGTCGCTCGAGCACATTGCGTTGGCTGATTGCGCTCTTTGCACTCAATTCGCCGTTATCGAGCGTCGGCTGCTCGCTTTCGAGCACGAGGCGCGCAATGCGCGTAGAGCTGCCGCCAGGACGCGCGGCGAGCTGGTCGAGTCCGGTCTGGAAGAACGCGCGCACGCCGTGGCTGTTGATGATCTGGTCGGCGCCCGGCATTGGATCGTGAAGGTCGTCGCAAAGCGCACGGCACGCTTCAATGTCAGGGAAGACGAGCGCGCTCAGGTAGTCGCGGTCGTGCCCCGCAATCACGATATCCCGCGCATACGGGCCCAACACGTTCAGCGCGTACAGTCGCAACTCGGCGACGTTGACCCAGGTGCCCGAGGACAGCTTGAAATTTTCCGCAATGCGTCCGTCGAAGCGCAGTCCCAGTTCGAGGCGCTGCGGGTCGATGAACGTTGCTGCGTCACCGGAGCGGAAATAGCCTTCCTCGTCGAACGCGGCGGCGGTGCGCTCGGGATCTTTCCAATAGCCGGGCGTCACACAGTCGCCGAGGAAACGGATTTCCAGCTTCGCGCCGACCGGCGCCACCTTCACTTTGACGCCGGGCACGGGCAACCCCGCAATCGCTTCCCGTCGCGGATCCCAGGCCGCCGATAGCGGCGTTGGGCCTGCTTCCGTGCTGCCGATGCCCGACATGATGAGCACACGCTGGCCGATGGTACGCACCGCGAGCTCGTCGAGTTGAGCCCAGATGTATTTCGGCAGACTTGCGCCGCCGTAGTAGATTAGCGCGAGTTTGCTAAAGAATTTCTCGCGCAGTGCCTTGTCCGCCTGCAGATGCGGAATGAGCGAGGCCAACCCTTGCGGCGTATTGAGGTAGACCGCCGGCGCGATTTCACGCAATGCCTGCACCGTCGGGCCAATTTCCTCCGGCGTTGGCTTGCCTGGGTCCAGGTAGTAAGTCCCCCCGCCGTACAGCACCATGCCGAAGTTATGCGTGCCGCCAAAAGTGTGATGCCAGGGCAGCCAGTCGACGAGATCCGATGGCCCGTCCTGAAGAAACGCGAACACCTGGGCGACTTGCTGTCGATTGCTGCACAACATGCGCTGCGGGTAGATCACGCCTTTCGGTGCGCCTGTCGTTCCCGAAGTAAACATGATCTTGCCCACCGTATCCGGGCCGACTGCCTTGAACGCCTTGTCGACGTCGGCTGTAACCGGCGTCTTCAGCCACTGCGCGACGCGCGAACCGCCACGACCCTCCGGCAACGGACCGACGACGACACATTCCACGTCGCCGAACACCTCACGCAATGCGCGGCCATACTGCGCGCCGTCCTCCGCGAAGACGAGGCCGGGCGTGCATACGGCCGCGAGTTGCCTGAGCTTCGAAAAGTCCTGCGATAACAGCGAATACGCGGGCGTCACCGGGATATAGGGAATCCCGACGTGCAATGCGGCGAGCGCGAAGAGCGCGTGTTCAAAGCTTCGATCGGAGAGGATCATCAACGGACGAGACGGCGACAATCCTCGATCGAGCAGCGCCTGCCCCAGCGCACGCGCACCGTCGAACGCCTGGCGGTAGGTCAGAGACTCCCATGACTTGCCGTCCGGCGTCCGCCGCGCAAGCAACGCGCGCTCGGGCGTGACGCTCGCCCAGTGTTCGAGCCGCTCCGTCAAGCGGACGGGATACGCCTGGAGCGGTTCCTGCAGTTCATACACCACGCTTCCGTCTGGCCTTCGCTCGACGATGGCATCCATGCTGCCGACGCGAATCGGGCGAAACGGCACATCCATCAGGGCGTCGTGCGAAGCCGTACCTGCATCCATCTGAGTCGTCCTGTTGTTATCTGGCAAGTCATGTCCCGCGAGCGCTCGCATCGCCTTCCGATACCTGGAAATGTTGCGGGCCAAGTTCAACCAATAATTGAACGTCGATCATCTTTCTGAACCAGAATAACGCGAAATCCCAGCCACGTCTATCCGTTGTCATCCACAAGGAAGGCCTGATAGCACACACGCAATCTGGCGCGAATGACGTGCACAACGTTCGGCACGATCGCAGCTTTGCGCATCGCACAACAACGTGGACAGAAAACAAAAATTGCGCTAATTTCTGAACGCCATTTTCATTGTTAAACACGACACCGGAATTGCTCGATGGCGATGTGCTGACACTTGCGCATGACGGCGAGACGCATCGATTGCTGGTCGTCTCGACACCGGGGCACGCGAGCAACCACGTGTGCCTGGTCCTTCTGGAAGACGGACTGCTATTCAGCGGCGATCACATTCTGAATGGCAGCACGACCATCATCGATCCTCCCGACGGCAACATGACGGCGTACCTTACGTCACTCGACCGGTTGAACGCGATCTGCACCGAACGTGACATCGACTTTATTCTGCCCGCCCATGGGTACGTGCTGGACCGACCGCATGACCAGATCGCCCGTCTCAAGGCACACCGTCTCGCCCGGGAAGCAAAGATCGCCGGCGCGGTAAAGGCACTGCCGACCGGTTCGATCGACGACTGGCTGCGTCTTGCTTATACCGATGTTCCCGAAAGGCTCTGGCCAGCGGCATCCCGGTCGCTGCTGGCGCATCTCGAACGACTCGACGAACAAGGTCGTCCGACTTCGCAGGCCTGATTGCGATCGTCATGCATGCATCGGCTGCCACGTCCGCTGAAACCGGGGGCGCGGGCAGCCTGGTTCGACGGCCGTCTTCTTTCGGACTCAGCTCTCTTCTACGAGCGCGGCCAGCCGGCCATGAATGAGTGCGCGCGCCTCGGCGACCATCCGACTCACGAGTTCCGCGCAGGTGGGAATGTCCTCGATAAGCCCGATTGCGAGGCCAGCCGGAAACGTTCCGTCTTCGGTGTCACCCGTCTCGTACACTCGCTTACCGCGCTCACCGCTCACGAGCGGCTTGAGATCCGCAAACGTCACACCCTCTTTTTGCTCGAGTTCCAACACTTGCTCCGCTACCGAATTCCTGAAGATACGCGACGTGTTCTTCAGCGTGCGAAAGATCAACGCCGTATTGCGCTCGTCATGCTCTACGAGCCTGCGCTTGACGTTCTCGTGAATCGGCGCCTCCCGCGTTGCCATGAAGCGCGTACCCATATTGATCCCATCCGCGCCGAGCGCGAGCGCGGCGACCATGCCGCGCGCATCGGCAATGCCGCCTGACGCAAGCATCGGAATATGCAGTTTCGCGGCCGCGGCCGGCAACAGGATCAGATTGGGCACGTCGTCCTCGCCCGGATGTCCGGCGCACTCGAATCCGTCCACGCTCACGGCGTCGCAGCCCAACGCCTCCGCTTTCAGCGCGTGACGCACCGACGTGCACTTGTGGATGACCTTGATTCCCGCAGCCTTGAATGCGGGCATATATGGCTCGGGATTGCGTCCCGCCGTCTCGACGATCTTCACACCGTTCTCCACGACCGCTTGCACGTACTCGTCGTACGGCACTGGCTTGATCGTCGGCAGAATGGTCAGGTTGACGGCGAACGGCTGATCCGTCATTGAGCGAACCCGAGCGATCTCGTTGCGCAGCGCCTCGGGCGTGGGCTGCGTCAGAGCGGTGATGGTGCCGAGCGCACCGGCGTTCGAGACGGCGGCGGCAAGTTCAGCGCGACCCACCCACATCATGCCCCCTTGAACAATGGGGTATCGAATCCCAAGCAGCTCTGTAATGCGCGTTTTCATGTGCTGATCCCTGTGTAAGTGCAACCTGACCTTTCGACCCGCAATGGTCGAACGTCGCGTGCAAGATGCACCGGTCGTTTTCATTTACGAACACCGTGCAATTATATACACTTCCTCCACATCACCGACACTCGTGTGCCGCGCTCGCGGACGCCGATGCGATTGCACGAGGCATGAATGATCAGGAGAGTTGATGAACAAACGAGACAATCAGATTGGCGCTGAGGAAGTGTCGATTCGCCCCACGCGGGACCAGGCGGAACAAGCCGTGCGTACGCTGATCCGATGGGCCGGTGACGATCCCGAAAGGGAAGGTCTCATTCAAACACCCGCACGGGTCGCGCGCGCATACCGCGAGTTCTTCTCGGGCTATGACTCCGATCCGATGCAGATTCTCGCCACCACGTTTTCCGAAGTGGATGGCTACGACGAGATGGTGGTGCTAAAGGACATCCGATTCGAGAGCTACTGCGAACACCATATGGTGCCTATCATCGGACGTGCGCACGTTGCCTACCTGCCCGAGCATCGCGTGGTCGGCATCTCCAAACTCGCGCGCCTCGTCGATGTCTATGCCAAGCGCCTTCAGATTCAGGAGAAGATGACCGTTCAGATCGCCGATGCGCTGAACACCGTGCTGCAGCCGAAGGGAGTCGCTGTCATTCTCGAAGCTGCGCATCAGTGCATGAGTACGCGAGGCGTGCACAAGCCCGGCGCATCGCTGGTGACGAGTCGAATGCTGGGCGCATTCCGTGACAATCCTTCCACCCGCCGCGAGTTTCTGTCGATTGTCGGTCACAGCACGATTGCGCCATTACCCAATAGCTGAAAGCCAACGTCGGCTTGCTGCCGTCGTTGGCTTTCATGGCAAATCGATGCTGGGATCCGTGGCAAGCGTCGTTGCAGGCTTGCGTCTGGCCTTAAACCTCGCTGGGTTGGCGCGTCTTCAAAGGCCGTTCGTAAGAGACGTCTTCACGATTTCGTGCACTGACGCCATTGCCCATCAGGATTTCACGCCACGCAGTAGGCACTTCCGCAGGGGTCAGTTCGTTGATCGCTTCGGAGATGCAGACGCGGGCGGCAATCGCCCACACGCCATCACGCTTTTCGAAGCGGTCGATATAGCGCCCCACCGCTAGCGTGTCTGGCTTGACGCGATTTTCTCCGAAGAAAAGCCAGTACGTCTCCCCGTGCGCCTCGTCGCCCTGCAATTCGACGCTGTGATTGAACACCATATGGTGGTGCGACAACTGATGCTCGGTATGGTACGCAAAGGCCCAGTCAACGAATTCCTCTGCATCCCCGACGAATGCGCCGTGGTCGTCGATTGCGTCCGGATGGTACGCCGACAGCGTCAACTTCCGGTCCATGCGATCGACCCCGCGACAATAGCGGTGCACGCATTCGAGTATGTCCTGCTTATCCAACAGTGCTTCGACGCGTGCGCTCAGTTCTTCATTCATGGCTTCTACCGTTAGATAGTCATGGCGACAAAAAAGACGACCGCACCGATCACGGCGCCAATGAAGCAACAATCCTCGCCTGTCGACAAATCGGCTTCCTGCGCTCGCGCACGGCTCGCAATCGCACATCCGACGATGCCCGCCAATGCCGTCGCCCCGAGCACGGCAAACATCATCACGACGTCGAAGAGTGCGGACCGGCCTAGCTCTTCCATGCGCAGATCGCGTTGCAGCAACCAGACCGCCGCCGCCGAAATCGACAGGAGAATGAGTGGGAGCCATACTCTACGCGCTTCCCGAGCGCTCTCGCGAGTCAGCGTTTTCATCGCGCCCGGCCCTCCGTCCGCAGCTTGCCCAGAGCACGAGGCGCCACCGCGCCCAATACGCGCGCCGCCCAATTCGATTGTTTTGCGCGAGCCGATTCGTCCGACGACGGAGCGCCCTTTTCAGCGCGCTGGCGACGATAGTCGTACGTATAGTCCGCAAGAGGACCACGTAAATCGCTGTCGAGAAAGTACATCGCATGTCTCCGATCAGGCTTATGCCTCTCGGGCGCTTGCATGGCGCCTCTTGATGGACATCCTAGGCCATGGAATATGGTTATGCAACAAGTCGTTCAATTAATGACGTCGGTGTTTTCACTACCCGACAAGGCACAGACCGACGCGCATGCGCGAGCGCCCGCTGCACACATGGACGTGTGTGCGAACGGGTCGGCAATCAGTGGGGGAAAGGGAATTGCAGCGCTAAGCCGCGTTCTCGACGCAGCTTAGCGATTCGAACATGACACGCAGACGAGAGTAATCAGGAGACCTGGAAGCCGCCGTCGACAGCGAGAAGCTGACCGGTGACGTAGTCCGATGCCGGCGACGCGAAAAACAACACTGCCCTGGCGATATCGGAGGCGACGCCGATGCGGCCCAGCGGCATGCGACCAGGTTGGGTGATCGGCCCGTGAGCCTGATGAACCTTCGTCGATGCGGCCGCGCCCTCGGTTGCCACGCCGCCGGGCAGCACTGCGTTCACGCGAATTCCGTCTGCTGCGAATTCGAGCGCTGCCACCTTGGTGAGGTTGTTGACACCCGCTTTCGATGCGCCGTAGTCACCGTTGTCGAAGATCACCGGCTGCAGCGAAGCCACCGACGAAATATTGATAATCGAACCGCCGGTTTTGGCACCTTGCATTCGCTTGATCGCTTCTCGCATGCAGAGGAAGGTGCCGCGCAAGTTGATGCCGAGCACCTTGTCCCACTTTTCTGCCGACGTTTCGACGAATTGCGTCTTCGGATAGATGCCCGCGTTGTTCACGAGAATGTCGAGGCGCCCAAGTTTGGCCTGCACCGTTTCGTACATCGCAAGAATCGACGATTCATCGCCGATGTCCACTTTGATCGCGATAGCCTTGCCAGACGCACTTTCGATTTGCCTGGCCGTCTGCTGCGCCGCTTCCTCATTCAGGTCCGCCGCGACCACCGCCGCGCCGGCCGACGCCAGCAGCAAAGCCGTCTCGCGGCCGATGCCTGAGCCTGCCCCTGTTACCACCGCCACTTTCTGATCGAGATTGAAAAGACTCGCCACATTCGTGCTCATTGCTCCTCCTTTGGCTCGCCGCGCGAGCGGGTTATTTTCTGAACGTCATTCGCAAAGATAAACACACCACTTTGGAGTGTCAAGATGAACGAGAAGCGGATGACGAAAGGAGCAGCATGGACGAAGCTGTCGAGCAGTGCGATGCGCGTATCACCCCGCCGCCGGCGACGCGATATCGCGCATGATGTCGAGCATCGAACGGTGGTAGGGCTTGTGAGGTCTATCGGCCCACACCAGCGACACCTCAGTTTCGCCTGCAGCCGGAACATCCTCGATGTCGACGAAGGCGACACCCTCCACGGGCAGGTATCGCGCCGAGTCCAGCATCAGACCGATGCCCAGTTCATGAGACACGAGGTTGAGCATCGTGTATGGATGGCGCGCCTGCTGGGTCACCCGCGGCGACAGCCCCGCCTCGCGGCGCGCTGTCTCGAACGCAGCGAACAGCGGCTGCGACATCTGCTGAGGGAACATGATGAGCGGGTATCGCGCGAGATCCGCGATACGAATTGAAGGCTGCGCCGCCACGGGCCACTTCGCCGGAACCGCGGCCACCACACGCAGACGCTCGATGACCACGCTTTCCAAACCGGAGACGTCCGCCGAGCTGGTGACTACCACGCCCAGGTCGATGCTGCCGTTTTTCACGCTGGCGACGGTCAAAGCACTGCCGCGCTCGATCAACCGGACGTCAACGCCCGGCCATTGCTTGCGAAGCCCCTGAATGGCTAGCGGCATGATTCGCAGCGCACACATCGGCACGAACGCTACGCTCAGGCTCGCCAGTTCGTCGGCGGCTTGCCGCACGCGCCGCTCGGCCAGCTCCGCTTGCGCGATCAGTGGCTTCGCTTCCGCGAGCAACGCGGCTCCGGCGGCTGTGAGCGAAACGCCTCGCGGTGTACGTTCGAGCAGCTTGATACCGAGCTGCTCCTCCAGCCGCATGATCGACTGGCTGAGCGGCGGCTGCGCCATGCCCAGGCGCGCAGCCGCACGGCCAAAGTGCTGGGTCTCCGCAACCGCAACGAAGTGTCTGAGATGCCGCAATTCCATGACGTGATATGGCTTTGATATCGGGTGTCCCCAGCATATCGCCTTTGTCCCGTTGCGGTGCACTACGGACGAACCCTGGTCATATCGGGTGCGCACTATCTTGACGTCCAGCACCGTTCAACATACATTTTAGAATGTCGTTCTACAATACGAACAATGTGCAAGGCGGCTCGGGTGAGTCGCATCTGCTATCAATAGCCGCGCCGCCGCGGTTAAACAGGAGAGACAAGTGAAGAGCCTCGAAGAAAAACTCGCCTATGGCTTAAAGGTATTCGGCGAAATCATGGGTGAAGACAAGGCAGCCGGCTTACGTGCCGCAAGCGAGTCCACCGGCTTCGGATCCGACATTTCACGCCTTGCCATCAACTACGCGTTCGCGGATGTCTGGGGCGACGACAAACTCGAGCGCAAGCAGCGCAGCCTCGTCACGCTGGGCATTCTCATCGCCAGCCGGCAGACGCTCGAACTGAAGAACCACGTCCGCATTGCCGTGCGCAACGGTCTGAGCGCACGCGAACTCGAAGGGGTGCTGATTCAGGCGCTTCCGTATGCCGGGTTCCCCGCCGTCGCCTCCGCTACCACGGCCGTTCTGGAGACACTGCGGGAACTTGGCATCGACACCACGACCCGCACTTCGGAAGAACGCGGATTGCTGTGAGCCGACATCAGAGCGCCCCCGCGACCAAAGGAGACAATTTATGAGCACACCAGGCGTGGATATCGTGCAGACGATGCGCGAATTCAACGTTTCCAATGGCCTGCTCGGCAATCACGCCGAGTTGCAAGAACGCTGGAACGAAGACGGCTACCTGTTCTTTCGCGACGTTCTCGACCACGAGCCGCTGGAGCGCATGCGCGGTCTGCTTGTTGATCACCTCGACAGCAACGGCTTCGTGGACCGCAACGACCGAGACGTGCGATGGACTGGCAAAGACCGCGAAAATTTCAGCTTTTTCCCAGTGAAGGCGATGAACGAGCAGGGTGCGGCACGCACCGTGATGGAAGACCCCGCAGTTCGTGCATTCTTTCAGCGGCTGTTCGGCGTACCGCTTTATTGGGTACCTTTCACCGAATACCGCACCTCGCCGCCCGCTATCGACAAAAGCCGCACACGGTTCGACTTCATTCATGAAGATGCTATCTACAGCGACCGCCTCGATTTCATCATCTGCTGGATTCCGCTCAGCGATATCGATGCGCAAGTCGGCGGATTGGCCGTCGCCGAAGGATTGCATAAGCTTCCGTGCCTGCACAGGAAGGACGGCAACAAGATCGTTCCCATCGATCTCGCGAGCGTGCCAGAAGACGCATGGCGCCGCACGAACTACCGCTTGGGCGACGTCCTGTTGATGAGCCGACGCACGCCGCACTCTGGTCTCAGCAATCATTCGGACCGTTTTCGTCTGTCACTCGACACGCGCATTCTGCCGCACGGCGGAAGTTTCCCGTTTGAGCCCCGCCTGCCCTATGTGGGCACGCTGACGTCGATCGCATCGGACCAGATCGTCGTGCGCGACGCGCATGGTGAACATGTGTTGCGACTCGACGACACGAGTTATCTGCGCGGCCTCCAGGGCAACCGCCTGCGCGGAGACGAAATTGCCGGCGTTTATCAGCCGGGATCCGAGGTGATCGTTGCACATGAAGGCGGCCTCGTTCAAACGCTGCGCCCGCAGCATTGATCGTGGTGTCAGGCGCAAAGACGAAGCTTCGTCTTTGCGCCTCGCGCCATTCGCCTTGCTCTCTGGCGTGGCAGCTCTGAAGCATCGATCACTGGCATCCTTTGCTCGTTGATTTATGAACATCGTGCTAATATCGGAACGTATGCTTGTGAGCACCAGGCCGCGAGCCTGCAATGGCTGTCACAGGGTTAGCGGCATCGCGCGCAAGCCGCCCAGGCGTGACACGCCTGGCCAACGTCTAACGTTCCACCTCGGGACAAGTCATGATCGATTCATCCGCCGCGGTACTCGTCATCGGTGCCACTGGCGCACAAGGAGGCGCCGCGGCTCGCCATCTTCTTGCGGCTGGACGCAAGGTACGCTTCCTGACACGCAATCCAGACTCGCCGGCTGCGCGGGCACTCGTCGACATGGATGCGCAGGCGCTACGGGGAGATCTGGACGAGCGCGACTTGCTCGCAAAAGCGATGGAGGGCGTCGGTTCCGTCTTCTCCGTTCTCCTGCCTGATTTTGATCGCAGCGACAGGGAACGCCGCCAGGGTTTTGCGCTCGTCAACGCAGCGCGCAACGCGGAGGTCCCGCAGTTCGTTCACACCTCCGTGGCGCAGGCCGGCAATCATGAGACGTTTCCTGGCTGGAGCGAGAAACGTTGGAACCGAAAGTACTGGACGGACAAATGGGAAGTGGAAAAGGCCGTTCGCGCCGCGGGCTTCGAATCGTGGACGGTCTTGCAACCGGCATTCATGATGGACAACCTCGCTGAGCCGAAAACGGGTGCGATGTTTCCGCACCTTCGCGAAAGCTTGCTGCTCAGCGCGTTGCTACCCGACGCACGACTCGACTGGATTGCCGCCGACGACGTGGGCGCGCTCGCGGCCAGCGCGCTAAACGATCCGCAACGCTGGCACGGTGAGACCGTGCCGCTGGCGTCGGAAAGACTCACGATGTCTGAAGTTGCGAATCGCCTCGGCAACGTTCTGGGCGCACAGATCACCGTTTTGCACGTGTCACCAGATGAAGCCCGAGCAAAGGGTCTCGCACCCGGATGGGTGAATGCACAGGAATGGATCAACGCGGTCGGGTACCGCGTCGATATCGATTCGCTTTCCAAACGTGGCGTCCAGCTCACCCCGATGGTGGACTGGATCGATGCGAATCGACAGCACATCGTACTCGCATAGCTGGTCGGTGGACCGCGTATGCAAGCCTCAGGTAATGGAAAATCCGCAATGAATGATCGTGTCCCCTCATGGTTCGACCACGCCATGGCCCAGCCGCGTCGATCTCACTTCACCGAAGGCGGCGGGGTGACTGTCCATTATGTCTCGTGGAACGCCGCAGACACCGGTAAGCCGCCACTTGTCTTCGCACACGGTTTTCTCGGGCACACGCACTGGTGGGACTTCATTGCGCCCTTCTTCACCGATCGCTTTCGCGTCTTTGCTCTGGATTTCCGCGGCATGGGCGACAGCGCCTACAGGCAGGAATACAGCGCCGACGTATTCGTGCGCGACCTCGTCGCTGTCGTGGATGCAATCGGCTCTGGACCGTGCGTCGCGGTGGGCCACAGTTTCGGCGGATCGCGTCTGCTCCAGGCGTGCGCGACTTTTCCCGATCGTCTCTCGCATGCAGTCGTGCTCGATTCGTTTTTCATGCTACGAGGCGAAACCTTGCCTGCAGTGGAACGACGCCCGCCGCCCCGCCCCTATCCGGACTGGCATACTGCACTCAGTCGCTTTCGACTCATCCCGGAACAAGATTGCGAGCCGTGGCTGCTCGAGCATCTCGCGCGGACATCACTTCGTCAAACCGCCGACGGCTGGGTATGGCGCTTCGACCCGAAGTTGCGGAATCTCCAGCCGGTCGAAGGCGAAGAAGACCTGCTGACCCGCATCGCGGTTCCCGTCAGCTACGTGCACGCCGAGTGCAGCAGCGTGGTCAGCGCCGATCGCGCGCGCCGCATCGTAGCTGCGATTCCCGGCGCGAAGGGTCCCATCACGATGCCACGCGCAGGCCATCACATGATGCTTGACCAGCCACTCGCGCTGGTGAGTCTCTTGCGAGCCTTGCTAGCATGAATTCCAATCCGGGCGAATCGAAAACTGCGCCGTGGTCGAGCGGTTTGCCTCTTGCGGCCCTGATCGCGCGCGCCGTCGAAAAGCACGGCGCGACGCCACTCCATTTTCATACCCAGGCCGGTGCCTACACTTGCACCACCGAGTCCCTGCTGCGCGACGCGAAAGAGATTGGCAAGGCACTCACAGCCCTCGGTCTGCGTCGAGGCGATGTGATCGCGATACAGCTTCCCACACAGCGCGAGACTGCGCTTCTGTATCTGGCTGCACTGGAGATTGGTGCGGTACTCGTGCCGATCGTACACATCTACGGTCCCGCCGAAGTCGGCTTCATCCTTCGACAATCCCGCGCCCGCGTTCTGTGCGTGCCCGATTTCTGGTCCCGAACCGACTACCTGGAGCGTGTCGCCGCGCTCGGCGACACGCCCGACCTCGAGCGCGTGATCGTCGTTGGCGATCGGGCGCCCTCGAACGGCATCACGTTCGGCGCGCTGCAACGACTCGCCGCGACAACGCATGAACAACGCCCTGCTGACCCGCCAACGTCGGAAGACATCTGCCTGCTGCTGTACACGTCAGGAACGACAGCTTCGCCCAAAGGCGTGCGGCACTCTCATCGCACAGTCGGCGCAGAGTGGCAGATTCCGTTCATCGACGGGCCTGGGCCGTATCTCACGCCCTTCCCTGCTGGCCATATTGCAGGCTTCAATTTCCTGTTGCGTCCATTCATTACAGGCACCGAGATGGTGTTCATGGACCGATGGGACGCCTCGCTTGCCGCGCGACTGGTCGATGAGTATCGCGTGCGCCTCTCGGGTGGCACGCCGTTTCATCTCCAGGGGCTCCTCGAAGCCGCCCGCCGCGACGGGCGCAGCCTGGCGTCCCTCGCTTCTTACGGTCTGGGCGGCACGGGTGTCACGCCGGACCACGTCGCCATGGCCGATCGGGCCGGCTTCGCGGGAACCCGCGCGTACGGGCTGACCGAGCATTCGACAGTGAGTGTCGGCTGGGCCGATTCGCCTTTTGATATCCGGGCCTGCACGGACGGTCGCATTCAACCCGGCTCGCAGGTGCGCGTTGTCGACGAGTTGGACAGCGACCGGCCTGCCGGACGCGACGGCGAGATTCTGATCAAAGGACCGGAGCTGTTTGTCGGCTACACCGACCCGGCGCTCGATGCGGCCGCGTTCACTCACGACGGATGGTTCTGGACCGGCGATATCGGCCGTCTCGACGCAAACGGTTGCCTGACCATCACGGACCGAAAGAAGGACATCGTGATTCGCGGAGGAGAAAATATATCGTCGCTCGAAGTAGAGCGAGTACTTGCCACTCATCCGGCCGTGCGCGATGTCGCCGTCGTGGCGCAGCCAGACGCACGATATGGCGAAAGAGTCTGTGCGGTCGTCGTCTTGCACGAACGCACGTCGCTCGACCTGATCGCAGTCCAGACCCACTTTGCCGGCGCGGGCGTGGCGAAGCAAAAGACGCCCGAGCAACTTTGCATCGTCGCAGAGTTGCCGCGCACGCCTTCGGGAAAGGTGCGAAAAGGCGATCTGCGCAAGCAACTTTCCGCGTAGTAGCAAATCAGCTGGTGCTTATCGAGCGGAGCCGTCCCGGCGAGACTTGAAAAACCGATCTCGTTGCATTGACACCTGATCGGACGAAACGAGCCGATCGTAGATCGCACGCGCTGCGGCCATGCCGGCATCGAAATCGGGCGACTCGGCCGCGGCGGCGATGGCATCCAGACACTGGCTTTCTATTGCATCGCTACAGCTGAGGCGTGAGCGCGCTTTAGCGACAATGGAAACCGGATCGCCATCAGGCAATGGCAACCGGCGAATCAATGGCAACGATGTACCGCCTATCTTCTCACGCGCAAGCTCGATCGCAAGGCGCGACATTTCATGCTCATCGCCATCGACGATCCGGTCAAATAACGCGCTGCCCCGGAAGGTTTCCGCGCGCACGATTTGAGCACCAAGAATGAATTCGATCGACTTCGCGAAGCCCAGCACACGCGGCAAGCGCTGCGTGCCGGACAAAGGGATCACGCCGAGCTTGCATTCGGGCAGACCGATCTGCGCATTGTCCGCGACCACACGGTAGTGGCACACCAACGCGGTTTCCAGACCACCGCCAATGGCAAACCCGTGGATAGCGGCTACAACCGGCTTGTCGCTCGCCTCGATCACCGGATGAACGTGCAGCGACAATGCTGGCCAAGCTGTGGCAGCGGAAGTGCCGAACTCGCGAATATCACCTCCCGCGGAAAAGCCGCTTCCACTGCCATTGAGTACGATCGCGCGAACCCGCGCGTCGCACCGGGCCGCTTCAAACGCAGCAACGAGTCCGCGACGGATTCCCAGACCTAATCCGTTGACTGGCGGATGGCTCATCGTGACGATAGCGATTTCGTCTTCTACACGATACTCGACGTCGGCGAAGCGATGCGGCTTGCAATGCGTCATCGGTTATCCGCTGTGGCGTTTGACGTTGGCGGGCACTGTGCGCCTAACGGTTGTTAGCAAGCCAACTCGGCATATCCGCCGGCCACGGATCGGCATACACCGCGTGCACACCCATCGCGCTCGTGTAGGCCAGATTCAGTAGGTTGCAAAACGCGACGAAAGCCAGCACCCGAAGCGCCGTGCGCACCGCTGGATGACACCCGACACGATCGACACCTCGCTCGATGGCCGTATATCCGTCTTCGTCGACGTTCAGCAGAAGGAAGGCCGACGCCACGAAAACAGATGGAAACAGCGTAGGTGCGGATTTGCGCAAAAGCGAAAGCGCACCGAGCCCTGCCCACGCATACACGCTGGGCCAGGTTGTGCTGCGTCGAGCGACCGTTTCCGACATGCTTTGCCTCCTACATTATTCCCGACATTCACATTCTCGAATATCGATCGTAAAAATGTACTCCCGCGGAAGTGGCGACGTCAAGTGCATGTCGCTCAGCGCCTGGTGGGTTATCGGCCCATGAGGTCATGAATCTCGTGATCGAGTGCCGCCATCGCGAACCGGGGCGCGACTGCACAATTGTTGACTTCGACCTGCCACTCCACCGGATTTACGAGCCAGAAGAACAGCCCATAGACGATGTGGCGCCGGTAGGCATCTAGCGCGCTTTCAAATGACGGCGGGTTGTTGACGCCGTGAAAGGCGAGCCGCTCAAGATAGTATTCGAGCAACGCGCGCTCCCATCTCGGCCGATCCGCGATATCCAGAGCCGATATCAGGAAGTACGTGACGTCATGAGCCCACGGTCCGCGTCGATATGACTGCCAGTCGAGAAAGCCGGGCGTGCCGTCGCGGTCGAAATATAGGTTTCCGAGGTGAACATCGCCATGGAGAAACGTCATCGGCCCGATGCGGTCGAAAGCGCGCAGATCGAGGAGCGCCCGCTCCATCCAGTCACGATCGTGAAACCGCTTTGGCACGGCGGCCCCGCGCGGCAACTGTGTATAGCTGGCGAACACCTCGGGTTTCAACTGGCCCCAGTGATAGGTGCCGGACTCGCCATCGGGCAGCGGGTCTTGCGACGCGAGCCACGCCAGTTCGCCATCGCTTTCGAGCGCAGGCGATTGCCAGAACTGCGCGTGCCACCGCGCTTGCGCGTCCAGGTTTGCCGCCGCCTGCGCAAACGTCAGCGTCCGCTGCACGCGACAGAATTCCACTTCCCGTGAACGTAGATCCTCGAGGATCACGATCGACTGCCCGCTTCGACTGTCGGTCTCTGCATAGAAGCAGGCAGGCACATTTGCACGCAAGCGGGGATGAACTTCCTTGAAGAACTTCGCCTCGTATTCGTATATGTAGGCGTTCAGGTTCCGGTACTCGGGAACGAAACCGCCCTTGACGATCAGAGACTCGGGCAAGCGAAGCTCGCGCCCTGTTGCGTTGTAAGCAAGACGCACCCTGACTTTGGTAGCCGTGCCGTACATCACCTCGTCGACGGCCAGTGATTCGACGGCTACCCCTTCATGGCTGCGCGCGAGCGCCGACGTCAGCCACGAAGAGCTGATGTCCTCAACCTGCAAAGGAAGCGTGCCGGTATCAGGCTGCGGTCGGTGCGATTCCATCTGGGCGGGGCTTCTTTTCGCAACATTCATCTTGGCGCCTTCCTGTGAGGTTGTATGTGCGTTCGTGCCGACATCATCATTGCCGGACCGACGTTCTCCACGCGCATGTTGCGCGGCACGTCTGAAGACCCGCAACGAGGGAAATCCCGGCTGGTATTATCGTTGCGTTTTTAGAACGATGTGCGTATTTTCGCTCACCGTTTCGACGAGGGCCGATCGTAGGCGCAGGACGGATTCCGATGGGACGAATGGCCGCCCCGATCGAGGTTGCACAGAGCGTATTCTTTCTCGCAAGCCCTGCCGCAAGCTATGTCACCGGGCAGATCATCGCCGCGGACGGCGGCTTCACGGTCAGCTAGGCGGACTCCACGACCATGTTCGCTCGCGATGATCATCACCGATATCCTTGCGCGGACCGCGCCGATTCGCGCGCCACCCACGCCCCGGGGCGTGACATGAAGACAACTGTTCCTGAACGTGCGACCCGATGGCAACGCGGCCCACGAGCGCACGTTTGCGCCTGTCACCTTGCGCAGACTCACCGACCCGACCCACAGTTCGCTCGCGATCGACTGCTACCGATACAGATTGCTATTCGTGCGCAAAGACACGCGCTTGTCACGATCTCTTCGAAAGGCTTATCTCAGCAAGGGGTCTTCTCTAATTTTTCCATCAGTGTCAGAGCGTTAGGTACCGCCTCACCGCGCGCGGTATTGTCGAAAATACACCAGACCTCGGAGTTAGAGTTTCGAGCGTCCAAAATCCGCGCAGCCACCGCTTCGATGAACGGCTCGTCGTATGCCGAATAATAGATCTCCGGCGAGCCATGCAAACGGATATACAGCGTACCCGGATCACCCACCGGTTCGACGCCGGCGATCGGCGACGGATGCGCGCGCACGCAAGCGATCCCCGCATTTTTCAGCGTTTGCGCGCCCTCCTCGGTAAACCACGTTGCGTGGCGCGGTTCGCAGACGATAGGCGCTGCCGTGAGGCCGCGCAGCAGCGAAAAAAAATCTCGTGCCGGGACCGTATCCAACGCCAGGCGGGGCGGCAACTGAAGCAACAGGCACCCCAGTTTTTCACCCAACGGCGTGACCTCACGCACGAATTCTTTAACGGCGGCATCCGCGTCGCGCAACCTGAGCTCGTGCGAAATCCTCCGTGGAACCTTGACAGAGAACCGGAATGCATCGGGCACGCTCGCAGCCCACCGAGCATACGTCTTCGGCTGGTGCGAACGATAGAACGACGAATTGATTTCAACCGCAGAAAAGATCTGGGCATACCGCTCGAGATGGCTTCCGTGCGCAGGAAACCGCGCCGCTACCTTGGCCGACAGTCCCCATCCTGCACAACCGATCCGTATCGGCGATGCCGTGCAACGGTTCTCGCGAGGCGCCGCATGATTCGGGGGAGTTTTATCCGGCAAGGTCGGAGCCCATATTGGGTTTCTCAGTACACGGAGTGACCGACAGATTCTCGCACTGACGTGAATTCAAGGTAGCGGGAACAGGAGATGCGTAGCTCTGCAGGATAGCCCGACGAGCGCTGTCTGATTGCGTCGCAAGTATTGATCGGATGCCACCCAACCAGGAGATGTCATGAAACCAATCCTCTACCGCCGGCTTCTCGCGAGCGCGATCACGATCGCTATCGCCGCGATGTGCGCGGGCTGCAAGCCCGCCGATAAGGCGGGTGGAACAGCCAACGCGGATTCGGCGGCGAGCAGTTCGCCGTCCGCCGCAAGTCAGTGACAAACAGATGACCACATTGCCGTGCGTGGACGTGGCAGTCCTGTCCACGCACGTCCACCCTGCTTCACCGCTTTGCTATTGCGGCAACGCATAGGCAATCACGTAGTCGCCGAGCTTCGTACCGAATGAGCCGTGACCGCCTGCCGCAATCACCACGAACTGACGTCCGTTGACCGAATAGCTCATCGGCGTTGCCTGCCCGCCGGCGGGCAGACGCGCCTGCCAGAGCTGCCTGCCGTTGTTCACGTCGAAGCCGCGAATGTAGTTGTCGGCCGTCGCGCCGATGAACGCCACGCCGCCCGCCGTGATGATCGGGCCGCCGAGCATCGGCATCCCCATCTTGAACGGCAACGGAATCGGCGAGCTGTCCCGCACTGTTCCGATCCGCTTCTTCCATACGATCTGGTTGGTCTTCAGATCGATCGCCGAAATGAAGCCCCAGGCAGGTTGCTTGCAAGGAAGACCCAACGGTGACATGAACGCATTCAGTGTCACGCCGAACGGAACGCCGTATTGCGGCTGAATTCCGGTCTCCGTCCCCGAACCTTTCGCGCCCGGTACCGGCTGAATCGGATTGCCCGGGCCACGCGGAATCAGCCGCGAAACGAACGGCAGCGCAATCGGATTGGCGATCGCAATCTGGCGATCCGTATCGACCGCCATGCCGCCCCACTCGAACATGCCGAGATTGCCGGGAAAGACCAGCGTCCCCTGCACCGACGGAGGTGTGAAGGTGCCTTCATAGCGCAGCTTGTGGAACATGATCCGGCATACCAGTTGGTCGTACATCGTGGCGCCCCACATGTCGGCATCGGTGAGATCCTTCGATGGCCGGAATGTCAGTCCGGAGAACGGCTGGGTAGGCGAAACATGGTCGCCGGGCGCCGCACCCTGCGGCACCGGACGCTCCGGAGCCGGCACCACCGGCACGCCCGTGCGCCGGTCGAGCACGAACAGGTTGCCGGTTTTGGCCGGCGCATACACGACAGGCACGGTATTGCCCTTGACGTCGGTAATGTCCGCGAGCGTGGGCTGCGATGGCAGGTCCATGTCCCACAGGTCGTGGTGGACCGTCTGATAGAACCACGCGAGCTTGCCCGTCGACGCGTGCAGCGCGAGCAGGCCGCTCGCGAAACGCTCCTGCTCCGCCGTCCGGTTGCCGCCCCAGATGTCCGGCGTGGTCACGCCCATCGGCAGATAGACGATGTCCAGCTTGGGATCGTATGCAGCGGGCGCCCACGAGTTCGGGGACGTGAGCGTGTAGTGACCGCCGGCGGGAGGATTCTGATTCGGGTCCTTCGCGCCCGGGTCGAACACCCACAGCAGTTCGCCGGAACGCACATCGAAGCCGCGGATCACGCCCGACGGCTCGCGCGACGAATAGTTGTCCTCGACCGCGCCCGCGACGACGATCACGTCGTTCGTGATGACCGGCGGCGAGGTCGGCTCATACATGCCGGAGGTCGTCACCGGCTGGTTGTGCTGGAGATCGAGATCGCCGCCGTTGGCAAAGGTTTTGCACAGCGCCCCTGTCTGCGCGTCGAGCGCATACAGGTGGCCATCGTTGACGGGCAGATAGATGCGGCGCATGCAGGCCCCGGCGGTCGCGGCAGTCGCAGCGGGCGCAGACGCTGGTTGCTGCTGAGCGGGCGCCGCGGCCGATGCTGCCTGCTGATCCGGCGCGGCGGCCGATGCGCCCGAGGGCTGATCAGCCGTCGGCGCGGGACCGGCCGCGGAAAGATCGACGTAAGACACACCACGGCAGGTCACGTGCTGGAACGACGGATCGGCCTTCAGCTGCGGATCGAATTTCCATTTCAACTTGCCGGTCTGCGCATCCAACGCCCATAGGATCTGATGCGGCGAGCATAGAAACAAGGTCTCGCCGATCTTGATCGGCGTGACTTCGTCCGTAATCTCGACGGGGTCGTTGGGGCCTTTGCTATCCCCGGTCCGGAAGGTCCACGCGACCTGTAAGTCCTTGACGTTTGCAGGCGTGATTTGAGTCAGCGGGGAATAGCGGGTACCGGCCTGGGTGCGCGCGTAGGCCGGCCAGTCGGCGGCGCTATCACCGGTCTCTGCGGGGGCCGCCGATGCCGCACTGAAGCTCCCGTTGACCGTTTGCGGGTCGTTGAAGTTCGCGTAGATGAGCACGCCCGCCCAGACAGCCAATGCAACGACGAGCGAACCAATGCCGAGCCCGCGTGCGCCCTCCATCCGCCAGCTCACGAGCAGCAGTAGCCACACGCCGAAAATGACCAGCACCCCGGAGCGCGGAGCCAATGCCCAGAAGTCCGTGCCGGACTCCCACAGTGCCCAGACCGCCGTCGCAATCATCACGAGCGCATAGAGAACGAGCGCAGCGGGCTTGCGCCGGTAAAGCAACCACGTCACTACTGCGAGCAGCAGGCCCGTGATCAGGTAGTACCACGACCCGCCTACGGCAATCAGCCATGTTCCGCCGATCACGAGGTAAAGCGAAGTGAGCGCGAGAAACACAAGTGTGATTGCACCGATGACGACTGACCAACCGGGCTGTCTCGACATGATGATCTTCCACCCTAATCAAGAACGACGTGCGCGCGCAGACCGCAAAAGATGGGCCTGGTCTGTCCTGTTGTTCGATGCAGGCGCCTGACTTCTCGCGGGTTATCGCGCGTGCAGCGATGAGATCGAACCTGCCGCGGACATGCAACCGATACCTCGCTATCTGACCTGTTGGCCCAGGTGGTCGAGAGCGTAGCGTCGGCAATGCTCAAGATATGCCGCTTCGTTGGCGACGGTCAATTGAATCATGCTGCGCCACAGCGATGATGACGCATCGAGCGATCCGGGCCCCTTGCCTGTCAGCCCCGCATAAAAGCCCTTGGCGCCCGCTGGGCAGGAGGCGGGAGATCTTTTGAGGGCGCCTTTTTCACCCTTCGAATACGGCGCCGATGATCGCCAGACTGCTGGGCACGAAGAGCGCCGCGCCAATGCCCTGCACCGCGCGGGCGGCGATCAGCGAACCCGCGTTCGGCGCTAGCCCGCAAGCGGCCGACGCCAGCGTGAAGACCCCGATGTCTCGCACGGGCTCGCTTGCGCAGCGACGATGTGCGCGGTCTTCGCTGTCGTGGCGCGCGATCTTCTTCCTCAACGTCCCGCTTGCAGCGGTGACGATTGCGCTCGCGATTTTGTCGGTGCCGAACAGCCACAAGCTCGATGCGCCTCAACAGTCGGACTGGCCCAGCGCGCTGAGCGCGGCAGCGGGGCTCGCCGCTCTCACCTATGGCCTGACCCAGGCGTTGGCGCATGGCTTCGGGCATCCGCTCGTACTGTGCGCGATCGGCGTCGGCGTGTTTGTGCTGGCCGCATTCGTGATAATCGAAGCGAACAGCCGTCGCCCCATGATGCCGCTCGACGTGTTCCGCTCGCGCGATTTCACCAGCGCCAACCTCGTGACGTTGCTGCTCCACGTCGGTCTGGGCGGCGTACTGTTCTTCCTGCCGTTCACGCTGATCCGCGCACATGGCTACACCACAACCGAAGCGGGCGCGGCGCTGCTGCCAGTACCGGTCATCATCGGCTTTTTGTCGCGCTTCACCGGCAACCTGACGAGCCGCTTCGGTTCACGGGCGCTGTTGAGCGCTGCCCCGGGCGTCGCCGGCATCGTGTTCGTGCGGTCACACCACGCGGAACTGTCGGCGCGGCTCGACGAACTGCACGTTCCTCAGGGCACACACCAGACCGGGCGGTTGCTGGAGCCGGACGCGCAAACCGGGGCGGCAGCCGGCGATGCTCATACGGCGCCGCAGACACCCGTGGCGCAGGCGCAAGCCGACGCCATCACTGACGCGCTGCGCGCCGTCGCGCTGGTGTCCGCCGCGTGCGCATTCGCAGGAGCGGGTCTCGCGGTGGCGACCATCCAGCCCGCAAGTGATGTGCTTGGCGTCGCCGGACGCGCCTGCTTTCGGCGTCCATACTTCGATGTCCGCTGAAACGTACCGCCTTCAGGCAGGCAACGATTATGCGCGGCCCGCTGACGGATCGCCGTGTACACGTTTGCTACCAATCGCGCCGCAACCATGTGCAGGGACTGAGCCGTGGACAAGGTGCGGAACCCTTCCTGAAAATCCCGTAAAGCAATGAGGGGGGTGGCCGAGTCCTGACGAATGCTCTGCGCATTCTTTCGGTATCGCCAAATCCGGTCTCTCTGGCGATCACTGCAAGTGAGAGTTCTCCGGTATCGACGAGGCTGCGAGTGGCATCGACCCGCAGGATGAGCAAGATCGACCAGGTTTTGTACGTCAGCAAGAGCATACGTCGTCGGGCGTTCGCGACGGCGGAAGATAGCTGCCCGCGCCCGTGCCGAGCACACCTCGGCGTCGACCGTCAGGTCGGCCGGCAGCGCAACCTTCAACATCGACATCGTCTGAACGCCGTCTCCATGATGAAATGCGGTGCCTGGAGCGCGAGGGGTGTGCGCTACTCGAATGCAACGAGGGCTTGCGGCGAAGGTGGCAGCGGCGTCACCGTTACGTTGGAAAAGCCGGCTTCGCGGCCCATTTGCTCGAGTTCGCGCGCGGTGTACGCGTCGCCTTGCGGCGTGGATGCAAGCATCATAAAGGAAAACGCGGCTGCGAACGGCGGCGACACGCGATCCTCGTCGGGAACAAATTCCACCGCGAGCGCTCGCCCTGCGGGACTGAGGCTCCTGCGGACTTTCGAGAGTAATTCCACGCAGGTTGGCGGATCGAAGTGGTGCAGGAAGTTCGTGACCAGCGCCAGATCGAAATTCGTACCCCAATCGACTTCGAACGCACTGCCGGCGACCGTGCGGTAACGCGAACTGACACCGGCCGCAGCGGCGTTCTCCGTTGCGACCTCGAGAACCGGTTGCCAGTCGGTCGCCACGATTTCCGCGCCGGGGATCGCTTCGGCGATCGCGATTCCGAACAGCCCATGCCCGGCTGCAATGTCCAGCACGCGCTTCGGTGCCTGAGGCCGCGCACTCACGTGTTGCGCGACGCTCTGTGCGGTTTGTGTCACGAAGGGTGCCATCGCACGCGCGAACTTCACCCAGACGGGATGCTCGGGCGCGATGTTGCCCAGCCCCACGGCTCCTCCATTGCGAACGAACGCGGCGGGGTCGTCCAGCCACAGTGCCGTCATTTCAGGAGCCGCCAGGAAATCCACGATGCTCCCCATCCAGGCCGGCGAGGAAGTCGTCAGGAATGCGGTGGTCGACGGCGTCAATCGGTACTGTCCCGTTTCCTTCTGCAGAAACCCGTGCACGGTCAGAAAGTCGCAGAGTATGCGCACACCGCGCTCGGCGGCCTTTACCCGCTCGGCTATACGCTTAACGTCGCCGTGCTCGTCCGCTATCGCGGTGAACAGATCGAGCTCGACGGCGGCTTTCACCGCGGCAGTCTTCTGATAGGCGATCGCGGCATCGACGAAGGCCTGCGGAGAGATGTCGTCCATGGGTCGGTAGCTTATCGTGAGATAGCCTGCAATCAGGTGTTTGAATCGAATCTTTCCTGGCGGGTTTTCAACGCGTTTGTGCAGCATGGGGCTTCTGATAAGCCTAGTCGAATAATGGCTACGTGTCGAACGAGGCAGTTTATTTTTCAAGCGCCGTGTTAGGCGGCTTAGACTTCGATTGCCAGGCTGATCTATGACGCCTTCGGGCAATTCGTCCCCTGTGCTTCTCGCCCAATTTCTGGCGCATGCGTTCGATGTAGTCGTTAGCACCGCTGACACCCTCGGCGAACCGCTCGCGCTGTTCCTGCCGGTAACGGGCCGCATCGGCGAACCTGCAAGCCGCGACGATGCCGCTCGCCGTGTGTCACCGGGCCGGGCGGTTGAAAGCGCCCGGCCACCCGGCTGATCGCCAATCAACTTCCTTTGTAGATCGAATGATCCGAGGCCCACTGGGTCGGTCGCCCCGAAGCGGCCGAACCCGATTTCACGCCACCGTAGCCACTGGACGCCTGCTGCTGGGCCGCCACGCTCGCCAGCGCTGCCTGGATGTTTGCCGGGTAGTGCGCGTCACTGTGGTTGCGGTCGTAGCCCGCTTTCTGCAGTTGGACGAGTTCCGCGCGCACCTGCTCACGCGTCAGGGGACCGTTGTTGTGAGCGGACGCAACCGTGGGCAGAGCGAGGACCGCCGCGAGCGCGAGAACGGGGATGAGTGCTTTAGCCATGATGAAATCTCCAATTGTGAGCGTCAGAAACAGAAAGAAAAGGCTGGTTAGCGAAACAACGACCGCCGGGGCGGAAGCCTGTGCCAAGTCGTTGAAGCCAGTTTATCTGCTTACCATCGCATTACAATCACCTTTCACCCAACAGAGCGTTTCCGCGTCTGCAACGTCGCCAGGCGTCTATCCGCACAAAAACGCTTGAACGGAATGGCGGTTAGCAGTTCGACATCAAGTTTGACGGCTTAATGCCGTATACAAACATCATGTGTGATTTCTTTATCAATCGTGTGTTGGCGCTTGCGCTGCCCGCTTACTTCTTCTTGCGCCTTGCGCACGCCTCGTCATCGGCTTCCCATTTAATTTATCCATGTTCAAGAATCTAAGTATCCGTGCCCGCCTGGCGCTGGTAATGGCTTTTCTCGCCGTGCTGCTGGTCCTTGGCGGCGTCATGGGCATCGCCAGCGTGTCGATGTGCAACAACGATGTGAAGGAGCTGTATTCCAGCCGGCTGGCTTCTTCCGAGGCGCTCGGTCGGGCAAACGTCGCACTATCGAGGACGCGCCTCTGGCTGCTTCTCATCGCGCTTGATCCGGCCAGTCCGGACGTACCCCAACGAGTGCAGATCGCCCGGGATCTGCTCGCTGAGTCGAAGCAGGCGTGGGACGCGTATCGCGCGCTGCCGTTCTCCGGACCCGAGGAGGCGAGCCGCGCGGCCGACGTGAACGCGAAGCGCGACGCGTACGTCGCAAATGGCCTGGAACCGATGTTCAGCGCGATCGCCGCCCACGATACGGCGAAGCTCACCGATGTCGCCGTGCACACACCGCAGTCGCTGTTCAGCGATTTCACCGGCGGCACATATTCACTGGGCCAGATGCAGATCACGGCTGGCCGCGCGACGTTTGAGACCTCGCAGGCCCGCTTCCACGGGTTCATCGGCGTAGCCCTCGCCGGTATGCTGATGGCGCTCGGTGCGGCGGCACTGGCCTGGTGGTCGCTGCAGCGCGCGATCGGCACGCCCCTTGCCCAGGCACTGGGCCATTTCAGGGCGATTGCCGACGGCGACCTGACGACGCAGGTCGAGGTCCGCACGCGCGACGAGATGGGGCAGCTGATGAGCGGCCTGCAGGCGATGCAAGGCAAGCTGGTGCAGACCATCAGTGTCGTGCGGGACGGCTCCCGGTCGATCGACACCGCCGCCCAGGAAATCTCGGCCGGCAACCTGGACCTGTCGCAACGGACCGAAGAGCAGGCCGCGTCGCTGGAGGAAACCGCCTCGTCCATGGAGGAACTGACCTCGACTGTGCGCCAGAACGCCGACAACGCGAGGCAGGCGACCACGCTGGCCAGTACGGCTTCGGGCGTCGCGCAACGCGGCGGGGAAGTGATCGGACGCGTGGTCGAGACGATGCACGGAATCTCCGATAGCTCAGCCAGGGTGGCCGAGATCATCAGCGTGATTGAAGGCATCGCGTTCCAGACCAACATCCTCGCGCTCAATGCCGCGGTCGAGGCGGCCCGCGCTGGTGAACAGGGTCGCGGCTTCGCGGTCGTGGCGGGCGAGGTCCGCACGCTCGCCCAGCGCAGCGCCACGGCGGCCAAAGAGATCAAGGACCTGATTGGCGAGTCGGTGACCCGGGTTGACGCCGGCTCGAAGCTGGTCGAGGAAGCCGGCGGCACGATTAACGAAATTGTCCAGTCGGTGAAGCGCGTGACCGACATCATGAGCGAGATCGCTGCAGCATCGCAAGAGCAGAGCATCGGCATCGGACAGGTCAACACGGCCGTCACCCAGATGGACGAGGTGACCCAGCAGAATGCGGCGCTGGTCGAGCAAGCCTCGGCGGCAGCACAGTCGCTGGCCCAGCAGGCCCAGGGATTGCGTGACGCGGTGGCCGTCTTCAAGGTCGACAACCGGGGCACTTCCCCGTCACGGGTGATTGCCCCGGGGAGCGAACCGCAGCGGCCTGCACCGAAAGCCCGCACGTCCCGTCCCGCCACGTTGACAAGGCCAGAGACGGCGCCCCTGGTTACCCCGGACAGGCCTACAGTGGTTGCGGCCGGCACCGGTGCTGCAGACTGGCAGTCATTCTGAGCGGAACTGAAAATTGAACCAAACCAACGACGCATTTGAACAGATGGCCAAGCTCGTGACCGCCAACACGAAGGCAATGAGCGCGCTTGGCGCGCAGGCGATGGTGCTGGGCAAGTTTCGTGATGCCGCCTTGCCCCACCTGACGGCGTTACAGCGCGCCGGGATTGCCAGAGCATTCCGGCAGGGCATTGAAGAAACCATGTCACTGATGGACGACGTGCCCCTGCCCGCGGAATATCATTCGGCGATGCTCGAACTCACCAATGCCATCCTCGCCACACTCGGCCCAAGCCGGGCCTCGCCCCTTTGAGCGAGCCGGAACGGCCGCTTTTGAATGGGATGAAGAGGTTCTCGAAAATTCGCCGAAGGGCTAGAGCGGGTCGCGTGCTGCCGATCGCCGTCAGGCAGTGACCGGCCACTTTCGGACGTTCACCCGTTCGCTCAGACGGACGTTCGAACGGCGGCTTTCAGGAAGCGGACGGAGAGAGCGGCAAGAAGCATTGGTCGCCGGCAAAAGCGATAGAATGCCCGCTCTGCAAAAGACAATATTGACGGGGTACACGGCATGGAGCGGCCGGGCGCGCAGCGTTGGCATGAGCAAACGTTTCTAGGTGTCTTTCGCGGACAACCTGAGAAGGAGCAGGCGCTCCTCCGAATATGCCTGGGCACGGTCGTGTTGATCGGCTATATCGCCGTCGCCGCGCTCCAACGCACGGCCGCCGCGTATGACACTCTGGGCGTGGTTTTCGCATACGTTGTATTCGGCGTGGTGACATACATAG